>JAVWRA010000033.1:0-16987 GCA_036635095.1 Ruthenibacterium sp. | reverse complement strand
CACCAGTGTCAGCATCTCGCTTACCTGCGTTTCAATGGCGGCTTTGCTCTCTTTTTTGAGCTTTAAACTGTAAGCGATATTGCCCGCCACCGTCATATGCGGAAACAGTGCGTAATTTTGAAATACGGTGTTGACATCGCGGTGATTCGGTTCGGCATCGGTCACGTCTTGTCCCGCCAAAATCACGCGGCCGCTGTCCGGCGTTTCAAGACCGGCAATGATGCGCAGTGTTGTGGTTTTTCCGCAACCGGAAGAACCCAGCAGCGTTATAAATTCGCCGGGGGCAATCGAAAGGCTGATGTCGTTCAACACAGCGGTATCGCCAAATTTTTTTGTAATATGTTCCAGAACTAAAATACTTTCGCTCATTTTGTTCTCCTAATACTATGCGTTATGATGTACCGTGTTAAGTATAACAAATTTTCACAAAATTTGTAGACTTTTTTGCAAAAAAATAGGGCATGACTCGCCAAACTTTTGTGCCTTGCGAGAGGCTTTCTTGTGTAATTATACTAAAATGGTGGCATTTAAACAAAATCTGTTCTTTTTAAACGATTTATGGTACACTGAAAGAAAGATAAAATGCGAGGTGAAAACAGTGGAAAACTTGCTGATTTTAGGCGCGGGCGGCTATGGGCGCACGGTGTTTGAACTGGCGCAGTCACTCGGATTGTTCAGCCAAATTGCCTTTTTGGACGACAAGGAAACCGACGCCGAGGACGTGATGGCACATTGCGGTGCCTATCGCCGTCCCTCACTCACGGAGGGCTTTGCATATGCCTATCCGGCGTTTGGGGATAATGCGCTGCGTTTTGCATGGCTCGGTGAGCTTGACGATGCCGGTTACAAGGTGCCGACACTGGTGCATCCGTCGGCATATGTCAGTCCGTCCGCCACACTCGGGCAGGGCGTTGTGGTGCTGCCGCATGCGGTGATTAACACCGGCACAGAAATCGGTGCCGGCAGCATCATCAATATCGGCGCGCTTGTTGACCACGACTGCGTGATTGGCGTGTGCTGTCATTTGGCGCCGGGCGCCATTGTCAAAGCGGGCAATGTTTTGCCAACGCAAACCAAAGTGGATGCGGGCATTGTGCTTGCCCGCAAATAAATAAAAAACGAGGAGTAGTTCAAATGGAGAAGAAACTGCTGATTTTAGGCGCAGGCGGACTTGGCCGCATGATTGGCGAGGTTGCCGCAGATACCGGAGAATACACGACAATTTCTTTTTTGGACGATGCGCTGCGTGAAGCGGATATCGTGGGTAAATGTGTCGATTACACGGCTCTTTCAAAACAATATCCATATGCGCTTGCCGCATTTGGCGACAATGCACTGCGTCTGTGTTGGACGCAAAAATTAGAGTCCGCCGGCTACATCGTGCCGGTGCTTTGCCATCCCACGGCAATCGTCAGTAAAAGCGCAGAAATCGGCGCAGGCACAATGATTTTGCAAAGTGCCATCATCAACACAAAAACGCTGCTCGGCAAAGCGTGTCTCATCAACAGCGCGGCACTGGTGGATCACGACAATATTCTCGAAGACGGTGTGCATGTCAACTTGAACGCCACCATCAAAGCGTGGTGCCATCTCACAAGCTGCACACGCACGGAAGCGGGCGAAATTGTTTATTCCACGCGCCGCCACATCGACGGTGTGGACAACAATCATCTGGAAGACGCTCTTTTTGCGTTCAAATTGGGCGAAACGGCAAGCTATGTCAAACCGTTCGGTTCAGGACACATCAACGATACATATGCGGTTTATATGAACAAAAACGGCGTTGATACGCTGTCTTATGTTATCCAGCGCATCAATACGGAAGTGTTTAAAAATCCACGCGGCGTCATGCAGAACATTTTTGGCGTAACGGAATATCTGCGCCGCCAAATTTTGGCGCGTGGCGGCGATGCTGACAGGGAAGCGCTGTCGTATCTGAAAACAAAAACAGGCGAACACTTTTTTGAAGATGCCGGTGGCAGTCCGTGGCGCTGCTACAATTATATTCCCGATTCCGTGTGCATCGAAAGTGCCACAAATGCGGCTGATTTCTACAATTCCGGCAAAAGTTTTGGCGGCTTTTTATGTGCGCTCGGCGATTATCCGGCAGATACGCTCAATGAAACCATTGAAAAATTTCACGATACGCGCAAACGTTTTGCCGATTTTGACAAAGCGCTCGCGCGGGACGTTAAAAATCGCGCCGCGCAATGTATGCCGGAAATTGCGTTTGTCAAAGCACATGCCAAAGATGCGCCTGTTCTCATGGATTTGCTGGAGAGCGGCAAACTGCCGCTGCGCGTGACGCATAACGACACAAAACTCAATAATATTTTGTTTGATGCCACCACGGGCGAAGGGCTTTGCGTCATTGACCTTGACACCATTATGCCGGGTCTTGCACTCAATGATTATGGCGATTCCATTCGTTTTGGCGCGTCCACGGCGGCGGAGGACGAGCCGGAACTCTCCAAGGTGCATTTCAGCTTAGAGCTGTTTGAAGCGTATACAAAAGGCTATCTGGAAGCGGCAGGTGCCGTGCTTACCGACACCGAAAAAGCCTATCTGCCATGGGGTGCCAAATTGATGACACTCGAGTGCGGCACACGCTTTTTAACCGATTTTTTACAGGGTGATACTTATTTTAAAGTCAGCCGTCCGCTGCAAAATTTAGAGCGCGCGCGCACACAGTTTAAACTGGTTGCCGAAATGGAAGAAAACTGGGATACCATGGCGGCAATCGTCAAAAAATATTCATAAACCAAACGACGAAAAAAGGGGAAAGAGACCATGAAAATCGAAACAAAATGTCTGCATGCGGGTTATCAACCAAAAAATGGCGAGCCGAAAGCACTGCCGATTTATCAAAGCACTACATACACCTACGATTCCACAGAGCATATCGGCAAATTGTTTGATTTGTCGGCAGAGGGGCATATGTATTCGCGCATTTCAAACCCCACAGTCGCCGCAGTGGAAGAAAAAATCGCGGCACTGGAGGGCGGTGTCGGCGCACTTTGCACCACAAGCGGTCAGGCGGCAACCATGTTGTCGGTTTTAAACCTTGCCAAAGCGGGCGACCACTTCATCAGCACCGGCACGGTGTATGGCGGCACCATCAATTTATTCAACATCACACTGCGCAAATTTGGACTTGACTGCACCTTTGTGGATGCGGATGCAAGCGCCGAAACAATTCAAAAAGCGTTCAAACCGAACACAAAAGCCGTATTCGGCGAGACGATTGCAAACCCCGCAATCGATGTGTTTGACATTGAAAAATTTGCGGAAATTGCCCATAAAAACGGCGTGCCGCTCATTGTGGACAACACCTTTGCCACGCCGATTCTCTGCCGTCCGTTCGAATTTGGTGCGGATATTATCGTACATTCCACGACAAAATATATGGACGGACACGCCATTCAAGTGGGCGGCGTTGTGGTGGACAGCGGCAATTTCAATTGGGAAAACGGAAAATTTGACGAGCTTTGCACACCGGACGAAAGCTATCACGGCGTCACCTATACCAAAGATTTCGGCAAAGCGGCGTATATCACAAAAGCGCGTGTGCAATTGATGCGCGACTTCGGCATGTATCCCGGCGCGCAGGCGGCTTTTTATCTCAATTTAGGTCTTGAAACCTTGGCGGTACGCATGGAACGGCACTGTCAAAACGCTGAAAAAGCGGCAGAATTTTTGGCGAAAAGCGAGAAAATTGAATTTGTCAATTATCCCACGCTCAAAAACAATCCCTATCATGCACTTGCACAAAAATATCTGCCCAACGGCGCAAGCGGCGTCATTTCGTTCTCTGTCAAAGGCGGTCGCGAAAAGGCAGTTCAATTCATGGACAGCTTAACGCTTGCCAATAATGTTGTGCATGTGGCGGATATTTGCACCTGCGTATTGCACCCCGCCAGCAGCACACACCGCCAACTCACGGACGCACAGCTCGTGGCGGCAGGCATCACACCGGGGTTGATTCGCCTTTCCGTCGGGCTTGAAAATATCGACGATATTTTAGCGGACTTACAGCAGGGACTCGACGCAATTTAAACACGGTGCATCCGTCTGCAAGACGTACATCAAACAAAGCCGCTTCGCAAATGCAAAGCGGCTTGTTTGTTTTCACAGCCAGCGGCAACGTGCCATATCCACGCGCCCGTCCTCTAAAAAGGTCACACCTTCGTCCGATAGTAATTGCTTTTGCACTTCCGGCCCGCCGAATGCGAAACCGGTACACACACTGCCGTTTTTAAAAACCACACGGTGGCACGGAATCACGCCCGGCTCAGGGTTGCGGTGCAGCGCGAAACCGACACCGCGCGCACCGTGCGGGTTGCCTGCAAGCATCGCAATCTGTCCGTAAGACGCCACACAGCCTTTCGGAATTTGGCGCACCACTTCATAAATTTTCAATGTAAAATTTGTTGGCAAAAAAATCACCTGCTTTTCTGTTATTATACCAAAAATATGCTACAATGAAAAGGAATAAACGAGGTGAATGATTTTGTCTGCAAAATTTATGAAACTGTTCAGTGCCGAACACACACTCAAAAACACGGTGCCGCTCGGTGAAATGCCGTCCGATAAAACAATTTTGAAACGCACATTGCGCGTTGCGTGGCCCAGTATGTTGGAATCATTTTTGGTGTCACTGGTCGGCGTGGTGGATACCATCATGGTGTCTGCACTCGGCAGCTATGCCATTGCGGCTGTCGGTCTCACAGGTCAGCCGAAATTTATCTGTCTTGCGGCGTTTTTTTCGCTCAATATCGCCGTCAGTGCGGTGGTTGCGCGGCGAAAAGGCGAGCGTGACCGCGATGGCGCCAATAATGTATTGCGACAGGCGCTTCTCGTCACAGGCGTTTTAACGGTGTTGATTACCATATTGGCGTTCGTATTTGCCGAGCCGATTTTGCGTCTCGCCGGCACCAATGCCGACACACACGCAGCCGCTACGGTCTATTTTCGCATTTTGACGGCAGGCATGGTTTTCAATGTGTTCAGCATGGTCATCAATGCGGCACAGCGCGGCGTCGGCAATACCAAAATCGCCATGCGCACCAATCTTGCATCAAATGCCGTTAATATTGTGCTGAATTACCTTTTGATTGGCGGCAATTTCGGTTTTCCGAAACTGGGCGTTGCCGGCGCAGCCATCGCCACAGTGGCAGGCACCGTGGTGGCACTCGGCATGAGTATTCTTTCAATTTCACATACAGACGGCTTTTTATATCTGTTTTACCACAATGTAAAACTGAAATTCGACAAAAAAACACTCGGGACACTTGCCAATATCGGTTCGGCTTCGTTTGCGGAACAGATTTTTTTGCGCTTCGGTTTTCTCGTCTATGCCATGGTGGTGGCACGGCTTGGCACGGCGGCATTTGCGGCGCATCAAATCGGCATGAATGTCATCAATATTTCGTTTTCCATCGGCGACGGTCTTTCGGTGGCAAGCGTGGCGCTTGTGGGGCAAAGTCTCGGTGAAAAACGTGCCGACCTCGCCAAAATTTACGGTGCATTTTGTCAGCGCATCGGTCTTTTATGCTCGCTGACCCTTGCAATCGCGTATGCCACTGTGGGGCGCGATGTGTTTATGCTGTTTTCAAACGAGCCGCAAATTCTCGATTACGGCGCCGAAATCATGCGCTTTGTGGCGATAATTGTGGTATTGCAGGTGTCGCAGGTGATTTACAGCGGCGCACTGCGTGGCGCAGGCGACACGCGTTATGTGGCATTGGTGTCGCTCATCAGCGTGGCGGTGATTCGCCCGCTTGCAGGTTGGCTGTTTGTATATCCGCTCGGTTTGGGACTGACCGGCGCGTGGATTGGCTTGATGCTCGATCAGTTCATGCGCTTTTTGCTGTCGAGACGGCGTTTTCGCGGTGGAAAATGGATGAATATTAAACTATAGGAGATGATTTCATGAAATTGATGATTGCAAGCGATTTACACGGCTCTGCCAAATATGCGGCGGCTGTGCGCGATATTTACGAAAAAGAACATGCCGACAAGCTTATTTTGCTGGGCGATTTGCTCTATCACGGCCCGCGCAACGATTTGCCGGAGGAATACGCACCTAAAAAAGTGATTGACATTTTGAACGCATTACAGACGGAAATTCTCTGTGTGCGCGGTAATTGCGATGCCGAAGTGGACCAAATGGTGCTTGCGTTTCCCATCATGGCAGATTTTTGCACACTTTGGTTGGACGGACATATGGTGTTCGTCACACACGGACATTTGTGCAATGAAGAAAATCTGCCGCCGCTGCATCGCGGCGATGTGCTGCTGCACGGTCACACACATTTGCGTGTGATGGCAGACCGCGGCGCGTACTTCTTTTTGAATCCGGGCAGTGTTTCGCTGCCGAAAGGCGACGGCATTCACAGCTATATGACGTATGAAAACGGCGTATTTACGACAAAAAATCTAGATGGCGCTATTTTGGAAACATTGGAGCTGCATGAATGAAAGCACAGAATCAACAGATAGGCATAGAGCGCAGCATTATCAAAAAATATCAAAAACCAATTTGGCATCGCTTTATCGGCGCGTGTAAAGATTATAAGCTGATTGAAGCCGGAGATAAAATTGCAGTTTGCGTGTCCGGCGGAAAAGACAGCTTTTTACTGGCGAAATGTATGCAGCAATTGCAAAAATATTCCGATGTGCCGTTTGAACTTGCGTTTTTATGTATGGATCCGGGTTATCGTGCCGAAAACCGCGCCTTGATTGAACAGAATGCCGAAAAAATGGGGATTCCGCTTACGATTTTCAAGACGGATATTTTCGATACGGTGGTGGAAATTGAGCGCTCGCCGTGCTATTTGTGCGCACGAATGCGCCGCGGGCATCTCTATAAAAACGCGCAAAGCCTCGGCTGCAACAAAATTGCACTCGGGCATCATTTTGACGATGTGATTGAAACGGCGCTCATGAGTATGCTTTGGGGCGCGGAAGTAAAAACGATGATGCCGAAACTGCACAGCACAAATTATGCGGGCATGGAGCTGATTCGCCCGCTTTATCTTGTGCGGGAAACCGACATTTTGGCGTGGAAGCGTTATAATTCTCTTGAATTTTTGCAGTGCGCCTGCCGCTTTACCGAGCGGCAAACAGACGCGCAGGCAAGCGGCGGTGCGCGCGCCGAAACCAAAGCACTCATTGCGTCTCTGCGCAAAAGCAATGCACAGGCAGACGTCAATTTGTTTCGCAGCCTGCACAATGTCAACCTTAACATGCTGCCGGGTTACAGCAAAAATGGCGTCAATCACTCATTTTTGGAGGAATATGATGGCGACAACACTTGATTTTATCACCTATGTCTGCGAGCAAATTGCGGAAACAGGCGCGGTGCGCTTTCGCAAAATGTTCGGGGAATATATGGTTTATGTCAACGATAAACCGGTTCTGCTGGTGTGTGACAACACGGTTTACGTCAAAAAAATGGCGCAAATTGCAGATAAAATGCGAAATGCAGCGTGTGGTATGCCGTATGAGGGCGCAAAAGAGCATTATATTCTCGACATCGACGACGCCGATTTCAGCCGCGAAATTGTGACGATTTTGGAAAGAATCACATTGTTTCCGCAGAAAAAACCGAAAAAATAAAGGGATTGCAGCACTGCAATCCCTTTTTGTTATCCGTTCACATCGTCAAGCTTGAAATCTGCCGGCAGCAGCAGTGATAAATCCGCTTCCGGCTGTGTCATCAGGCGTTTTGACTGATTCAAAATGGCTTCCTCCAGTTTGTTGCGCGCAAGGCGTCCGTTGCCGGCGTCCCGTGCGCGGGCAAGTTGCACCGCGTTGAAATAGGGCAGCAGTACCGCGTCACACGACGCATCCAGTGCATAGCCTTTGCCTTTTGCCTGCAATTTTAAGATGGCAAGCAGCTCCGCGCCCGTGTAGTCGGGAAACTCGATGATATTCGGAAAACGGCTTTTCAACCCGCTGTTGGCAGTCAAAAAAACGGACATTTCTTTTGAGTATCCCGCCAAAATCACGAGCAGATTGTCGCGGTTGTCCTCCATGCCTTTCACAAGCGTGTCAATACATTCAAGCCCGAAAGCATCGTCCTGTCCGCGGTATAAACTATACGCTTCATCGATGAATAACACGCCGCCGATGGCGCTTTTCAGCACCTGCGTGGTGAGCGGCGCGGTATGTCCCACATATTTGCCCACAAGGTCGGCGCGCGTCACCTCCACCAGTTGACCGCCCGATAAAACGCCGATGGCTTTCAGATATTTGCTCACGAGCCGCGCGATGGTGGTTTTGCCGGTGCCGGGGTTGCCGGTGAAAATCATGTGCATGGAAACGGGCGTGTTTTTCAAACCCTCGGCTTTGCGCCGTGCCTGTATTTTGTAATTGTTTTCAAGACTCAAAATATACGCTTTGATTTCGGTCAACCCAACGATTTGCGCCATTTCCGCCTTGACTTCCGCCAAAGCACCGGTGTAACGCGGCGGCAAAACGGCAAGCAAATCTATCGTTTCATCACCAAAATCAGCCATAAGCCTGCCATCTTTTACGCAGAGAGACACGGTGGCGTCGGCACAGTTTTCTTGCTCCAATTTATATTGTGCAAGCGCCTTGTAGGTGTCTTTAAAAAATTGCAAAATGCCGGCGGCGCTTTGGTCTGTGCCGGATGCCGCTGCGGCAAGCGCAGTCACCGCGTCGCAGCTTTTGAGTGTAAAACCAAGTGATTTTTGCGCATTTTGCGCCATTTTTGTGTATTCTGCCGCCGCAATTTCATCAAGCGCTTTTGGCGTTAAGACGGCAGTTTCACACACATCACCAAGCGCGCTCACAAACGGCGCGCCAAACACATCGGCAAGCTTTTCAAGCGGACGCGTCGTCACAAAAACAAAATATTTTCCGCGCGGCGTCAAAGCGCTGACGGCGTCCGAAACAAGCGCCGTACCGGCGTCAACAAGCCGTCCGTTTTGCAGCACATAGCGGTTTGCAAGCGGACTTGTGCCGTGCTGTACCAAATTTGCAAGCATTGTTAAAAAGCCGCTGTGGCAGCTTTCATAATGTGCAAACGCCACAATCTCGGCATCGCCCGCAAGCGCCATATAGAGGTCTTGCAAAAACAATTTTTCTTCGGTCGGCGTGGGATACAGGGCAAGGTCAACCCACGCAATGACATCTGTGGCAAGCACACCGGCATTTTTGAGCGCGGCACTTGCTGTTGTAAGGCTCAAATGTTTGCCGGTACACGCGCGTCCGGTGAGCAAAATGCTATTGCGCGCGGCATCGCCGTGATGCCCCATAATATAGGGACGTTTGAGCGCAATTACAAGTTTTTGCAAATAGGCGTCCTGCCCGTATACACGCTTGCGCAAGGTGTCATAGAGGGCTGAAAAACCCTCGGCACCGACACCTGCAAACACAGGCGGTTCCGCTGCGATATTTTGCGGTTGCGTTGCCAAATTCTGCACGGTCGGCGAGCGCACTTCGCGTCCGATTCGCTCAATATCCGCACGCGCCACGCGGTTCAATTCCGCAATTTGTTTTTGCTGTTCGGCAATCCGTGCATCGAGCGCACGGCTCATTTCAGGCACTGCCTGTTGTAGCGCGTCAATGTTGATAGAATCTGTAGTATCGTTGTTTTTTGGAGATTTTACCGCCGGTTTCGGCGTGGAAACCACTGCTTTTTCCGCCTTTTCATCGCCCAAGGTCAAATTTGGCACGGCGTCTGTATGCAGCGTTTGCGGGCCGAGTGTGCGGCTCTTGCCAAAAACGGAATTGAGGAGGTCGTCCAGTTCATTTTTCATAGAAGGTTTCCTCGTTTGTCTGCTCAAAAAGAGGCGGCTCAGTCAGTTGCAACGCACTGACAAGCGCTGCGCGGCAATCGGCACTTGTCAGTGCGCGAATGGTCTTTTTCATCTTCAGAATACTGCCGGGCGCCATGGACAATTCGCTCACACCGATGCTGGCAAAAAAACCGGCAAGCGAGGGGTCTGATGCGCATTCGCCGCAGATGCTCAGCGGAATCCGCGCCGCTTTTGTCGCACCTGCAACCTGTGTAATCATGCGCAAAACGGCGGGGTTTTTCTGGTCAAAGCCTGTGCTGCTCGGCGCACTGTGGCGGTCTACTGCCAACATATACTGCGTTAAATCGTTTGTTCCGATAGAAAGAAAATCCGCTTCTCTTGCCAAAATATCCGCAATCATCGCCGCGGCGGGTGTTTCAATCAAGGCGCCGAGCGCAACCGTGTCCGCCATCACGATATGGTCTGCCGCAAGTTCGGCACGCACTTCATCAAGCAGCGCGCGCACACTGCGCAGTTCCTCTGCCGACACAACCATCGGCAGTACAATGCCAAGATTGCCGAATGTCGATGCGCGCAACAATGCACGAAGCTGGGTTTTTAAAATTTCGGGATGCGCAAGGCTGAGCGGAATAGACCGCGCACCGAGTGCGGGATTGGTTTCGGGCGGCAAATCGGGACAAAACACCTTTTTATCTTCGGCAATATCCAGTGTGCGCACCAATACGCGGCGTCCTTTCATGGCAAGAAGCGCGGTTTTATAGGCGTTATAGAGCGTATCTTCTTCCGGAAAACCGTTGGCATCCAGATATAAAAGTTCACTGCGGAACAGTCCGATGCCCTCTGCGTCATGTGCGAGTGCATTGCGTGCTTCGTCCGGCAGGGCGATATTGGCGGAAAGCGTGATACGCACACCGGCTTGCGTGGTGGCAGGCAGACCTTTGAGCGATTGCAACGCACGCTCTTCCTTGACAATTTGCAGCATTTTCTGCGCAAATTTCGTGATAGTCTGTGTATCGGGACATTGCACAACGGCGCCTGTTTCACCGTCCACCATCGTGCGCGCGCCGTCTTGCAGGGCGTCAAACTCATCACCGAGCGCCGTGACGGTGGGAATGCCGAGGCTGCGCGCCAAAATAGACGCATGGCTGCTCGGCCCGCCCTCCCGCGTGAGAAAAGCGCAAATTTTACTGCGGTCAAGCTGCACCGCTTGGCTTGGCAGCAACGTTTCAGTGGCAAACACCACGCGTGTCCCCACCGAATGCAGTGCGGTTTCGTGCTGATTTGTCAAAATATTTTGCACACGGCGCGCCGCGTCTAAAATATCATCTGCGCGCGCGCGCATAAACGGGTCGTCCAGTGTGCGAAGCTGTGCCGCAAACGCTTCTCCCGTGGTATGAATGGCATATTCCGCACACAGCGCGGCGTTTTGAATGGTGGAATGCACCGCCGACAGGAAGTCGGTATCCGACAGCATCATTGCCTGAATGTCGAAAATATCGGCGTCCTCTTCCGAAATGCCGCGCGCGGTTGCTTTTAAGTGCATACCGGAAAGCTCCTCTTTTGCTTTCGCAAGTGCCTTGTCAACCAATAAAATTTCGGCAGTAGGATCAGCAACCGCATATTTTTGCGGTTTTCGCTGTTGCGCATGGTATAAATACAATGGACCGTCCGCAATGCCGGCAGCAGTGCCAATTCCTTGTAGGTTAATCATTTTTTTCCTCCTGCAGTATTGATTAAAGTTTCTATTAACTCAAATATTAGCACAAAATCACATTTTTTGAAATTCTTTTCCCAAAAATAATTTATTTATTGTATAATAAAGGCAAGAAACGCGGATTTTGTCTCAAAATTCACAAATTTAAAGGAGATTTTCAAAATGATTTTAAAAAACGGCTTAATTTTTACAGAAAAAGCAGAGTTCGAAAATGCCGATATCGAAATCGCAGACGGTAAAATCGCACAAATTGCTCCCGCAAATACGCTCACCGGCGCAGACGTCATAGATGCAGGCGGAAAATATATCACACCGGGTTTTGTGGACATCCATATTCACGGCGCGAAAGGTTCTGATTTTTGCGATGGCAAACCGGAGGATATCGAGGTCATGTCCGCCTATCTCGGCAGCATGGGTGTCACATCGTTTTTCGGCACGACAATGGCATTCAACGAGGAAATTTTAACCGATATTTTTGACAATGCAAAACCGTATTTTGACAAAGAAAGCGGCGGCGCGGTGCTGCGCGGCATCAATATGGAAGGCCCGTTTTTCAACCGTGCCAAAAAAGGTGCGCAGGCTGAAAAATATATCGTAGATCCGGACATTGACATGTTCAACCGCCTGTTTGCCATTTCCGGCGGACGCATCAAGTTGTTGGATATCGCACCGGAACTGCCCGGTTCACAGGCGTTCATCAAAGAAGCCAGTCAAAAATGTGTTGTCTCGATTGCACATACCTGTGCCAATTATGATGAAGCGAAAGCCGGTTTTGCGGCCGGCGCAACGCATGTGACGCATCTGTTCAACGCCATGCCGCCGCTCAATCATCGCGACCCCGGCGTTGTGGGCGCGGCGGTAGATGACGCAAACGAAATTGAAATGATTTCCGACGGCATTCATCTGCACCCCGCCATCGTGCGCACAGTGTTCAAAATGTTCGGTGACACGCGTGTTTGCCTCATCAGCGACTCCATGCGCGCTTGCGGAATGCCAAACGGCGAATATTCGCTTGGCGGACAAAAAGTGTTCATGACAGACGGCAAAGCAACTCTTGAGGACGGCACGATTGCCGGCAGCGCAACCTGCCTTGCCGATTGTTTCCGTCACGCGGTCAGCTTCGGTGTGCCGCTTGAAAGCGCTCTGCGTGCCGCCACCATCAATCCGGCGCGCTGTGTCGGCTTGCTCGACACGCTCGGCAGCATCACAAAAGGCAAACGCGCAGACGTACTTGTGCTGAATAAAGACCTCGCCGCAGAACATATCTTCATCGGCGGCGTACAGACCAAATAATTTTTGCAAAATCAGCAAAGCCGGAACCACCCATGTAGGGGACGTGTTCCGGCTTTTTTGTCAGCTTGTAATTGTGCGGTTGCCGTGTTAAAATTGCTTTACAATATACAGAAAAAGAGGAATTTATTTGAACATCAAAGCGGCAATTTTTGATATAGACGGCACATTACTGCCCTATGAATTAAAGGTACCATCGGATGAAACACGCATGGCAATTGAGAAACTGCGCGCAAAAAACATTGCGGTTATCATTGCGACAGGTCGTGCATTGTTCAATGCAAAAACGGCGCTCGGCGGCATCAAGGCGGATTATTACGTCTGTGCCAACGGCGCATGGACGGCAAACGCCGCTGAAAAAACCATCGCACAAACGTGCCTTTCTACAGAAGAAATGTATGCGCTCGTCGATTTTTTTGAGGACGATAATTTGCCGCTCTGCTTTATTTTTGACGACGGCTACTATGCGTATGTGGAATATACGCAGTATGTGGCGCTGTATGCCGCTTTAGAGGAGGACGCTCCGTTTTTGCGCGACGGTGAAAGCCAAAGGCGCCATCAGAACGGAATGCCGTTCGCCGCAACCGGCATTTTAGATGATGACAAGGTAAAACGCTTTACAGAGAAATATGGCTACCTCAATCTCCGGTTTGTGCCGTTTGGGCATCAGCGCTACGACATTCTGCGCGGCGACTGCCACAAAGCGGTTGCGGTGGAAGCGGTGCTGCAACGGCTCGGCATGGACTGGAGCGATACCGCCGCCTTTGGAGACGGTGCCAACGATGCCGAATTATTAGACGCCGCCGGTTTTTCGGTTGCGATGCAAAACGGTGCAGAAAGCCTGCAAAAAACCGCCACAGTTGTGGCACCGCCCGCCTTTGAAAACGGCGTGGCACAGACAATAGAAAAATACATTTTGTAGTATTATTATAATATAATACGAAAGGGAAAAAATTATGTCGTTCGAACCCATCTGTTCTGCCACCGCGCAAATCCTCATTGTCGGCACATGGCCAAGTCCCAAAAGCCGCGAGGAGGGCTTCTATTACGGACATCCGCAAAACCGTTTTTGGTCGCTTTTGGCGCGTCTGCTGGATGCGCCTGTGCCGGAAACCATCGCGGAAAAAACCGCGCTCATCACGGAAAACAACTTGGCACTGTGGGATACGCTTGAAAGCTGCACCATCACGGGCGCGGCGGATGTGTCCATCAAAGACGCTGTGCCGAACGACATTGCCGCGCTGTGCAAGCAATATCCAATCCGCAAAGTATTATGCAACGGCTCAAAAGCATACAGTTTATACAACGAGTATATTAAAGATGCGCCGCCCGCCGTCAAAGTGCCAAGCACAAGTCCCGCCAATGCCGCATGGGATATGGACAGGCTTGCCGCCGCATGGGGTGAAGCGCTGCAATAAAAAAACAAAAAACCTTATCGTTTTCTGATATTTGCCGTTTATACTTCTGCTTGTGGTTCAAAAACACAAGAGGAGTAGATAAAAATGAAACAACAAACAAAAGGAATTTCCGGTTTCGGACTGAAATACATTGCGATGGCGCTGATGATTCTCGACCATATCCATTATTTTTTCGAGTTTACAGGCGTAATACCGGTCTGGTTTTCGATGCTCGGGCGGCTTTCCGCACCGCTGTTTTTGTTCTGTCTGATTGAGGGATTTACACATACACACGACAGAAAACGTTATTTCTGCGGCATTTATGCCATCGCCATCGGCATGGGGCTTTTTCAGTTTGTCTGTACGTATTTTGGCTTTGCAAGACCGGACGGCATGTATCCGCAAAATCAGATGCTCGCCACTTTTGTGATATTGCTTGTGGTGCTGCAAGGCTTTTCATGGTGCGGTCAAAAGAAATGGCTGCGCGGTATTGCCGCTGTTGTGCTGCCGCTTGCGCTGCCGTATTTGGCGTTTGCGTTTCTGAGCGCAGTGCCGACGGCAGGCTTTTGGGTGGCACTGCTGCAATTCTCTGTTTTGCCGCTGCATACAAGCATTATGGACGGCGGAACGCTTGTTATTTTGCAAGGAATTTTGCTGTATCTTCTGCGCAACCACCGCAAAATGCAGGCAATCGGGTATGCACTCAGCGTGCTTTTGCTGAACGTGGCGCTGCCGTTTGCGCTGATGCCGGAACTGACGATTCCCATGCTGTTTACCGTGGCGTATGAGTGGATGGGCATTTTTGCCGTGCCGCTGATGCTCTGCTATAACGGCACACGCGGCAACGGTTCAAAACGGCTGTTTTACTGGTTTTATCCGGTGCATATTTATGTTTTATTTGCACTTTCTTGGGTGGTTTACAACCTGCTGCATTAAAAAGGGGAGAGGAATTTGGCACATATCTTGGTGGTGGACGATGCGCCCGATATCTGCGCATTGCTCAAAGCGGCACTTGTCAAAGACGGACACTGCGTCACGGCGCTGCAACAGGCAAAAGACGTCACACCGGCACTGTGCGGCAAGGCAGATTTATTGCTGCTCGATGTGATGATGCCGGACGAGGACGGTTTTTCGGTGTGCAAGCGTGTGCGGGAATGGACGGACTGCCCGATTTTATTTTTGACGGCAAAAGACGGCGAAACCGATATTCTGACAGGTCTTGCGTTGGGCGGTGACGATTATTTGACAAAACCGTTCAAACTGACGGAGCTGCGCGCACGGATTGCGGCGCATTTGCGGCGCACACAGCGTGTGCCGATGCGGCGGTTTGTCTGTGGCAATTTGCATTTTGACCTTGCGGGCAAGACGCTGTATTATAACGATACGATGATAAATCTTACAAAAAGTGAATATGCGCTGTGCGAAATGCTTGCGCGCCATGCGGGACTTGTCTATACGCGTGAACAGTTGATTGAAGCGGCGTTCGGCTATGAAAACGAATCCGATACGGCGGCGGTGACGGAGCATATTAAAAATCTGCGCGCGAAATTGGGCGTATATCATATT
The DNA here is from genome assembly GCA_036635095.1 of Ruthenibacterium sp. Classification (GTDB taxonomy): domain Bacteria; phylum Bacillota; class Clostridia; order Oscillospirales; family Ruminococcaceae; genus Ruthenibacterium. The sequence continues at coordinate 1,232 of JAVWRA010000033.1, read as the reverse complement.
GCACCCGTGGAAACGGTTTGGGGGATGGGATATCGATGGAACAACGAAAAAGCGTCAGTCTGATTGCTTTGTTACTGCGTTATATCGCACTTTGTGCCGTGGCGTGTATCCTCGTTTTGGGCGCGGCATGGCTTGCAATCGGACTGGCGATACAAAGCGGCGCCGTGCTGCCTGCCGGTGCGGCAGAACGTGCCGCAACCGACGCAAAAGAAAAAATTGCGCAGCATGGCGTGTTTGACGCGTCACTTGTGCCGCCGGTGTGCGACTATTTTGTGTGCAATGCAGATGGCGCCATGTCGGCAACCTCGCTCACAGAGAAAAAAGATGCGAAAGCACTTGCCGCCGCGCAAAAATATGCCGCAACGGGCAGTAATACCGGCGGCTATTTTCATTGTATGGCGCCGCTCGGCACACAGCGCTGCATTTTGCAGTATCGCTTCACAATGCAGTACACAAATCCAACAGTAAACGCATATTTGCCGGATTTTCAGGTGCTTCTTGTCCTATGTGTGCCGCTTGTTTTGCTTGCGATTCTCGCCGGCATAACACTGTATGAAGTGCATCTTTTAAAGCGCAGTCTTGTGCCGTTGAATGCCGCCGCAGAGCAGCTTGCGCGCGGCGACTTGGAACGGGATTTTACGCCGTCGGGCGTGAAGGAATACAATGCGGTGCTGTCATCGATGCAGGGATTGAAAACGGCGCTGCAAACGTCCCTGCGCGCACAGTGGAGTATGGAGCAGAGCCGCGACGCGCAAACTGCCGCCTTGGCGCATGATTTAAAAACGCCGCTGACCGTCATTGACGGCAACGCACAGCTTTTGGCGGAGAGTGCGCAAAATTTGACAGCCGCACAGCAGCAAAGTGTGGAAGCGATTTTACGCGGCGCGGCATCGGCGCAAGACTATGTCGGCACATTGCGTCAATTGGCGCTGGCAAAGGCGGAAAATCAGTTTATGCGCACAGAGATAGACGGCGCGGCTTTTTTGCAAAAAATCGAAGCAGGTGCGCGTGAAATTTGTGCGGTGCATGGCGTGTTATTTGTGATGACGGCACAAAAATTGCCGCATTTGACGCTTGAAATACAGGAGATAGAACGTGCGGCGGCAAATTTGGTTGAAAATGCCGCAGAGCATACACCACGCGAAAAAACTGTGCAGATGCGCTGCTTTTGGCAAGCGCCGACGCTTTTGATTGTGGTGGAGGACGCGGGAACAGGCTTTACGCCGCAGGCG
>JAVWRA010000032.1:6214-17040 GCA_036635095.1 Ruthenibacterium sp. | reverse complement strand
TTATCCCTAAAGGTACAGACATAAACAAGGTGACAAAAAATCAAGTGCAGATTGTGCAAGATTGGATAAACAACTATCCTAGAAAGCTACTTCATAGTACATCACAAATAGAATTTACAAAATTTTTATCAGATTTGCACAAAAGTGCATAATCTTTGTACTATTTACCTAAAACTTGCATTACTTGTTGACGGTTGCCTTTTTTTCGTTTTTCTCTCACGCTTTGATTGCCCAGCGCAGTTTTGCCGAGTGGGCGCGGCTGTTTCGATAACATTCTTCTGCCGACGGACGAATGACACCGTCTGAAATTTCGCTGTACTCACCCTCTTTGAACAGGCTTTTGAACGACTTTTTCACGAGCCTGTCCTCACCGGAATGAAACGACAAAATGGCAACTCTGCCGCCTTTTGACAGCACTTGCGGCAGTTTTTCCAAAAAGGCATACAGCACTTCAAATTCGCTGTTTACATCGATGCGCAGCGCCTGAAACGTACGCTGACACGATTTTTTAACGGCATCTTTTTGTTCTGCTGTCGGCAAAAAGGCAAGCGCGCGCGCAATCACTTGCCGCAACTGTGTTGTCGTGTCGATTTGTGCGCCGGCGGCAAATGTTTTTGTGATTGCTTTTGCAATCTCGGCGGCATACGGTTCATCGGCATTTTCCGTCAGCATTCCGTGAATTTCTTCCTGCGACATCTCCGCAAGCCGCTGCGCCGCCGATTCGCCTTTTGCGGGGTTCAGGCGCAAATCAAGCGGTCCCTCGCTTTTATACGAAAAACCTCTGTCGGGATTGTCAATCTGCATGGACGAAACGCCCAAATCCGCAAGCACAAAATCAAACTGACCCGCTTTTTGTGCCACGGTATCGACATCGGCAAAATTAAGCGGTACTATCGTTAAAATCTCTGCGCCAAACCCAAGCTTCCGCAGGCGCTCTCCTGTTTTTTCAATCTCAATGGAATCCACGTCTAAGGCATACAAATGCCCTTTTCCGTCCATTTTTTCAAGCATTTTGACTGTATGTCCGCCATAGCCGAGTGTTGCGTCCAGTCCGGTTTGTCCCGGCTTAATTTGCAGAAAATCGAGAATTTCGGCAACGCAGATAGACAGGTGCATTCCGGCAGGCGTGCTGCCGCGCTCAATGACTTTTTCGATATCCTGCGCATATTTTTCAGGTTGCAGTTCCTTATATTTTTCCTGATAATGTTTGGGATGTGTCCCTTGATAACGAACGCGCCGTTTGTGTACCTGTTTTTCTTCTTCCATGGTCTTTTCCCCCGCATCTCATTTTCTCATCTTTATTTTAGCACAGAAACGAAAAAACTTCCACTTATGTTCGTTATCTGTTACAATAGTAAGGAATAAAAATAACGGGAGACGCGTAAACGCATGAATTTAATTGCTTTTGATCTTGAAATGAACCGATACAATGCGGAATATTTGTTTGACTTTCACGGCGGCGAACAATCTCTGCGCGGCGAAATTGTGCAAATCGGCGCCGTAAAACTGGATATGGACGGAACGGTACACGACACTTTTTCTTTGAATCTGCGTCCGCGTATTTTCAGGTTGCTGTCGCCGTTTGTGGCAAAAGTGACCGGTATCACACAGCATCAGCTCAACACCGGTGTGCCTGTGCGGGATGGACTTGCGCAATTTGTGGAATGGTGCGGAAAAGACGCTGTGCTGCTGGAATGGAGCATGGACGATATTCCCGTGCTGAAGCAAAATTTATTCATCAACGGTCTGGACGAAGCTTGGCCGGCTGATTTTTATAATTTGCAGCCTGTTTTTTGCAAGCAATTTCCACTGGGCGAAAACGACAAATTGAATTTGGAAGCCGTGATTACGCGTCTCGGTTTGCCGATGAACCGCGATTATCACAATGCACTTGCCGATGCGCTGTATACGGCGGACATCTGCGGCGTGCTTGACCTTGCAGGCGGACTTGCGCAATATGCCGACGAAAGCGAACAAATGCGCGCTACGATGTGTGTTAATCCCGACAATACCTATTATAACTTTACCGCGTTTGGACCTTTTTACAGGCGCAGCGCCTGGGACGATGCCACACAGATTCCTCCGCCCTGCTGCCCTGTATGCGGCGCGGCGCTGCTGGCAGACGAGGGAAATCTCTGGCTGCCGCGCGGCAAAAACAGCCGCTATGCCCTGCAAAATTGCGCACAGGACGGCGCATGGCTTGTGCGTGAAAAATCGATTCAATTCGACGGACTGCACTGGAGTTTTGCGCGTGTATTGGAGCGGCCGGACGAGAAAATGTGTAAAAAAGTCAAGGCGGATTATGCGCGGATTTTGAAACGGCGAAAAGACGCTTTGGAAAAAGCGGCGGCGGAACAAGCAGCCGCCGACACCTTGTAATATTGTAAAAACGAAAACACGATGCACGGAAAAGCCTGTGCATCGTGTTTTTTTATTGTATTTCCGGCAATGTGGAAAGTCGCCACGCAACGCTAGCGCCCGCAATACCGATGCCCGCAAGCAACACCGTCAACAGAAAATCCGTCAAAACAAAAGTGCCTGTTGTCCACTGCCACAAAATTTGCGGCAAACCGATGCAGGTGCAAAGCAGAAACGCAAAAACACCGCTGCCGGCAGTTGTGCGCGCGCGCTGTGTATCACACGGCAAGCAGAGAAGTCCGAGCAGCTTCACGACAAACATCAGCGCACTCAGCGCCGCAAAAATCGGCAGAATGTGTAAAATGCGATGGACACTGGCGGGATTTTCCGCATAGCGCAGCAAGGTGAGCAGATACAGAAAAATACTGCCGGCAAAACCTGCTGTGCGCGTGATGGATTTTTCGGGCGTGAGCGGCGTTTTGCGTTTGAACAGCAAGAAGCACCACACACCGAATGCAAGCAGCGACAAGCCGACACCCATACGCAGCACAAACATGAGAAGCTGCATTCCCGTGCCTCTGAACGCGATGTCAAGGCTTGCGGTCGGCGCAATCAATTTACGCGCTGCGGCGCCAAGCATCACGCCGCCGGCAAGCACCGCCCAAACGGCAAGCACCGCATACAGCGGTGACAACGGCAGTGTGACGGCAAGCGGCTGTGCCTGCTGCTTGCGGGCGGGTGCAAGTGCAATCATGCCCGCCAACAGCAACAGCAATCCGTAGCGCAGCCACGGCGAGCCGAGCGTTACAAAACCGGTTGCCGGCTCAGTGAAAAAAATGCAGTCAAGCAGGCGCAATATGCCGACAAACACGCTGCATGACAGCAGCACGGCGCAGATTGATTTTTTCATGCTCTATCTCCAAGCGGTTTGTAATTTTGCGGTTTGCCGAGATATTTGTAAGCCGGACGCATGATGCGGTTGGCAAATTCAACTTCTTCCACACGATGCGCACACCAACCCGGTATACGGCTGATGGCAAACAGCGGCGTAAATAAATCGGGGCTGATGCCGAGCATTTGATACACAAGGCCGGAAAATAAATCGACGTTGGCACACACATCTTTGCTGCCTTTGACCTCTTTCATTGCCACAGGGCCGAGTTTTTGCACCGCACAAAGCAAACGGAAATCGTCTGCAAACCCTTTTTCAATCGCCAAATTTTCCGCCGCACCGCGCAAAATGATGGCGCGCGGGTCGCTTTGCGTGTACACGGCATGACCCATACCGTAAATCAAGCCGCTTTTATCGCCCGCTTCTTTGCGCAGAATTTTGCACAAATATGCGTATATTTCGTCGTCATCTTGATGATTTTGAATGTCCGCTTTCATATGGTCGAGCATCTCCATCACCTTGAGGTTTGCACCGCCGTGTTTCGGGCCTTTTAAGCTGCCGATGGCGGCACCGATGGCGGCATAGGTATCTGTACCCGTGGACGAAAGCACACGGCACGAGAATGTGGAGTTGTTGCCGCCGCCGTGGTCTGCATGCAAAACAAGGCAGATATCCAGCAGCTTTGCTTCCTCGGGCGTGAATTTTTGGTCGGCACGATAGGTTGATAAGATATGTTCCGCCGTGCTTTGTCCGGCAATCGGCAGATGCCAGTACATGCTTTGGCGGTCGTATACGCGGCGCTTAATTTGATATGCGCTCACCATAATGGTCGGCAAACCGGCAATCAAACCGATGCTTTGACGCAGCACGTTTGCAAGCGACAAATCCTCCGGATTTTGGTCATACGAATACAGCGCAAGCACCGCGCGCGACATCTTGTTCATGATATTCGGTGACGGCGCTTTCAAAATCATGTCCTCCACAAAATCTTTCGGCAACTCACGATAGCTGTCAAGAATTTTGCAAAATCCCGCAAGTTGCTGTTTGCTCGGCAAGCTGCCAAACAGCAGCAGCCAAATCACTTCTTCAAACACAAAACGATTTTCCGCATATGCCGCCTCGACAATTTCTTTGACGTCGATGCCGCGATAAATCAGTTTGCCGTCACACGGCACGCGCACACCGTCTACCATGTCATAACCCACAACGTCGCACACATTTGTCAGTCCTGCCAACACGCCGGTGCCATCCGGATTGCGCAGACCGCGTTTTACGCCAAGCTTGCCGGAGATTTCAGGGTCTATGAAGTTATTTTTAAGATACTCCTCGCATAAAGATGCAATAGAACCCGTTTGCCCCAATTCTGTATCCTGTGCCATATACCATTCCCCTTTTCGTTTAATTGGTATTCCCCTTTTGTGTGTTTTCTAATTAAAACAGCACTTTATACCATTGAAACTTATTATACAGAATCGGCAGATAAAAAACAAGGCAGTCTGTAAAATCACTTTGGTTTTAACCATGGAGGAACAAAAAATGAAAAAAGCAATCGTCCCTTTGCTGCTCTTTGCCCTTTTGACTTATTTTTTACCGTTTGTCGGCTTGCTGTTTGCCCGCGAAACACTACCGCAGACAAACGATGAAGCACCGGCGGCGTCACGCTCTGCGCCGACGGCATTTTCCGCACCGCCCGCCGCAAGCAGCACACCGCCGCAAGCGCCTTCTGTGGCAATCACCGAAGAACCTCTGCTGATTTTAGACGAAGCAACCGACATGGTTCTCACCGTGCCGATGCGCAATTTTGTGCTGGGTGCGGTGGCGGCGGAAATGCCGCTGACGTATGCGGACGAAGCGCTGAAAGCGCAGGCGATTGCGGCACACAGCTATGCACTGGCAGTTAAGGCGGCGTGTGACGGCTCGGACGCATCGCTGAAAGGCGCCTTTTTTAAGGCAAGTCCGGCGCAGCGGCTCGGCTTTGTCACAAACGATGTAATGCGGCGCATGTGGGGTAACGATTATGCCGCTAATTATGCCAAACTTGACAAAGTGGTGGGCGAAGTTTTGGGCGAGGTTCTGCTGTATGAAAACGCACCGGCACTTGCGTGTTATCACGCCATCAGCAACGGCGTTACGGAAAGTGCCGCCGCCGTTTGGGGCAGAGAAACGCCGTATCTCGTGAGTGTGCCGTCTGTGGCGGACGTCAAATGTCCGGACTATGAAACCGTGCAGACGTTTACGGCGCAGGAGCTGTATGAATCGATTGTGATGAGCTGTGACGGACTTACGCCGACGGGTGACCCCGCCGCATGGATTACCGCCGTTGACACGGACGCCGCCGGCTATGTGCAGAAAATCACCATCAATGACACCGCCGTTGCCGGCACAAATTTTCGCAAAGCGCTCGGTTTGCGCAGTGCCGCCTTTACCGCCGTGTATACCGATGCTGAAAAGCAGTTTACCGTGACGACACACGGGTACGGTCACGGTGTCGGACTCAGCCAATACGGCGCAAATGCCATGGCTGCCGAGGGCAAAACATATGCGGAAATTTTGGCGCATTATTATCCGGGTACCGTTTTGGGTACCATCTAGGAGGGAGAATTTACATGGAAGAATTACAGCAATATATTCAGCCCGAACTGCTCGTCACCATTCCCCTGCTTTATATGCTCGGCATTTGGCTCAAGCGCAGTGCATGGTTTCACGATGAAAAAATTCCGCTTACACTCGGCGGATTCGGCATCTTGATGGCACTGTTTTACACCTTGTCCACGGTGCCGATTACGAATTATCAATCCATCTTCAGCATTGCTTTTGCCGCCATCACACAGGGACTTTTGTGTGCGGGCGCATCGGTGTACGCAAACCAGCTCTGGAAGCAGCAGCGTCTTTCCAAGGCATTGCCGCCTGACAAAAAATAATCTGCCGTCCGCAAAAAAACACCGTCCGCGAATTGTCAATCGCGGACGGTGTTTTGTATCAACTGTTATAGGGTTCTGTTAAAAACGGAACATTATACGGACTGTACGCCGTGTGTGTGGAGAGGTAATCAATCCACAAACGGTATCCCTCCGGCTGCAAATGGTAACCGTCCGTGCCGGCAATTTCGTCGGGCAAATCACCGGCGTCATTTGCGATTGCCTCTTGAATATTCACATAATACATTCCTTTTGACAGCGCAATCTGACACAGCGCGTTGTTCAAAAGGCGAATGCGGTCGTTCGCCATATTGGGGCGTTTCGCGGCGGTATCTGCCGTCACGGGCGTAATCGCCTGCACATAAATGGGAATTTTCGGAAACTGTGTGCGCAGTTTATCCAGCAAATCGCCGTAAAATTTCAAAATGGATTCATCCGTTTGGCTGACAAGCGCGTTGGTGCCGAGCAAAATATAAATATTCTGCGGCGTTTTGGCACAGATATCATCCCACATGGCAACCTCGGTTTTATCGCGCCGTTTGCCGACACTGTTTTCAAGAATTTGCTTCGGTCCGATTCCGAGATACGCACAAACCTGCGTGGCACCGTCCGGAAGTGCATCGTCATACAAATCCATACCCTGCGTGATGGAATCGCCGATAAACAGCGCCGTTTTAAAATAATCGCGCGATACGCGCCCGTTTTGCGGCAGCGACAACATGCGGGAATCCACGCTCATCATCTCGAAATTGATGGTGCGGTCAAGCGGCATCATGGTGTTCCACAGGCGCACATCTTTGGCGGCGGCTTCTTCACTGGGCAGCGGCGCGCCGGACGCGACAGAACTGCTGACGGGCTGCGTCAGCGGCAAAATATCTTTCGCGTCAAGCAGCGATTTGCCGAGCAACATCCGCGACGCTACATAGGCAATCCCTGTCAGCAGTGCAATAATCAGCGTCACCAAACACAAACACACGACAATTTTCATGCCGCGTTTGCGTTTGGTTTCTGATTGAAATTCTTTGTAACTTGACACTATTTTCAACTCCGTATCTGTCTTGACAATGCACTTATGCGGTCATATAAGGTGACCCCGCGATGTAGGGGCTTGTTTTGCTGTATGCGGTATGCGTCACGAGAAATTCTTTCCACGTTTCATAGCCGGCGGCGTTGAGATGCACACCATCACTGCCCGCCACAAGCTCGCCGCGCAGATTGTTTTCGCCGTCTGCAAGCGCCGCGTAAAGGTTTAAAAAGTGCATATTGTGATTGTACGCAAGCTGTGCCAAATTTTCATTGAGCGCTGCAATGCGCGTGTTGGCATATTGCGGGTCAGCCGATTTTTCCGCCGTCACGGGCGGAATCGCCTGCACATAGTACACGGTGTCTGCCGGAAGCTGCGGCATCAAAAAGTCCATAAAATCGCTGTAATATTTAATCAGCGCGTCATCCTCAAGGCTTGACAGGGCATTTGTGCCGAGCAGCAGATACACTTTTTTCGGTGCCGCTGCCAAAATTTCGTCAATGGCGGCGACAACATCGCCGTTCAAGTTGGTGACCGTTCCGCTCATGAGCTGCTTTGGTCCCACGCCCAAATAGGCGGCATATTTTGCGTTTTGAATGCCGCTTGCATACACCTGAAACCCTTGCGTGAGCGAATCTCCGATAAACAGCGCATCTGAAAAATACGCCATATCCACACGCCCGTTTTCAGGCAGCGACAAGAGCGACACACTCGGTTTTTGATAGGTGAGCGTTTCGGGCATGACAGGGCCGAACGTGCCGACTGTTTCCGGCGCGGCGACGTCACCCGATGTCGGCGGAGCAGTTTCGCCGGACGCGGCGGATTCGGCTGCCGAAAGGCTGCTTGCGGCAAGCTTGCCGGGCAGTTCAATCACGGCGGTAATCACGCCCGCAAGCAAAAGAAGCACAACGGCAGAAAGCGCAAAAAAGCGAATGCGCTGCTTGCGCAGGCGCTTTGCCTGCCGCGCGCGCATCTCCTGTGCGGAAAGCCTGCGCCTGTCTGCCATCATCTCACCGTCTTTCATCGCCTGCACAAAATCCCCCATTGGCAACACTGCGCCATATTGATTTATTATACCCCTTTTTCGTCTGTTTTTCAAGCCGCGCAAACTACCACATTTTCGGTATTTTTATCGCAATTTACACAAAACAGCGTTCTTGTATGAAAATATACGTTTTAAAAGCGAAAATAAATAAACGGATTGAAGCCGGCACCCATCATATATGCCGCCGCAAATAAAAACACCGCCAGTAAACACAGTTGATAAACATACGGCGTTTTGCGCGAAAGTTTTTGCATTCCGCGCGCCAAAAACGGCGTACAGCCGAGCAATGCAATGATGAGGAAAAAGACAAACTCCGGTGTTATCAGCCGCAAAATATCGATGTTGCGAAGCAGATTTGCATGTACGCTGCACATATTTTTGAGATATTGCACCGCAAGCGGCAGCGTGTCTGCACGAAAAAGCACCCAACCGATGCCAACCACCAACAAGGTATAGATGCGGCGGACACATTTTGGAATGCGATCAAGCAGCTTGCCGAGTCCCGCGCGTTCCAGAATGATAAACAGACCGTGAAACAACCCCCACAGCACAAAATTGACGCTTGCGCCATGCCAGAGACCCGTGAGGAAAAACACCAGTAATAAGTTGCGGTAGGTGTTCCACTCCCCTTTACGGCTGCCGCCCAGCGGAATGTACACGTAATCGCGAAACCACGACGACAGCGACACATGCCAGCGCCGCCAAAATTCGCGAATGCTCATCGAGCGGTACGGCGCAAGAAAGTTTTCGTTGAAATGAAAGCCGAAAATCAGTCCGAGACCGATTGCCATATCGGAATACGCCGAAAAATCATAAAAAATTTGCAACGCGTAGCACACAAGTCCCAGCCACGCATACAGTGCCGGCGCATCACCTTTGATGCCGAACACGGCATCCGCCATCATGCCCATGCTGTTTGCAAGCAACACTTTTTTGCAAAAGCCGATGATAAACCGCGTAACACCGTCCGTCAGCATGGCGGGTGTTGTCACACGACGGTCAATTTCCTCTGCGACGGTGCTGTAGCGCACAATCGGCCCTGCGATGAGCTGCGGGAACATCATGATGTACAGTCCGAGTTTCAAGTAGCTTTTCTGCGCGGGAACCGTTTTGCGATAGACGTCAACCAGATAGGATAAAATTTGAAAGCTGAAAAAAGAAATGCCGATGGGAAGCGGAATTTTCGGCACGTCAAGCGTGAACTGCGCAAAGCCGAGCGCGTGGACGCACCCGAGCAGAATGTCTGTGAAAAAGCCGGAATATTTGAAATAAATCAACACGCCGACATCGAACAAAACACCTGCACCCAGTGCCGCTTTGCGGTGTTTGTCCGCCGCATCAATCACGCGGCCGAACACAAGGTTACACGCCGTCAAAATCAGCAACAACACAAAATACTGCACGCCGCCCCACGCATAAAACAGCAGCGAACACGCATAGAGCGCAATGTTTTTTGCTTGCCCTTTGCCGAATTTTGCGCAGAGATAATATAAAATCAGTGTGAACGGTAAAAACGCAAACACAAAAACTGCGGAAGAAAATACCATAATATCGCTCCTTATTGCCTTATCAGCCGTGCATGACGCACTTGCTCAGGACGGTGACCAGTTTTGTTCGAGGTAATCAAGCAGACCGAAGCTCATTTCGTCAATGCGCATCTCGTTCACTTCCAGAATCACGATGTCGGCATCCTCCACATACTGCTCCAATTTCATGTCGTCAAATGAGGTGATGGTTTGGTTTGTAAATTCCTGCGTTTCCGCCGTATAGGATTGATGCAGCGTGTTTTCAAGATAATCCGTTTTGGCAAATTCACCTGTATAGCCCAAAGTATTCCACAAGCCGAACGAAAAACTTCCGCCTTGTATCAACACTTTTGGCTGCTCTGACCCCGGCGTAAAGGAAAGCGTCGGGTCATAATATTGTTCTTTCGGCGCGCTTATCAAATTGCACATATCATAAAGGTCGGCGTCCTGCGCGGTCGGTTTTTCCGTCGGCACTTCACCCACCGTCACCTGTGCCAAATCATATCCGCTGGTTTGGCGCATGTAATCATTAAACGCGGCGGTTGCTTTGGCGGCCCAAACACGGCTCCAATGAATGCCGCTTGCATAAAAAAGCGGACTTTGCATCGTGCCTTCGTTTTGCTGTAAATAGGAAATCCCGTCAAAAACCTGTAAATCAGTGTTTTTTAAAGATGCCAAAAGATTTTCATAACTATCGGTATCGCGCGTTTTTTTGCCTGCAAGCACAGAAGTGCGCGGTGCTTTGTCCGAAAAAAAACGCGTTTTTGACGGCGTGATATAGATGTAAAGCTCCTTGCCTGCCTGTGTCAGCTTTTTTTGCAAATTTTGGAGCTGTACGCTCAGCGCATCGGTTTTTTCACGGCTGACGGGCGGCGTCATCTGAAAATAATCCTGCAAATACTCTATTTCAAATAAATAGTCGTCTTTTCCGCGCAATACATAATTGTTGGGCGATGTGCGCAGCAGCGAATAAATCGTCTCCCCGCGCAGACGCAGCAGAGCGTTTTTGCCGGGCATAGATTGCTCAAAAAACGTTCCGGCATCTGTTTGATAGCTGCCGTCC
>JAVWRA010000032.1:0-6204 GCA_036635095.1 Ruthenibacterium sp. | reverse complement strand
ATTGCGGCGCTTGCTCCTGCACAATTACGCCTTTGAGCGGCGGGCAAAAATAATCCAGCACACCGCCATACAGCGGAAAGAGCAGAATCAAAAAAAACAGCATAAAAAATAAATATTTTTTGCAGTGCATGTCGGCGTTCCCCTTCTGGTTTTTGTGGATAATTTTGAATCCCATACAGTATATCGCATCTCACTTTTTCTGTCAATGAACACAAAACGCCCCGCTCTTATTGTTGAGCGGGGCGCAGATTTCAGTGAAAATTAGGCAAGTTCAGAGAAATATTTAATGGTGCGAACCATCTGGCTGGTGTAGCTGTTTTCGTTGTCATACCATGAAACAACCTGCACCTGATAGGTGTCGTCATCAATTTTTGCAACCATGGTTTGGGTGGAATCGAACAGGCTGCCATAGCGAATGCCGATAACGTCAGACGATACGATTTCGTCTACATTGTAGCCAAAGCTCTCAGAAGCAGCGGCTTTCATGACGGCGTTGATGCTGTCTTTGGTGATGTCTTTGCCTTTGACAACGGCAACGAGCAATGTGGTGGAACCTGTGGGAACCGGCACACGCTGTGCAGAGCCGATGAGCTTGCCGTTGAGCGAGGGAATGACAAGACCGATTGCTTTTGCAGCACCGGTGCTGTTCGGCACGATGTTGGCGGCGCCGGCACGGGCGCGGCGCAAATCGCCTTTGCGATGCGGGCCGTCAAGAATCATCTGGTCGCCGGTATAGGCGTGAACAGTGGTCATGATGCCGCTGACGATGGGAGCATAATCGTTGAGTGCTTTTGCCATCGGTGCAAGGCAGTTGGTGGTGCAGGAAGCCGCCGAGATGATGGTGTCGGAAGCTTTCAAAACATCTTCGTTTACGCCGTAAACGATGGTGGGCAAATCGGTGCCTGCCGGAGCAGAAATAACCACTTTGCGCGCGCCTGCATCAATATGTGCCTGCGATTTGTCTTTGGCGGCGAAAAAGCCGGTGCATTCGAGTACAACGTCAACGCCAAGCTCTTTCCAGGGCAGGTCTTTCGGGTCTTTTTGTGCCAAAATTTCAATGTTTTTGCCGTCTACCGTGATGGATTTGTCATCCGAGGTAACGGTGTGTCCGTCATAGCGGCCTTGTGCAGTGTCATATTTGAGCAAATGCGCGAGCATGGTCGGGCTTGTCAAATCGTTGATTGCGACGATTTCATAACCCTCTGCGCCAAACATCTGACGAAACGCCAGACGACCGATGCGGCCGAAGCCATTGATTGCAACTTTTACTGCCATAATAAAAAATCCTCCTTATAATTGGACAAACGTGTTTGCCTGATAGGTCTTGTTCTATTTTACCCCAAAACGCGCAAGACTGCAAGACCTTGTCAAAAAATTAACGCAAAGTCCATATTTCTCATACATTTGTGCAAATATCGTGCATGAAGCGGTCTGTTTTTCATACAATAAGCAGGAAACCCATCAAAAGGAGGAAACAAATGATTGCAGGAATCAGCGGAATGGCGGTTGCGTCACAGTTGCAAAACGACCTTGCGGATTTGCTCGCGCTTTTGCCCGCCGTGCGGCGCTGTGCGGAAAGCGGCAGCGCCGACACCGGCTGTGTGGACGGTGTGGTGCGCGCGGCATACCGCAATTTGCGCACGGCACACAATATTGCCGCCTACACGGAGCTGTGTGTCAAAGCGCCTGTGGCGCGGTCTTTTTGTGCTTCTGCCGTGGCATATGCGTTTATGCAGGGCGCGGCGGCACTGTGTCCGCGCTATGAAATTCAGTGTCGCTTTTGCAAAGCGCCGCTTTGGGCGGCAGGTGATATCCGCCTGTTTTGCATTGCACTGGGCAATGTGCTGCTCAACAGTCTGCTCTATGCGGGCGAAGCGCCCTGTGCCATACTGGAGCTTGAAAAGCAAGGCGAACACGCGGTTTTTACGCTGCGAGACAACGGCAAAGGTATTTTGCCGGATGCGCTTTCGTCCATGTTTGCGCCGGGCATTTCTGCCGACCCCTATGGCGACGGCGCACCGGCACCCGGTCTCGGACTCGGTCTTGCCATTGTGCAGCAATATGCGGCGGCATACGGCGGGCGGCTTTTGGCACAAAGCACCGTCGGCAAAGGCAGCAGTCTTGCCTTTTCGCTGCCGCTTTGCACACCCTGCACCGAAAACATGCAGGTGCCGCAAATGATAACCGACCGATACAGTCCGCTTTACGTCCAGCTTTGTCCGCTGTGCGACTTACCTTACTGAATCTAAAATAAAACAAAAAAACGATTGCTTTTTGCGTGATTTTCTTCTATGATACCAGTAGAATCCTCTTGCGGACGCATTGCCCCGTATTCATCATCAAAAGGAGACCGTCATGAAAAAGATTACCGGCAAAACACTGATTGTCGCCGCCGTTCTGATTGCTTTTGTCGTTTTATTGTTCAATCCGTCCCTGCTGTTTTTTCTCAGCGAAGAAACGCGGCTTGCCGTGCATCTTGCCATGCAAAAAGCATTCGGTCGCTCGGGCGAAATCAAGCTCATCAGCCTGCCGACTTTGCTTTCGCTGTTGGCGGTGATTGCTTTCATCATGGCGCTCAACCGCATTTTTCGCTTTGTGTTCGGCAAAATCGTCCTCAAAAGCGGGCGCAGCCGCACACTCGGCGGCTTGCTGTTCAGCGGCGTCAACTACGCCACCGCCATCATCGGCATCATCTGGTGCTTATCGCTTTTGGGCGTCAACGTCACGGGTATTTTTGCAAGTCTCGGCTTGCTCGGTCTTGTGGTCGGTTTTGGCGCACAGAGTTTAATCGGCGACATCATCACCGGTATTTTCATCATTTTCGAGGGACAGTATAATATCGGCGACATCATTATATTGGACGGCTTTCGCGGCACGGTGAAAGAAATCGGCATTCGCACCACGCGCCTTTTGGACGCGGGCGGCAATGTAAAAATCGTGAATAACTCCGATGTGCGCAATATGCAAAATTTGAGCCATAATTTATCGGTGGTGCTTTGTGATATCGGCATCAGCTACGACGCGGATTTACTGCGTGTGGAGGATGTGATTACCGCCGCTCTGCCTGCCATCACGCGGGCGTCTGACGGATTGTTTCCGCAGCCGATTGTCTACCTCGGTGTAGAGGAGCTTGCGCCCTCCGCCGTGGTTCTGCGCGTGATGGGCAGTGTGCAGGAGGCTGATATTTTTGTGGCACAGCGTTACTTAAACCGCGCCATGAAACTTCTTTTTGACGCAAACAACATCGACATTCCCTATCCGCAGCTCACGGTTCACGAAAAAACGCAGGAGAAACCTTCATGAATGTGATTGAAATTGAACATATCACCAAAGATTACGGCAATGGAAAAGGCGTGTTTGACGTCAGTTTCAGCGTTGAAAAAGGCGAAGTTATGGGCTTTTTAGGTCCGAACGGTGCCGGAAAAACCACCACGATTCGGCAGTTGATGGGGTTCATCAAGCCGGACAGCGGCAGTGTATCCATCGGCAAACTTGACTGCTTTTCAAACGTGCGCATGATTCAGCAAAATCTCGGCTATCTGCCGGGCGAAATTGCCTTTATGGACGACATGACCGGCACCCGATTTATTCGCCTGATTGCCGCGATGAAAGGACTGCATGATTTATCGCGCGCGGAAAAATTGCAGGCGTTTTTCGAACTGGACGCCGGTGGAAAAATCAAAAAAATGTCGAAAGGCATGAAGCAAAAAATCGGCATCGTGTGCGCTTTTATGCAGGACACCGATATTTTAATTCTCGATGAGCCGACAAGCGGACTTGACCCGTTGATGCAGAATAAATTCATCGAGCTGATTTTGCATGAAAAAAGCCGTGGCAAAACCATTTTGATGTCCTCCCATCTTTTTGAGGAGGTTGAAAAAACCTGTGACCGCACCGCCATCATTCGCGGCGGACGCATTGTGACCGTAAAAAGCATGGCGGCGTTGCAGGCAAAGCGGCAAAAACGCATCACCGTGCGGTTTGCGTCTGTTGCAAACGCCTCCGCTTTCGCCGCAAACATGAATGATTCCGTTTTGCAAAACGAATCTGTGATTGTTCCCGTCAGCGATATCAACGCATTTTTAAAGGCGCTTGCACCTTATCGGATTCTCGATTTAACCACGCACACGCAAAGCCTTGAAGAACTGTTTATGCACTTTTATGAGGAGGACGCGCGATGATTTCTCTGCCTTTACTGCGGCGCGAAGCAGGCGCAAGCTACAAGCTTTTGCTGATTTTTATGGGCGTTTTGACGCTGTACGGCTCTATGATTATCGCCATGTTCGACCCCGATTTGGGCGACAGTCTCGCGCAGATGGCGCAGAGTATGCCACAGCTTTTTGCGGCGTTCGGCATGCTCGATGTCGGCACAACACTCGTCGCTTTTTGTGCCAATTACTTATACGGATTTTTACTGGTGGTGCTTCCGCTGGTGTTCACGGTTATTTTGTCAAACCGCCTTGTGGCACGGTATGTTGACCGCGGCAGCATGGCATATTTATTGGCGACGCCCTGCACACGCCGCAAGCTGATTGCCACACAAATTTTTGTGCTTTGCGGTGAACTTGCCATTTTGTTTCTCTATGTCACCGCGCTTTGTCTTGGCGTCAGCGCCATGCTTTTCCCCGGTGAAATGGACGTAAAATCATTTATTTTGCTGAATATCGGCTGTTACTGTCTTGCTGTTTTTCTCGCAGGCGTATGCTTTTTACCGTCGTGCGTCTGCAACGACAGCAAAACCGCCATCGGCATCGGCGCGGGCATCTGCATTGCGTTTGTGCTTTTGCAGATGCTTTCACAGGTGGGCGACAAATTTGAACTGCTCAAATATGCAACACCGCTCACGCTGTTTAACACCGACGCCATTCTTGCAAATGAAGCGGCAGCGTTCCTGCATTGCGGCATTTTGCTCGGCGGCGGACTGCTGCTTATGCTGTGCGGACAGCTTCTTTTTATGCGCCGCGATTTGCCGGTTTAAAAAATTTGACAAAACGTAAAAAAAGCATTGCTATTTTAAAATGATGTCGTATAATCAAAGCCATCGCATATTATAATGCTGTGCGGTCGCTGACGCAATCAGCGACTGTCTAGGCTGCAAGGCGGGATATCATGCAGAAAAACGCACGTAATTTCATTTGGGACTGTTGCTTTTGTATGTCGGCATACTGGGTATGTTCCGGCACGGTAATTGCCAGTTTAACCAGTTATTATGACTTGCCGCTTGCACTTTCAAACGTGCTTACGGGGCTGACCTCTACCCTTTTGGTGTTGCAGCTTTTGGGCGGCTATCTGTATACGCGCACACGCGCGCGGTTTTTATTTCTGCGGGTCATCAATCTGCTTTGGCGCCTGTTTTTACCGCTTGTTTTTTTCTCGGTATTGCTGCCCAAAACAATCGGCGCGCCGGTTATGATTTTCACTTATTTTTGCGGCATCGCGATTTATCAGTTTGCCAGTCCCTCGCAAACGGACTGGCTTGTCGGCACGGTGGAGGGGCGCGTCAAACGCAACTATTATGCCATTCGCGAAATGTTTTTCATGTTGGCTCACACCGCCGTGTTTTGTACGGCAAGTATGCTGATTAACCATGCAAATCTTACACAGACTTACAAAACAGGCTTTTTCACCATTGCCTGCGTCATCACCGTTCTTTTTGGCGCAAGCATTGTGACATTGTTCAAACTGCCCGCGCCTGAAAATGCACCGGCGGCACCGCTGCCACTGCGCAAAAGTTTCATCGAACCGTTTCGCAACAAGCCGTTTTGCGGCGTATTGTTCACCAATATGCTGTGGAGCTTTTCGAGTATGTTTGTCGGCAATTTTGCCGCGATTTATCAAATTCGCATTTTGAATTTGAGCTTTACGCAGATTATGATTTGGGCGACCGTCGGCAATCTGATTCGTGCTTTTTTTACGCCTGTTTTGGCAAAACTTTCTGCTGTCATCAGTTGGAAACGCACGGTGGCGCTTTGTCTTGTGATGCTTGCATCGGTGGCGCTCGGTTGGATGGTGGTAACGCCGGAGAATATCACGATTTTATTCCCTATTTTATCCATTTTAGGTGCAGTGCCGTTTGCGGGTTTGGGGGTCGGATTTCTGGAACTACAGGTAAACACCGCACCGTCAGCATCGCGCAGCCTTTACTTTTCCGTTACCGCCAGTATGAACGGACTTGCATCGTTTATCGGCTCTCTGGTATGCTCG
>JAVWRA010000031.1:0-17127 GCA_036635095.1 Ruthenibacterium sp. | reverse complement strand
AAGCGCCGCCGCAAAGACGCACTTCGCAGCCGGCCCAAAGAAGTCCACAGCAAAATGCGGCAAAAACGGCGGTTTCCGCCCCAAAAAGTGTACCGCAAAAACCGCGGACGGCTGCACCGAAAAAGCAAGTCAAAAAGCCGCTGACATATGGCGAAGCGCGCCGCCGCCGCCGCAACCGCAATTTGATTGCAGGCTGTGCGGTCGCGGTGGTGCTTGCCATCGGCATTGTGCTGTCCTTTACGGTGCTGTTCAAGATTCAAACCATTGAAATCACAGGGGACAGTCCTTATACACAGGAGCAAATTTTAACGGCGTTTGCGCATCAAGCAGGGGACAACCTGTTCAGTTTTCCGATACAAACGGCGCAAAACACGCTGACAACCGCACTGCCTTATTTGGAAAGTGTTACCATCAGTCGCCATTTGCCCGATAAAATCGAAATCGCCACAACGACAGCGGTAGACACCTATCTGCTCAACACTGCATCCGGCTGGGCGGTACTCAGCGCATCCTTTAAAGTGCTGCGCGTGGAAGCAGAGCCGGTGGCGGGGCCGATTCTGTTGCTTGGTGCAGAAGCGGAAACGCCCGTGCCGGGACAGCCGCTGCAACTGACGGATGCCGAAAAACAACACGCATTGCAAACCGTGACGGCGGAACTTGCCAAACAGGAGCTTGTGCCGGTGAGCGAAATTGATATCACGAACACATTGGAACTGTCTTTTTTATACGACAATCGCATTCGCGTATTATTGGGTACAATCAACGAACTGGATGCAAAAATCGATTGGGCAAAATATTTATGTGTACCGGGAACGAGTGAACAAAGCCGCGCAGCAACCGATCGCGGCACTTTAGACGTCAGCAGCCGCAACGCGGAAGGGCGTTTAAAAGCGGGTTGGACGGCAGGAACGCTCTAAAATAGAAACGCTTTTACAGCTAATTTGATAAAAGACTTGAATTTATTCGCATTATCTGTTATTCTAATATATAATGCAAACTGCATAAATTGTCTTTAGGGGGAATCTTTCGTGGCATTTATCCTCGACGAAGAATTACAGAATATAACCAACATCAAAGTTGTTGGCGTAGGCGGTGGCGGCGGCAACGCTGTCAACCGCATGATTCAAAGTGGATTGCGCGGTGTGGAATTCATCAGTATGAATACCGACCAGCAAGCGCTTTTTGTGTCGCAAGCAACACAAAAAGTACAGCTTGGCGCAAAATTAACAAAAGGTCGCGGCGCGGGCGCAGATCCGGAAATCGGACAACGCAGCGCTGAAGAAAGCCGTGATGAAATCGCTGCTGCGCTCAAAGGTTCGCAGATGGCTTTTATTACTGCGGGCATGGGCGGCGGCACCGGTACAGGCGCAGCGCCGGTTGTGGCTGAAGTTGCCAAAGAACTTGGCATCTTAACGGTCGGCATCGTAACAAAACCATTTGCCTTTGAGGGCAAACGCAAAATGAATATGGCTGAAATCGGTATCTCCGGTTTGCTTGAGCGTGTGGATTCCTTGATTGTGATTCCGAACGATCGCTTGAAACGCATCAGTCAAGAAAAAATTACGCTTGCAAATGCGTTTGAAGCAGCAGACAATGTGTTGCGTCAAGGTGTGGAAAGTATTTCTTCCCTCATCAATGTTGCGGCGTTTATCAATCTTGATTTTGCGGACGTGCGCAGCATCATGAAAGATGCCGGTTATGCACACATGGGCGTGGGCGCGGCAAAAGGTGTCAACAAGGCGGAGGATGCAGCGAATGCCGCCATTTCAAGTCCGTTGCTTGAAACCAGTATTGCCGGTGCGCGCGGCGTGATTATCAATATCACTTCGTCACCGGACATCGGACTTGATGATGTTGAAAAGGCAGCCACTTTAATCACCAACTCGGCACATCCCGATGCCAATATTATCTGGGGCGCCGCCTTTGACGAAAGCCTTAAAGATGAAATGCACATCACTGTGGTTGCCACAGGCTTTGATGTAATGGACGGTGCAATGCCTGCGATGGCTGCATCTACAGGATACGACAAAGTGAATGTGACATTTGCAAGCGAAACCGCACAGGTTGCGCCGGCACAAATGGCACAGCCGGCACCGGTTCCGCAACCGATTCCGCAGCCGACAGTGCAAGATGACGACAATACCTATTTTGATGATATACTGGGCTTGCTTTCCAATCGCGGACACAACTAAAAAATGAATGAACAGGCGAAGCTATTTAAGTGGCTTTGCCTGTTTCTTTCTGTTTCTTTTTTTAAAAAAGCATTCCTTTTTTGAACATATTGTGCTATAATAAACTTTATGAATGTATTCCTATTCGCAAGGAGGGGTAGCCTGTGCCAGAAAATCAGAATAATCTCAATTTTCTGGGTGACGTTGCGCCTGATTCCGAGCAGAATCTCTTTCACAGTGAGATGTTTGGGTTTAAACGCGACGAGGTACTTGCGTGTATCGAACGTATGACCGAAGAAAATATGGAAAAAGTGCAGTCGCTTGAAAAAACCATCGCTGAATTAAAAGAGCGACTTTTTAACGCGGAACGCGATAACGACACCTTACTGCGCAAGACAAAAGAAGTGTGTGCGGAGCTTGCAAGCGAGCATACACGCGCCGAAACCGCGTTAGCGCAAATCAATTCTCTGCGCGCAGAGATTGACAAAGCAAATGATTCGCTGACACAGGTGCGCAGTCAGCTTGCGGCAAAAGAGCAAGAGGCAATCAGCCTCAAAGCCGACAACGCAAGGCTGAACAGTACCGTCAATTCATTGACTGCCAATATGGCGGATTATGAGAACAATAAAGACGCTTTGGAGCAAAAAGCACTGATGGTGCGTGCAGAAGCGGAAGATACACTTGCGGCGGCAAAACAGCGTGCAGATGCCTCGCGCCGCGAAAGCGAAGCACAGGCAATGATTATTAGGGCAAAAGCTGAAGACGAAGCGCGTATCATCACCGCACAGGCGCGTCAACAGAAAACCGATACCAAAAAGATGATTACCGATTCTGCCGACAATATTGCCGCCAGTATTGTGGTGCTGAAAGCACAGCTTTCAGCCGTAGATGAAAAAATACTTGCTGCAACCGGCAACCTCCAAAAAGCCACCGGTTGTATTTCTGCCGCTCTGGGCAATACGGAGAAAGACCTTGTGATGCTTGGTGTACAGATGGAAAAATTCCCGACGCCGATTCCGCCCGTTACTCCCACACAGCCGTTACATTCTGCGCCGCGGATGCAGCAGCCTGAAATGCCGCAAATGCAGCAGATGCCGCAGCCCGAAATGCCACGGATGCAGCAACCCGAAATGTCGCAAATGCCGTGGATGCAACAGCCTGTAATGCCGCAGCCGTCACCCGTTTTGAATTACACGCAAAATCCGGCGCAACAGGATAAAATACATGCACAACAACGCGCCGCTTATACGCAGAATTACGATGCGTATGATGAGCAACGTCTTGCTTATGAAGCGCATCAGCGCATGGAATATGAACGCCAACAGCAGGCGGCATATTATGCACAGCAACAGCGCGAAGCGTATGAAGCAGAACAACGTGCGGCATATGCGCGGATGCAGCAAGAACAATATGACCGTCAAATGCAGGAAGCATACGATCGTCAGATGCAGCAGGCTTTTGAAAAACGTCAGCACGAAATGTATGAAAAAATGCAGCGCGAAGCGTATGAAAAACAGCAGCGTGAAGCATTTGAGCAACAGCAGCGCGCCGATTATGACAGACAGATGCGCGAAGTGTATGAAGCACAACAGCGCGCCGCCTATGAGCGCACACAGCGTGAAGCACATGCGCAGCAGACAACCGGCGTATACGGTCAACCACTCGGGTGTCGCATACGGTCAGCCGCATTTTCCGCAGCCGATGCCGTTTGCGCCGTTCCCGCAGTCAGCACCCGCTACTTATACACAGCAGCCGATGTATGCGCCGCCCGTCTATCAAACGCCGCCGCAGGCATCCAATGTTGCAAGCAATTATGTGCCGCGTCCCGCGCCTATCGCGGCAGGTCCGGTTGAAAGTTATTCTGAGCCGCCGATGCCCATACAGCAGGAAGCAGATGCGCTGAATGCAATCGGTACACAGCCAATGCCGCAGTACACACAGCCGCAAGCAGCACCGTATCAGCAGGCGGCGCAGTATGCACCTTATCAGGCACCGGCAGTACCGGCGTCTCAGCCGGTGCGTCCCGCGCAAACGCAAACCCCGCCGATGCAGCCGCCATATGTGCCGGCACCTGAAACCCCGCTGACACCGGTTCCGCCACAGCCGGCACCAATCGCACCGGCACCGCTTGCACAGCAAAATGTGCCGTTTGCACAGCAACAGGCATTTTCGGCACCCAAAGGAACACCGCCTATCACGGCAGCGCAGCAAAAACGCACGGTTCAGCCGCGGCGTAACCCCAATGCGCGTTCCCGTGCCAACCTGTCAGATGCGCTGATTGACGGTCTTTCCAATTTGATGAATAAGTAATGTAAAAACGCCTGTGAATAGCACGGGCGTTTTTGCATAAAATATAGAATAAATTTGCGAAAAGGCTTGCTTTAACAACACCAAAATGGTATAGTATGAGTAAAGAAGAAATCTTCACGAAATTCCTCACAAAAAGGAGAATAAATATGTCTTTAGAAATTACAAAATCCAATTTCGAAGCAGAAGTTTTACAAAGCACTACACCCGTACTCGTCGATTTTTGGGCGCCGTGGTGTGGACCATGCCGTATGCTCGGCCCCGTGATTGAACAAATCGCAGAGGAAAACGATGCAATCAAAGTCGGCAAAATCAATGTGGACGAACAGCAGGCGCTTGCACAGCAGTTTGGCGTCGCGACAATTCCAACCGTGATTGCGTTCAAAAACGGCAAAGAATCGGGACGCAGTGTCGGACTTGTACCGAAAGAAAAACTGCTCGCACTGCTATAATCCGAATCTCCTGTGAGATTCAGATGCGGTAAAAAACGAAGGCTGTGATGAGACGATTACCGTTTTATCACAGCCTTTTGCATTCGATATTGATGAGAACGCGGAGGAAAAGCAAATGTTTCAACAAGTAACAGAAAACAAAAAGCAATATTTGAATCTGCTTTTGCTTGCCGATGAGCAGGAGTCTATGATTGACCGCTATTTGGAGCGGGGCGAAATGTTTGCGCTTGTCGAGGATGACGTGAAAACAATTTGCGTTGTTACCGATGAGGGTGCAGGATGCTGTGAGTTGAAAAATTTGGCGACAGCGCCCGCATATCAAGGCAAGGGGTATGGAAAGCAAATGCTGAATTTCCTTTTTCGACATTACCGTTCTCGGTTTCACACGATGCTTGTCGGCACCGGCGACAGCATATGTACCATTCCGTTCTATCAAAAATGCGGATTTGCAGAATCTTACCGTGTGAAAAACTTTTTCCTTGACAATTATGACCACGCCATTTTCGAGGGTGGAAAGCAGCTTACGGATATGGTGTATCTCATCAAAGATTTGCGTACAGACTGATTTGAATTTCCGATAAAATAAGCAAGGCAGCCAATCCGTTTGCGGAAAGGCTGCCTTGCTTTTTTGAAATCAAGTGCGCGGGACACTGCTGGTGCCTTTTTCCACAAGATAAGTGGCTTCAAGGTCGGCAAGATGCAGTTTAACCGCGAGCGGATATTCGTCATACGCATTGCTGATGGCATAACTGCCGCCGCGTACCGCTTCGTCAAAACCGCCCATATGCCAGCGAATGGCAATGGCTTCTGACGGTTTGAGACGGATGAAGCGCTCAATCAAATACACGCTTTTTTCACCGTGTCCGAACGGAAACGCATCCTGCACATTGAATGTCGGCACTTTTTCCCATTGACCGGTGGTTTCGTTTTTGACATTGCGAAAACCGGATTTATAGTAGTTTGCTTTGCAAAGGTCATGCAAAAGGGAAACGAGTGTGAAGCTTTCAAGGTTGTCGCCCTCGGTGAAAAATTTATCTTTCAGTACGTGGTAGACATTGAGACTGTGCATGACAAGACCGCTCTCACAGGCACCGTGAAACCGTGTAGACGCAGGTGCTGTGTAAAAATCGGTTGTTTCAAGCCAGTCAAGCAGGGGCTTTGCACCGGCACGCGAAACGTTTGCCGTGAAAATATCGATAAAATCTTGTTTGTAGCTCATGGCTTAAATCTCAAGGTCATTCAAAATGCCTTTTAAAATTGCGATTTCGTCATGCGTCAGGCTGATGCCTTTGCCCATCTTGCTGCCATCGGGCGACCAATCGCGAATGTCGTATTTCGGTTCGCGTTCGTTCCAGCTCACCATATTCAGTTGGCGTTCCCAGCCGTTCGGGTTTTGAGAGAGTACAGCAACGCGCTCTGTGATTTCATATTTAAATTCTGCCATTTGTGTGATACCATCCTATTCTATTCATTTCTGTGATACTCTATATTTTAAAGGATATACACAGAAAAAGCAAGTGCCGCTTTGAAAAACAAAAAACAAGAAAACAAAAATCGAAAAAGTGTTGACATCACCGTCATGAACCTTTATAATAATAAAGCACTCGGCAATCAGCCAGTGTGTAATGCGGAATTGTGTAATGGTAGCACCTACGACTCTGACTCGTATCGTGAGGGTTCGAATCCTTCTTCCGCAACCAGAGTCGGTAACGCTTGTTGCCGATTACTACGGGGTGTAGCGCAGCTGGTAGCGCGCTGCGTTCGGGACGCAGAGGCCTGGAGTTCGAATCTCCACACTCCGACCATAAAAAGCCACAAGCCTTTACGGTTTGCGGCTTTTTGTTTTTTGGTTTTAGAATGAAGGGGAAATGTTTTATGCAGATGCTCACCAACAGCGCCGTATTCATTGCAATCATTGTGCTTGGTTTTGTCCTCAAACGCGTCGGACTTTTCAAGCCGGCGGATGCGCAGATGCTCTCCAAAATTATTATGAATATCACATTGCCGGCTGCCATTATGACCGGTTTTGCCAATGTGCAGTTTTCGAAAGCACTTTTGATGACCGCGGCATTTTCAATGCTTGTGAATATAGTATTGCTTGCGGAAGGTGCTTTTTTTTCGCGCAAAAAATCGCCGCAAGAGCGCGGACTGTCCATCATCAACGCCAATACGTTCAACACCGGCAACTTTGCGATGCCGTTATTGGCGGCATTGGTGTCGAGCAATGCCTTTGCGGGTATCTGCATGATGGATATGGGCAGTTCACTGTTTACATTTGGCCCCAATGTGGTTTTTGCGCAAAAAATGATGGGGAAAAGCGGAAAAATCACCATTGGCACGTTGGTGAAACGCCTTTTACATGCGCCGACTTTTGTGGTGTATCTCATCATGCTGTCGCTGAGCGTTGCAGGTTTGCAGTTACCACCACTCGTTTTGGACATGGTGGGAATGGCGGGACGTGCAAACTCCTTTCTTGCGATGTTCTGTATCGGGATTCTGTTCGACATCAAATTTCCCAAAAGCGGATATAAAACCATCGCACGTATTTTGGGCGGACGCTATGCGGTGTGTACCGCGGCAGCGCTGTTTGCCTATTTTGTTTTGCCGGTGCCGGCTGAAATTGCGCGCGTGATTGTTTTGGTGCTGTTTGCGCCAATCGCCAATTGTGCCACGATGATGACGGTTGAAAACGGATGCGACGGAACGTTGTCGGCGGTCATCAATTCGTTGAGTATGCTCATCAGCATGGTGCTGATGGTAACGCTGTATCTGGTGCTGCCGGTGTAAAACCTGTTGACAAAACGTGCGGTGAGCGTTACTCTAGTAGAAAGAGCATCAATCTGTAAGGAGGTTTTCACATGAAAAAAAGAGTTGGTATTTTAACGTCGGGCGGCGATTGTCCGGGTCTGAATGCAACCATTCGCGGCGCGGCTAAGGCATTATACGAACGGTTTGGCGGCGATGTTGAAATTGTGGGTATCCTAAACGGTTACGATGGACTGATTACCGGCAACTGGCGTGAGATGCAGCCGTATGAGTTTTCGGGAATCCTCACGGTCGGCGGCACGATTTTAGGCACGAAACGCACACCGTTCAAACTGATGAAGGTTGTGGGCGATGACAAAGTTGACAAGGTCAGCGCCATGAAAAAGACATACAAAGACGCAAAACTTGACTGTCTGCTCTGTCTTGGCGGCAATGGAACCCATAAAACGGCAAATCTGCTCAGCGAAGAAGGACTGAACATCATCGGTCTGCCGAAAACCATCGACAATGACATCTATGGCACAGATGTGACATTCGGCTTCCATACGGCGGTGGATATCGCAACAGAAGTGATTGACCGCATTCACACAACGGCGTCGAGCCATCGCCGCTGTATGGTGATTGAGATTATGGGCAATAAAGCGGGTTGGCTGACGCTTTATTCCGGCATTGCGGGCGGTGCGGATATTATTTTGATTCCGGAACTGCCGTATAACATCGAAAATGTCTGCGAGGCAATTCAAAAACGCAATGAAAAAGGCAAGACGTTTTCTATTTTGGCGGTTGCCGAGGGTGTGTACGATGTCGGAGAAGCTGCCATGAAGAAAAAAGACCGTTTGCAGGCGCGCGCGGAACGCGGTGAAGTAACCGCAACAAACCGCATTGCCAAACAGATAGAAGCCATGACGGGTTTCGAAACGCGGATGTGTGTACCGGGGCATATGCAGCGCGGCGGCAGTCCGTCGGCGTATGACCGCGTGCTTGCCACGCAGTTTGGCGCGTATGCCGCAAAACTGGTGGAGGCTGACCATTACGGTGTGGCGGTTGCCATGAAAAATGATATTGTATGTGCAAATCCGCTCAAAGAAGTGGCGGGCAAAACGAAACTTGTTCCGGAAACCTGTGATATGCTGACCGTTGCACGGCGCATGGGTGTGTCGCTCGGTTGAGGTAAAGGAAAGGTCTGACATGCGGACAGCACAGAAAAAACTGAAAAATATAGCGCCAACATGTATTTTGTTGGCGCTATTGCTGCTTAGCGCGGTGGCGATTTATTTGGGGTGTGCCGCGCTTGCTCCGCTGCGGGCGGCTCTTTACATACTGCTTTATTTGGGAATGCCCGGTTTTGCATGTTATAAACTGTTGCTGCACGGTGAAATATTGCCTGAAACGCTCTGCGTACCGGCAACTATTTTATGCGGCACCGGCTTTTTTGCCGCCGTCACCTGTGTTTCGGCACGTTTCGGAGCGTGGTGGCTGCTGCGAACGGCACCGCCGCTGTTTGGCATTTGCTGTCTGCTGATTTTATGGCGTGTCGGCGAAAAAGCAATTTTGCGAAAACAGACATCTGATGCGCAGGGGCATTGGCTTTTATATGCGGTGCTTTTGCTCGTTTTTCTGTTCTGCTGGGTTGCGAATACGGCGCATCCGGCGGCGGTGGGCAATACGCTTTTAAAGCAGGACTTTTTATGGAATGTGGGCAATGCCCGCAGTTTTGCACTCGGCTTTCCGCCGCTTGATTTGCGCTTTTCGGGTGTGCGGCTGCAATATCATTATTTGAATGAACTGCTTGTCGGCGGACTTGCAATGGTGAGCGACGTATCGGCATATGACTGGCTGGCGTTTTGCTGGCCGCCGTTTGTGATGGCAGCGGCGATTGCTTGTTTGCACACGCTTGGCATGATTTTATATCGCGATTCGAAAAAAGCTGATTTTCTGCCGATTGCGATTTTTGCGGCAGGCGGACTGGGCGCATTTTTTGCGCTGTTTTCTAAAACGCCTTTTTTCAATCAAATGCTGTATCATTTGGTGACGAATATCAATAGCGTCGGCATTGCACTGGTGTACACCTGTATTTTCATCAGCTTTGTTTTCACGGCGATGCAGACGGATTTTCATGTAAAACCGCTTTTTTTCATCGCGCTGCTTTGTGAAACCGTTCTGCTTTGCTTTGCAAAAGGACCTGTGCGATTATTTTAGTATTGGCATTTGTCTGTGCGGCACTGTGGCAAAGCATCTGTCAAAAGGGAAGATGGCGCACACTGTCGGCAGCGCTGCTTTTGCTTGTGCTTGTGGGCGCGCTATTCCGCGCAACGTTTTCCGCCGGTGCAAACAATATGCTGCTGCGCGCGGACGCTACCTTATTGAAAGGCAGTTTTGCTCCTGCGCTGCTGCAAATCGGCAAAAAAAGCAATTTGCTTTATCATGCGGCACTTCCGCTTTTTGCATTGTTGCAGACAGTTTGCGAAAGTCCGGCTGTGGTGCTGCTGTATGGCGCTTGTGCAGTGCGTGATTTGCGGCGCTTTAAAAGTGTGCCGCCGCAAAACGTGTTGTTACATGCGGCAGCGCTCGGCGGGTTACTGGCATTTTATATCTTTGACCATTATGCGCTCAGCCAAATTTATTTTTTGTTTTTATCACTGCAATGTATGACGTTTCTCGGTGTGGATTTGCTGTTTTCCATCAAAAACAAAACGGCGAAAATTGCCGCAACCGTGCTGTGCGGCATCAGTCTTTTGACGGGTGCGGTTACGGTGGGCGGCATGGCGGCGGACGGCGCAAACCGCATCGTGCAATATCAAATAGGCGAGGTGCCGGAATTTACCATGTCTGCGGCAGATGAACACGCGGCAAATTGGCTCTATGAAAACATGGCACCAACAGAGCTGTTTGCAACCAATCGTTATTATATCGATTCACCGGAGGAGGGCAATTCCAACCTCTATACGGCAATGTCGGGACGGCGGGCGTATATGGAAGGCTTTTTGTATGCGGTGTCCAATATGGGTGTAGCGGAAAGTGTGGTGCAGGAGCATCGCGATACAAATGCAATTTTGTTTTCGCCCAAAAGTGCGCCGCAAACCGTGGTTGATACGGCACATGCGGCGCAGGTGCGCTATCTTGTGTATGACGCGGATTATGCGTTTACAGGGGATACACTGGCGCAGTTTGCCACACTGAAGCAAGTGTTTCAAGAGGGCAAGATGAAAATATACCGCATCCCCGATTGACAAATGCGCCGAAAACCGTTACAATAAAAAACAACAAATGCAATGAGAAAGAGTATGCGCAAAAATGTGTTTTTCAAAGAGAGCGGTCTTGCGGTGTGAGGACTGTAAAAACAAATTGTGCATTGTCGCTTTGGAGCTGAAACAATGAAGCAGAGAGTAGTTGTTTTCGTCTGCCCGCGTTAAGGGTGTCAAGTGGCCGCACAGTGCGGCAATTTGGGTGGTACCGCGGTAAATTTGCCGTCCCATACAGGTTTTGTATGGGACGGTTTTTGTTTTAAACAGACGGAGGACACAATGAAAGAACTTGAAAAAATCTACAATCCGAAAGAAGTCGAGGACAGCATCTATCAAACGTGGATGGAAAAACACTATTTCCACACAGAGCGTGATGCGCATAAAAAACCGTATACGATTGTCATGCCGCCGCCCAATGTGACGGGGCAGCTTCATATGGGACATGCCATGGACGAAACATGGCAGGATATTTTAACGCGGTTCAAACGGATGCAAGGCTTTGCGGCGTTGTGGGTACCCGGCACCGACCATGCGTCGATTGCAACGGAAGCAAAAGTAGTCGCCAAGATGAAAAGCGAGGGACTGACGAAAGCCGACCTCGGGCGTGACGGCTTTTTGGAGCGCGCGTGGGAATGGAAAAATCAATACGGCGGGCGCATTGTGGAACAGCTCAAAAAACTCGGTTGCAGTTGTGACTGGGAACGGGAACGCTTCACAATGGATGCCGGTTGCAGCGATGCTGTGCTGGAGGTGTTCAAGCGCCTGTATGATAAAGGCTTGATTTATCGCGGCGAGCGCATCATCAACTGGTGTCCGCACTGCAAAACGTCCATCTCGGACGCGGAAGTGGAATATGAAGACCAAGATGGGTTTTTCTGGCATTTGAAATATCAGATTGCCGGCACGAATGATTTTGTGGAGCTTGCGACGACGCGCCCCGAAACGATGCTTGGAGATACTGCCATTGCGGTGCATCCCGATGATGCGCGCTACACCTATCTGCATGGCAAAAACGTTATTTTGCCGCTCGTGAACAAAGAAATACCGGTGGTGACGGACACGTATGTGGATATCGCTTTCGGTACAGGCGTTGTGAAAATCACACCGGCACATGACCCGAATGACTTTGAAGTGGGGCAGCGACACAATCTGCCTGTGATTAAAGTGCTTACGGACGATGCGCATATGACGGCGGATTGCGGCAAATATGCGGGCATGGACCGCTATGAAGCGCGCAAAGCCATTGTGGAGGATTTGACAGCGGGCGGATATCTTGCAAAAGTAGAGCCGCATGCACACAATGTCGGCACTTGCTATCGCTGCGGCACAACGGTGGAGCCGATGGTATCAAAGCAATGGTTTGTGAAAATGGTTCCGCTTGCAAAGCCTGCCATTGACGCCGTGCGTGACGGACGCATTCAGTTTGTGCCGGAACGCTTTGATAAAAACTACTATCACTGGATGGAAAACACGCGCGACTGGTGCATCAGCCGTCAGCTTTGGTGGGGACATCGCATTCCGGCGTATTATTGCGACGCATGCGGTAAAATTCATGTGAGTGTAGAAAAAATAACAACTTGTCCCGACTGCGGCGCACCCGTGCGGCAAGACGAGGACACGCTGGACACATGGTTTTCCTCTGCCTTGTGGCCGTTCAGCACACTCGGCTGGCCGAATGAAGAAGCGGAGGATTTCAAATATTTTTATCCGACCAATACGCTTGTCACAGGATATGACATCATCACGTTTTGGGTCAGCCGCATGATTTTTTCAGGACTTGAATATACAGATAAAGCGCCGTTTGACACGGTTTTGATTCACGGACTTGTGCGAGACGCACAGGGACGCAAAATGTCAAAATCGCTCGGCAACGGCATTGACCCGCTTGAAATTATTGACGAATACGGTGCAGACGCACTGCGTCTGACACTTGTACTCGGTTCAACGCCCGGCAACGACATGCGCTTCTCGGACGAAAAAGTGAAAGCAAGCCGCAATTTCTCAAACAAATTGTGGAATGCCGCGCGCTTTGTGATGATGAATCTGCCGGAGGATTTCGAATGCGGCTTGCCGGCAAGTTTGACGCTTGCTGACCGCTGGCTGCTCTCACGCTTCAACAGTCTTGTGAAAAATGTCACTGAAAATCTCGATAAATTCGAACTGGGACTTGCCGCGCAAAAAGTGCAGGATTTTATCTGGGATGTGTATTGCGATTGGTACATCGAAATTGCAAAACTGCGTCTCAATTCACAGGATGCGGAGGAAGCAGACAGTGCGCGACAGATTCTCGTGAGCGTTTTAAGTCAGTCACTGGCGCTTTTGCATCCGTTTATGCCGTTCATTACCGAGGAAATATACACGGCATTGCCCGGTGCGAATGAAACATTGATGTTTACAAAATGGCCGGTCTATGAGCCGCAGCTCAATTTTGCGGAAGAAGAAAATGCGTTTGAAAAAATCATGGACGTCATCAAAGCCGTCCGTGCCGTGCGCACCGAAATGGGCGTACATCCCACAAAACGCACCTCCATGATTCTTGAAACCGCCGATGCCGCACCATTCCAAGACGGCGAAAGCTATCTTGCAAAATTCGCATTCAGCACCGACATCATCTGCACCGAAAAATATGAGGGCGACACGGCAGGCATGGTGCAAATTGTGACACATGCGGCGCGTGTGTTGATTCCGATGATGGAACTGATTGACAAAGACAAAGAAATTGCACGCCTTGCAAAAGAAAAAGCGCAGTGTGAAAAAGAGATTGCCACACTCCGCGCACGGCTTGAAAACACAGGCTTCATGGCAAAAGCGCCGGAAAAAGTGGTGGAGGATATTCGTGCAAAACATGTGCTGACCATTGAAAAATTGGCGAAAATCGAGGAGTCCATCCGTGTGATGGGATAAAACCATAAAGAGGAAACAGAATGACGTATGAAGAAGCACTCGATTGGGTGCATACACTGCCGCGGCTTGCGGCAACGCCCGGCATTGAAAACACGCGGCGCCTGCTCGCGAAAATGGGCAATCCTGAAAAAAACCTCAAGTTCGTCCATATCGCAGGCACCAACGGAAAGGGAAGCGCAACCGTGATGCTGGCAAGTGTGCTGAAAGAAGCCGGTTACAAAACAGGCGCGAATATCAGCCCGTATGTGCTTGATTTCCGCGAGCGCTTTCTGCTTGACGGCGAGATGATTGACACACAGACTTTGGCAGGTTTGCTGAGCGAAGTACGCAGCGCGATAGAGGACATCGGCGGCAGCTTTGTGGAATTTGATGTCGTGACGGCGGCGGCATTGCTGTGGTTTGCGCGGGAAACATGCGACATCGTCTGTATGGAAGTGGGACTTGGCGGACGGCTCGATTCAACCAATGCCATTGAGAACACTTTGGTTGCCTGTGTGATGGCAATCGGAAAAGACCACACGGAGCTGCTCGGCGACACGTATGACAAAATCGCCGCCGAAAAATGCGGCATCTTTAAAAACCACTGTGATGTGGTGGCATATCCGTTGCAACCGCAGGCGGCGATGGATGAAATTGTACTGCGCGCCGCCGCCGCAAAGTGTGCGCTGACGGTGCCGGAGATGGAAGATTTGCACGTTTACCGTGCGCCGGCATTTGAAAACCGCGTGGATTACGGCGGATACGACCTCAACATTCCGTTCCCCGGCATTCATCAAGCGTGTAATGCCATGGTGGTGGTGGAAGCGGCACTGCGTCTGTGCGACCATGGCTTTACCATTTCAGACGAAGCTATTATGGACGGCATTGCAAAGGCGCGTTTTCCGGCGCGTATTGAAGTGCTGCATCAAAATCCGCTTGTTTTACTCGACGGTGCGCACAATCCGGATGGCGCCCGCGCATTGGCAGACACGCTCAAAGCGGCGAATGTGCATCATTTGACGGCGGTAATCGGCGTTTTAAACGGTAAAAATCCGGAAGAAATGCTCACGGCACTCAGTCCGTGTTTTGAAGAAGTGCTTACAGTCACGCCGCAAAGTCCGCGTGCGATGTCAGCCGCCGCGCTTGCGGCGCTTGCCAAAAAGCATTTTGCAAAAGTAACGGCATGTGACAGCGTAAGTGCGGCAATCGCAAAAGCAAAACAAAATATTGATGGCGGAATTGTCGTCTGCGGCAGCTTGTATCTCGCTGCCGAGGCACGTAAAATTTTAAAACCATAAGCGCAAATTCAACAAAATATATAAGGCATACAGTCTATGATAGTTTCATGGCCTGTATGCCTTATTTTTTTTACAGAATACGGAGAGCATTATGACACAAGTTACATTGCACACAAACGGAAAAACACTCACGGCAAACCTTTCGGGTGAAATTGATCATCATTGGGCGACGGTGCTGCGCCGCACCATTGATGACCGCGTGACAGCGGAAACGCCGAAAATCTTAATCCTCGATTTTCAAGCGGTCACTTTTATGGATTCCGCCGGCATCGGTCTGATTCTCGGTCGGCATAAACTCATCAGTGCGCTGGGCGGCGTGGTTGTGGTGCAAAAAGCACCGGCAGAAATTCAGCGAATGCTTGCGCTTGCGGGCATTGATGCAAAAGAGTAAGGGAGTTAGTCAATATGAAAGCACAAAATACGGTTAAATTCACATTTCCGGCGCGCAGCGTCAACGAAGGCTTCGCGCGCAGTGCGGTTGCGGCATTTGCGGCACAGGTCGATCCGCTGCTCAATGAAATTGCCGACATCAAAACAGCGGTGTCCGAAGCTGTCACCAACTGCATTGTTCATGCGTATCCCGATGAGATGGGTGTGATTACACTCACGGCATCGCTTTATCCGGAAAACAAACTGGTCATTGTCGTTGCGGACAAAGGCTGTGGCATTCCCAATATTGCCAAAGCAATGGAGCCGCTGTTCACCACAGGCGGCGCAGAACGTGCGGGTCTCGGCTTTGCTGTGATGGAAAGTTTTATGGACACGGTGCGTGTGCGCTCGACACAAGGCAAAGGCACACGCGTCACGCTTATAAAACAGCTCGGTCGCCGCTGATTTTCTCTCTATACATACTATATATAAGAGAGAGGGTACACTATGGCAGTCATTCTAGGCCCGCGCACGGAATTTATTGAACATAATTTAGGTCTTGTGCATTCCTGCGCGGGACGTTTTAAAGGACGCGGCATTGAATATGACGATTTATATGCCGCAGGCTGCATGGGACTTGTGAAAGCATATGACGGATTCGATGAAAGCCGTGGGCTTTGTTTTTCCACATACGCCGTGCCGGTCATCTTTGGCGAAATCAAAAAACTGTTCCGCGATGGCGGCTCTATTAAGGTAAGCCGCTCCATCAAAGAGCTGGGAATGAAAGTCGGCGCGTTGCGTGAACGCATTTTGAAAACAACCGGACAGGAACCGACCGTGTCGCAAATCGCACAAATCCTTGAAGTGAGTAGCGAACAAGTGGCGGACGCCATGCGCGCATCATTGCCGGCGCTGTCTTTGACGCCGACGTCCGATGAAGACGGTACGCGGGAGTTTGATATCCCGCAAGAGAGCTGTGAAGAGGCACTTGCGGACTTGCTCAGCTTAAAAACCGTACTCGCAACACTCAGTAAAGAGGAAAGAACGTTGATTTATCTACGCTTTTTTAAGAATAAAACACAAAGCGAAACCGCAAAAGCACTCGGCACAACGCAGGTGCAAATCTCCCGCAGAGAGCGGCGGATTCTGGCTAATTTGCGCACACAACTTGCAGAATGAAAAGAAATGAAAATAATTCGCAGAAAAACGTCGAAAGTTGTTGACAAGCAGGGAAAGGCATGATAATATAATAAAGCTCTCCTGTGAGGGGGCGCAAAACTTAGGGCGAAGAACGGCGCAGACAGCGAAAAGAAAACCGAAAAAAGTTTAAAAAAGTTCTTGACTTTTGAAACCAGATGCGGTATAATAAATAAGCTGTCTCGACGAGAGACGCACGGCAAAGAAACAGAAAAAGCACTTGGACCTTGAAAATTAAACAATATTGAAAAGCTTAAACGGAACCCTTTTTCGTGTTGGAAAAACACGTAAAACAATTCCAAACAAAAGTAATGACAGACGCAAGTGATTTGCGCCTGAGCATACAGAAGATTAAATCAGCATTAGCTGGATTGATTTGACCTAACTTTCGAGTTAGTTTAGATACCATTTAATGAAGAGTTTGATCCTGGCTCAGGAC
>JAVWRA010000030.1:0-17416 GCA_036635095.1 Ruthenibacterium sp. | reverse complement strand
ATTTCTTCACCGTAACGGCTTTCCATTTCTTTTTGCTCCGTGACGTCAATGGAAGTGGCAATCGCTTTTGTCTTATTTCCGTCCTCGTCCACAATGGTGGTGAGCGTCATTTTGCTCCACCAATATGCGCCGGTCTCTACATTTTTCCATCGTGCAACGCTCGTTGCCGTTCTTTTTCCGTCTTGAATGTCATGAAACATCTGCATCACAAGCGGCACATCATCGGGATAAATGGCATCTGCCTGTTCCAAAATTTCAGGCACGTTTTCTATCACGCGATCAAAACCGAACAATTGCTGTCCGCTGACCGTCTGTATCATGCGCTCACCCTTGATGTCATACATGGCAAAATCAATGCCGGTTTCTTCCATGGCGAGCTGCATACTCTGTTCGCTGATTTGGAATCGTCCGAGTGCTTCTTTCTCTTTGGAAATATCCGTATAAATGGCATAATAGGAAACGCTGCCATCTTCATTTTCAACTACATTTGCATTGATATGTATCCAGACATAAGAACCATCGCCTTTTACAAGCCGATAGCTGTCTGAAAATTTTTGTCTGTTTTTAACTGCCTTCAAAAACACCGTTTCCACACGTTTGCGGTCATTGGGGTGAACACCGGCGAACACGTTCGTGTCATACATGCCGTGCATTGCTGCCATGGTGGTATTGGTCATTTTACAAAAGCCTTCGCTGACAAAACTGGGTTTGATGGTACCGTCAGCATACGCATCCATAATAACAATGCCGCCATCCAAATTTCGCATCATGCTTTGCAGCTTTTGCTGCGTCTGCTCCAATTCATGCGTAAGACTTTCTATTTTTTCGGTTACATCGCTGTTGTTTTGTATCATTTGTATCCTCCGTATAGTGCAAAAGATCACGATTCGCATTGCAACAAAACGGCAGAAAGCCCTTTGCTCTCTGCCGTAAAACGACAACTATTATTTGCGTGTTTGTTTTATGCTCATTATACCGCAGTTTTACAAAATAAACAATGTCTTTCCGGCTTTTTCTCGCGTAAAACCGACAAAACATTCCCCAAAACAATCCATTTATTGTACTTAACTGTCAAATTCTCCTTTAACGGAGCGGCGGAACAATTCTTTAAGAACTGTGTCGCCATCTTTGTTTTCGTATAAAATCGTCTCAATCGCTTTGCAAATCGGCAAATCGACATGATATTGCTCTGCCAATTTCACAAGCGCCTTTGTAGTGGCAACACCTTCGGCAAGCGCCGTGTAAGCCTCGCCGTTGATATACGCCTCACCGAATTTGCGATTGTGACTGTGCGGTGAAAACAGCGTCGCTTCGTAATCGCCCAAATGACACAGTCCATAGGCGGAAAGTTCATTTGCACCCATCGCTTTCATAAGACGTGAAATTTCACGCGCACCGCGCGCCATCAGCGAACCTTTTAAACTGGAAAGATGCTTGCCGTCAAGCATTCCCGCCGCGATACCGATGACGTTTTTCGCCGCCGCACCCACTTCCGTACCAATGATGTCATGCCCTTTATACAGGCGAATTAAATCGGAGCTGAGTGTGTCAACAATGAAATCCACCACCTGCGCATCGTCTGAATCCACCACCATGCAGTTGGGAATTTCTTGTGTAAAATCCTGTACATGTCCGGGTCCGACCCACACGGCAACTTTTATTTCCTGCGTAACTTCTTCTGTAAACACCGTTGATAAGCGTTTTCCGCTTTCCGCTTCAAGTCCTTTCATGCACAAAACAAAGGTTTTGCCCGCGAGCGGAAAGGCGTTGATTTCTTTGGCAAATATGCGCAATTGCTGCGCACTGATAGAAATAACAATCACATCGGAAGCCGCAAGTGCCGCGTTTAAATCGCTTGTGAGTATTATTTCGGGCGGCAGTGTGACATATTCGTTGGTGCGCGTTGCGTAAAGCGATGCAAAGCTGCGCGAATTTGCACGTCCCCATAAAGTCACTGTATTTTTACGGCTGTGATACCATGCCAAAAACGAACCCCAGCGTCCGCAGCCTAAAACTGTAATATTCATATTGTTTTCCTCTCCTACGCAAATGCGTTTCCGCCGGGCGGCGGTGTTGTGACAGGCGGCGGCTCTGTGACCGGTGGCGTTGTAACGGGTGGCGGCTCTGTGACAGGCGGCGGTGTTACAACAGGCGGTGTCGATACAACAGGCGGCTCTGTAACAGGCGGCTCTGTAACAGGCGGCGTTGATACAACAGGCTCCTCCACGACAGGCGGCGGTGCAGATGAGGACGCCGGCGGCTGTGTCGGCTCCGGCTCTGTCGAGGAAGAGGACACCGCAATTACCGGCGGTTTGCGCCGTTCGGGTACATTTTTGAGCGGCGGACGCAAATCCTCCGTAAGATGTGCATGTGTGCGCGCATACGCAAGCACTAATTTTACGCCATCCAAATTATAATGCAGTCCGTCCTCATACATAAAGTCGGTTTTCGCATAGCCGTCTGCATTTTTGAGGATTTCTGTCGTGTTCAAAAACGACAATTTCAGTTCACGCGCAAGCTGCATCAGCGCATCATTGAACGCGTTGATACTTTCCATATTGATGCTCGTATACGCGCGGGAATATGCCACCGGCGGAATAGCGCTGATGATGATATCGCAATACGGATAGGCATTTTGAATCGAAGAAATTCCCTCTCGATAAATTTTGATGAATTTTTCCGTTGACAGATTGCCGTCGGCATTGTTTGTGCCGTAACCGAGAATGATGCGGCGCGGCTGCACCATTTTAATTGCCTGCGGCACAGTATAAGCCGTAGCATCACCCTCAAAATACACGCATTGCACCACAGGAATCCCCTCGGCGCCCATGCCTTCCAATCCCATATAATTGCGCAGCGGCACTTGTTCATAACCCCACATGCGCACCGTATTGGAATCGCCCACAAATATTGTGTCTGCAAGATATGCGTCACCCGCATCTGCCGTTTGCGGTAAAATAACATCGGCATATTCATTTTTTACGGCAGGTGCGCTTGCGCTGTTTGACGGCTGCGTCTGCCCCGGCTGCGACGGAAGCATCGGTTTGCTTTTCCGTTCTCCGAAAATAAATACCGTCGAGCTGATGACCACCAGTATAAAAAACAAAATGCAGCATAACAGCATTCTGCGTGCTTTTTGCTGCAATTGCGGCACTGGAAATTTTTTTTGTTGAGATGATTTTTGCTGCTTCAAACTTGTTCTCCTAACAAAATAGATTGATATTCAGCAGATAATGCTGTAAATCGGCGGTTGTTTTCGCAAGATAGACGGGATGAAACGCCGCAAGCTCCGTCTCGCTGCCATAGCCGTACAGCACACCAATCGCCGGCAGCGCACAATCGGCGGCACCCTGCATATCGTTGTTGCGATCCCCCACCATCACCGCCGTTTTTTGCGTCATGCACGGCTGCTTGCACACATCGACTATCACTGCGGTTTTCGTATCGATGCGGCTATCAAGCGTTGCGCCGCCGATGTAATCAAAATATTGCGCAACACAAAAGCGTTCTAAAATGATTTCTGCCAATTCTTTGGGTTTTGAAGTTGCAAGACAAACGGTCAATCCCGCCTTTTTGAGCGCCGCGAGCATCTGCGCAACACCGGTGTAAAGTGTGCATTCATAAATGCCTTTTGCGCGATACAGCGTGCGATAAGTTGTTACCGCTTCTTCAATTTGCTGCGGCGGCAAAAAGTCCGCAAAAGTATCACGCAGCGGCGGACCGAGATAACGGCGCAAACTCTCACGCGGCGGAAAAATAGCATAACCTGCCAAAGTTTGTTCGAGTGTGTGAAAAATACCGGGCGCGGAATCAATGATGGTTCCGTCCAAATCAAATAAAACAGCTTTTTGTTGCAAATGATTTCTCCTTTTTGAAATTACTTTAAAAAATACTGCCCACCGCATACAAAGATGCTTTTAAGTCGGCACGATAATCGCTGTCAGCACTGCACAGGCTGGCAATGCACACACCGCTTGCGGCGGGATATGCCGTGGAATGTACAAATTTTTCATCGCCGAGATACATTGCCACATGCCCCGGAAAAAACAGTAAATCCGCCGGTTTTATTGCGGAAAACGCAATCTCATGCAGCGGAAAGCCCTCTTTGATTGCCGCATCGCGGTATAAAACTACACCATTGAGCAAATATGCCATGGCGGTAAGACCGCTGCAATCAATGCCGCGCGGCGTTTTTCCGCCCCATCGATATTGTGTGCCGAGATAAGACAGCGCACTGCTGCAAATCGCATCGCGCAGTTGCGTCTCCGGTATGCTTTTTGCGGCAACATATGGCGACAACGCATGCGGCAGCACATAACCGCTTGTACCGTCAAACAGCAGCACACGCTGCCATGTATCGGCACATACTGCCGTGCTGTGTGTTTCTGTGCGCAAAAGTGCGCCGCGCGGTATGCTCTGCAAAATTTCACCTTGCACCCGCGGCTCTTTCAGCACATCCAGATACGGCTTTTGCACCATCCGTTTCGGCGCTTTTTCCCATTCTTCCGTCATTGTCTGCTGCAAAAAAAGGCAGTCCGTCGGCGTATATCCCTCATAGCGGTAATGTGTGCGGATTTTCGCCATTTCACCCGCAATTTCAAGCACCGTCACCACCATGCCGAACAGCACTTCATCCACGCGTGTGCTGTGTATCTGCGGCGTTTGATACAGCGGCGCAATTGCCGTTTTCACGGTTGCTATTTGCATCGCAATGCCTCTTTTTGATAATCATAAACAAGCTTTGCAATTCTGCCCGAAAGCTTGACATCGCCGTTCACATCAGGCGCATTCGCAATCAGTATGCCCAAAAAGTAAAAGTGATTCGGTATTTCAAACACGCCGGCATCATGGCTGAGATAGGTCTGTCTGCCTGTTTTGTGTGCAATCGGCATGTTCTGCCACAGATAACGCCGAAACATTCCGTTATCACGCTGTGCGCGCATCATGGCGATTGCAAGCGTCGTCAAGTGCTGCGGCAACAATGTGCCGGAATACAGCGCACTGTATATTCTGCACAAATCGACTGCACAGGTATAATTGTTCCGTCCGGCGGCAAGCGCTTCCTTGTCTCCCATTTTGCACATCAAAACAGTGTTTTCAAGCTGCATACGCTCTGTTTCCGCATTGATAGCCGTCATTCCGATGGCGTCAATCAGCACGTTTGCCGCTGTTGCGTCTGCTTGCACCATCATCCATGCAAGCAGTTCCTGCACGGTGTACGCACGTTCACCAAACACAAATACTTCTGTCTCCTCCAGTATATCCGTTTGCTGTACGAGCATTTTGGTGTCAAGCGTCAATCGATTCTGCTGCACTTTACGCAATGTTGCAATCAAAATCAAAAGATGAATCGTATCCGCTGCCGCCATCCGCTTTCCGGGTGCAACGCTAATAAACGGCGACGCATCTTGTAAATTTTGTGCAAGCACACTGACATTGGCACCGCTTTGGCTAATTTCACGCGCAATTTCTTGTTGTAACGTGAGTAAGTTCATTTGAGTTTCCTCCACAACTGTAAATTATACTGTGCTGTCAACAAACTTTTTATATATTTATAATTATAGCACAATCATCATCTGTTTTCAAAGAATATATTGTCTGTTTCGGCACACCATGTTATACTGATTATCAGAAGAAATAATTGAGGTTGTAAAATGAATCAAAACATTGCCGTATGGAAAAAAGAATTGGCGGAATATCATCTGCCGCGCTGGAATGAATTGCCGGATATGGAGCTTTATATGGATCAGGTCATCGGTCAGCTTGACAAATATCTTGCGCTGTTGCTGACGCCGGATGCGGAGCATTTTATCACAGCAAGCATGATTAACAATTATGTGAAATTGCGTCTTTTGCCGCCGCCTGTCAAAAAGCGTTACAGCCGCACACATCTTGCCTATCTTGTTGTCATTTGTTTGCTGAAACAGGTGCTGAGCATTCCCGAAATTAAACAGCTTTTAGAATTGCAAATGCAAAACGGCTGTGTGCAGGATGCGTATGATTCTTTTTGCGGCGCGCAGGAATCTGCATTTATCAATGTATGCACACAGGCAGAACCGGCTGACGAAAGTTCCACGGCACTTGCTGTGCAGCTTGCCGTACAAGCCGGTGCTTGCAAATCGTTGACGCAGAAAATTTTTTGTGCCGGCGATGAAGTATAACACGCATTGACCGCGTTTTAAAAAAGAGAAATCTTTTCAGTTTTGAAGAATAGAGGAATTGTATGTCAGTAGAAAAAATGCGCGCATTTATCATTAAGGTTGTGTTTTACTGCATGATTGCGGGAATTGTGTTTCTTGCAATCAAATATGCTTTGCCGGTGTTGAAACCGTTTCTCATCGGTTTTTTCTTTGCCTTTCTCCTAAAGCCGCTCGTGAACCGGATTACACAAAAAAGCGGCGTCAAGCGGCGCGTTGTGGCAGTGCTGACGCTCATTGTTTTTTATCTTGTTCTTGCGGCGGTATTTACCGTTCTCGGTACGCGCATTGTCGTTCTGGTGAAAGATTTATTTTACGGTCTGCCCACTTTCTACAAAAGCGTTATGGAGCCGGCGCTGTTTACGATACAACGCAATATTGAGCATTGGATTACTCTGCTCAATCCCACGCTGCTCAGCGCATTTGAGAGCATGGGCGACAGCATTGCAAGCTCCTTGTATTCCGCCGTCACTGCCATTTCAACAAATGCACTCGGCTGGGCGACCGGTTTTGCCGGCTCACTTCCCTCCGCGTTTGTCAACATCATCATCACAATCGTCACCTCGTTTTTCTGCGTGGCGGATTATTACAAAATCATCACTGCCCTTTTGAATATTTTTCCCGAAAACGTGCGCAACCTGCTGTTTGAAGTGAAAGCCAAAGGCATTGATGTCCTCTTTAAATTCGGCAAAGCATACTTCATTTTGATGTCGATTACTTTTATAGAACTGGTCATCGGTCTGCTGCTGCTGCGCATTGAAAATGCACTTTTAATTGCACTTTGCGTTGCCATGATTGATATTTTACCTGTGCTTGGCACCGGTACTGTTTTAATTCCTTGGGGAATCGCCAATTTGATTTTAGGCAATCTGCCGCTTGGTTTCGGTATTCTGATTTTATATCTGATTATTACCGTTGTACGCCAATCGCTTGAGCCGCGCGTCGTCGGCAAGCAAATCGGGCTTTATCCGCTGATTACACTCATCTGCATGTTTGTGGGCGCCTCACTGTTCGGTTTTTTCGGTCTGTTCGGTCTGCCGATTGCCGCCACTGTTTTTGTACAAATGCGGCGTGACAAACATTCGGTACATTAAAGTAAAAAACGCCGTTTATCGCTGCTGACCCGCAAGCGATAAACGGCGCTTTTTGATTTGATTGTCAGCAGAAAATTCGCACCAAAACCAAAATCACAAGCAGCCAAAAAAGCAAAATCGGAATGGCATAATACCATTTTTTCGGTTTGCCGTTCTGCCACATATTCTCTGCTTCGCTGCGACACTGCGTCAAAACATCGGGCGGAATATACCGAACGGTCAATGCAATCAGCGCCGGCAATACAATGATGTCGTCAAGATATCCGAGTATCGGAATAAAATCGGGAATAAGATCAATCGGTGACAGCGCATACGCCGTTGTGACTGCCGCAAGAATTTTGGCAATCAGCGGCGTTTCTTTCTTTTTCAGCGCAAGAAACACCGCCGGTACATCGCGTTTTAATTGCTGCGCCCGCGCTTTGAAATTCATCATCATTCGCCCCATCACTTTGTAACGGCAATCGTCAACGCATAACACGCCGCCGCACCCGCACCGCATATCGTTTTTGCACATTCGTTCAATGTTGAGCCGGTCGTGAGTACATCGTCAATCAAAAGCACTGTCTTGCCGGCAAACAGAGCTGCATCCGTCACGGCATACGCATCTTTCACATTCTTACGGCGCGCGGCACCGGTCAGCGCCATCTGCCGCTGCGTTTCACGTTGCTTATACAGAACATTTTTCCACAGCGGAACGCCGAGAGAAACGCTCAATATTTCCGCAAGCATCTGCGGCAGATTGCAACTGCGTCCTTTGCGTTCATTTTTCGTGCATGGCACCGCAAGCAAACAGTCCACCTGTGGCACTTCACTCGCGTTCCACTCCCTTGCCATGCCGTCTGCCAGCTCTCGGATTCCCGTTGTGTATTTTCCGAATTTTATGCGCAATATCGCATTTTTAGCAGGTCTTTCATAGAAAAGTTGCGCATACGCAGCAGTGATAAACTGCATTTCTCTGCCCTGTTTTTGAATGGCAAGTCCACACGGTCGCTTGACGGCTTTGATTTGCGGTGCGCATTTATCGCAGGTGTCCGCGCCGGAAAATCCAATCACACGATTGCAATACAAACAGCGGCTCGGGAAAAACAACTTTCCGAAAAATTCCGTTATCATCCCGTTCACAGCATCTCATCCTGTAAAAAGTCTGCCAGACACGAAAAACGTTTGTTGCGCTTGACATTATGCACCATCGCCATCGCTTCCCGCGCATGACCTGTCAAAACACAAAGCTTGCGCGCACGCGTTACGCCCGTATATAATAAATTGCGATAGCAAAGCTTCGGCGGAATATCCAGCAAAGGAATCACAATTGCCGGAAACTCACTGCCTTGACTTTTATGAATCGTGACCGCATATGCCGGCTCAAGCTCACGCACATGCTCGGCATTATAGACAAGGCGGCGATCCTCACTGCGCACCGTCACCGTGCCGGCACGTACATCTACGCTTTCAATCACACCCATATCGCCGTTG
The DNA here is from genome assembly GCA_036635095.1 of Ruthenibacterium sp. Classification (GTDB taxonomy): domain Bacteria; phylum Bacillota; class Clostridia; order Oscillospirales; family Ruminococcaceae; genus Ruthenibacterium. Next base: position 8,652 of record JAVWRA010000030.1, on the reverse strand, counting down.
AATGCACCCGCGCCATCTTCGCCGCCGTCCGGCCGCACATACGGAATGTCGTAATTATTTTTTATTTGCATGACTTTATCGCCAAGCCGCAATACCCTGTCGCGCAATTTGAGCTGCGGTTTGTCGGCAGACGGCGGATTCAGCCGTTCCTGCAAAGCACTGTTGAGCGCAACCGTTCCAAGCGCACCGATTTTGGTCGGACACAGCACCTGAATATCCTCAATCGGGTCAAAGCCGTATGATTTCGGCAAACGACGGCACACAAGGTCACACACAAGCGCGGCGCATTGTTCGGGGTCATCACGCTCCAAAAGAAAAAAATCGCTGTCACGTCCGGCAAACTCCAGTGGTTCTCCGGAAACAATATGGTGTGCATTTTCAACAATCTGGCTCTCTGCCGCCTGTCTGAAAATCTCCGTCAGCCGCACGGTGGAAATCAAGCCGCAGCTCATCATGCTGCCCAGCACATTGCCGGCGCCGACGCTTGGCAATTGATCCTCGTCACCCACCATAATGATTTTACATGCCGGTTTCAAGGCAAGCAGCAAGCTGTCAAACAAAACCGTGTCCACCATACTCATTTCATCAATCACAACCACATCGCATTTCAGCAAGTTTTTTTCATTGTGAATGAATCGCACAATGCCATCGGTATTGTAATCCACTTCCAACAGCCGATGAATGGTTGTAGCCTTGCGTCCTGTCAATTCCGACAAGCGTTTTGCCGCTCTGCCGGTCGGTGCCGCAAGTGCAACGCGGTCGCCGTTTTGCTCAAACGCCGCAAGCATTCCGTTGACCGTTGTCGTTTTTCCGGTACCCGGACCGCCTGTCAAAACCAGTGCATAATGAGACAGCGCAGCTGCAATTGCCTGCCGCTGCAATGGCGCATAACGGATATTTTGCAAAACCTCCAGACGGCGAATCAGCCTGTCCGCATTTTTGGCATCACCCGCCGGAATGTTCAGCAGATAGCGCAGATGATGTGCAATCGACTGCTCCGCCTGCAATAAATCCGGCAGATAAATATACGTTTTTTCGGAAAAAGTCACCGCAAACAGGTCTTCTTCCGTCAGCAGTTCTTCCAGTGCAGACGCAATTGCATCCGGCTCTACCATTAAGAAATCTGCCACGGTTTGCACAAGCGCCTTTTGCGGCAGACAGGTGTGTCCGTTTTGCAGATTGTGACGCAGCACATATAAAATGCCGGCGCACACTCGCTCATGCGCATCGTGTTCAAGGCTCATATTGGCGGCTACCTGATCTGCCATGCCAAATTCCACATATGCGGGATACGTGCATAAAATATACGGATTTTGCGTAATCATCTCCACGGTATCCGGCCCGTAATGGCGATAGAGCGCAATGGCGACCGATGCCGAAAGACCGAGCGTTGCAAGATATTGAATCGCCTCACGCACACCGAAAATGCGCTTAAACTCATTTTGAATGGCAAGCGCCTTTGTTTCGGACAGTCCCTTGATGGCGGCAAGTTTTGCCGGCTGTGTAGCAATTACTTCCAGCGTTTCCGTGCCGAATGCGCTGACAATACGCTCTGCAAGCGCCGGTCCGATATACGGAAGCGCACCGCCGGCAAGATACCGGCGCATTGCCGTGACTGTTTCAGGCAGGCTGACCTCGTATGCCTCCACGGCAAACTGCATTCCGAAATTGGAATGCGTTTTAAAACAGCCGTGCAGCACCACTTCCTCGCCTTCGTTGACGTCAGAAAGTGTACCGACGGCTGTCAAAAGTTCGCCCTCACTTGATAATTCCACTACCGTATATCCATTGTCCTCATTGCGGTACACAATATTTTCAATGGTGCCGGTGATTTGTTCCGGTGTATCCGCCATGGTATTCTCCTTTGCCTTTTGCTGTTTTTCAGTTCATATTGCAAGACAGCCGCACAGCATCTCGCTCACGGTATCGGGCGTTGCAAACAGTACGCGCTGCATGCCCGCTTCCAGTTGTTCCGGTATATCGTCTCGATTTTGGCACAAAATGACAATTTCACTGTCCGGCAGTCTGCTGCGCATTTCCAGCACACTGTTCCACATTTGCTCCGGCGAATCTGTCGCCAGCAACACCACCGCACTGTGTACCTGCGCCGTTTTGAAAAGACAGCCGGTCAATAAATCAGACAGATAATATGCGCCAAGCACCGCAAACATTGTCACAATAATCAACATCACGCCACTGAGCATTTCCCCCACCTCGCTTTTCTTCATACTGCATTACTATATGAAAAACGAGGGCATTTTGTGAAAAATCAGTCGAGTTCGTCTGTTTGCGGCGGTGTCTGCACATTGTTTTCTTTTTTCAGTTTTGTATGCAGCCGCGCAAATGTTTTCGGTTTCAAAAAAATCTGCGCGCAAATCCACATTTTTTGTTTGAAGGTCAAATCCGCGTTAAATGCTTGCTCAAGTGTCATTTGATAGCGGCGTTCATGGTAGAAATCAAGAATTGCGCGCATTCTGAAAACAATCTGGTCATAGCGCACTTTTCGCGGTGTCGCCCACAATGCGCTGATTTCTTGAATCATCACATTTTGATTGGCAAGCAGCGTGTATGCCGTATGGGGCGTACACATACGCGCGGTCAAATAGCCTTTGCTCTGTGCGGCAAGCGGCACAAGATATTCATAAGCCGGATACATGCCGGCAAAGCATTCCTCTGTGAACGGATAACCAGCAAGCGGCATAAGCGCGTCAATCCGCGCAAAAAACATACCGCCGCGGCTTGCCGTTCCCGAACGTGTTTCGCCAAGCGGCACCTCAATGCCCGCCGTGTGCAGTGCGCCTTTGATTGCGGGCGCCACCTGCGGCCAATTGATGCCGAGTGAACGGCACTCCTGATGCGTGGGCGGCGGCGGAAGCAATACACCGATATCCTCTCTGCCGGCAAGCAATGCGCCGCAGCTCTGCGCCGCTAAGCTCTCCACTGCCATATGCAGCGATGTTGCATCAAAAAATTCGTCAAGCAAAAGCGGAAGCGCATTGTTGAGATACAAAACATAGGTATATTGCTGTAATTTTTCCCACAAATCCGTGCATAAATATTGCGTGCCGTTTTCCGCAGTCACGATACATTCCATATCGGCATGAACGCGCGGCGCATATTTTTCGCACAATTCCGTCGTTGCAAACAGACAGAAAATATGGTCGATTTTCTGCATTTTTAATGCGTCAAACAGCAAATCCGCCAGCACGTCCGATGCAATCCAAAGCACCGCCGCAACGCCTTTTACGGCAGTTGCAGGCAGCGATGGGTCCGCATACATCGTCAATGCGTTTGTCAGCGTGGTGATATCGGCAGTCCGCAGCAAACTCTGCGTCACCATTTCTATCGGATAATCCGTTTGTGTGCGCACAAAATCATACAATGTCTGCGTAGCTTCTCCTTGCGGCACATTGGTGTATTCCTGACGCGTACATAAAAAGCTTTTGCGCTTGAAAAAAGGACAACGACATGCGGCAAGCAGATGCGCCGGCATGCCCATGAGCGGATAATCGTTATACGCTTCCATTGCCTTTGTATGGACGTAAACATCCCATGTAAAACCCATCTGCGCAAATTTTTGCGTAAACAAAACCTCATGTTTGCCCACGGCGTCCCAATAAGTTTCGATAACGGGAAGATTTTTCCAATAATCCAAAAAGCGCACATCTGTAAACATCTTTTTGCGCACCGCAAAAAAGAAGCTTTGCACATGCGGCGCAATCGCCACAGTGTCATCCCACGATGCGGCATGTGCGCCTTTATGTCGGGTCAAACCCCAAAAATCGACATCGCGCTGTGCCATTGCGTCAAACATCTCACGCACAGGATATACAGGGCCAAAAATGGTCTGATTATAAAACAAAATTTCGTCATAGTCATCCAGCGAAGCTTCTGCCGACAAAAGACCCATGCGATACGCCGTGATGTCAAAGCCTTGATTCTCACGAAATAAAAGTGTCGTACAATACGCACGTACTTGCTTTTCACTTTCAGGCGTTAATGTTCCGTTGACTACAACAATTTGCGCCGCACTCTCTGCGTGCAGCGCTTTGAGCAGATAAAGAACAGACGCGTCCACAAGCCCGTCCGCATCATAATAAGCAAAAATCGACAGGCGTTTTGCATCGTGTTTCAGCAACATGGAATCCTCCGCTTTCTTTCTCAAATTCTAGTTCTTATTATACGGCAAATCCATGAAAACGGCAAGCAGAAACCATAAAAAGCGGTTTCATGACGTTTGTGTCACAAAACCGCTTTTTGCATTTTAAATTTCGTACCAGATGATTTCGTTTTCTGCCATATGCAGTGCAAAGCTTGTGCCATCACCCTTATACACCGTCGTATCCTGCGGTTCATAGGTGTTGTTCACAACGCAGTATTTTCCGTTTTCAACATACGCATGTACTTCTACATTGCAGTTTGTCGAGAACCATTTGTGCAGATTGTTCTCCTCGTGTGCGCTCCATAAAATAGCGCGATACAAAATGCGGCTGTTTTCAAAGCTGTATGGCAGACCGCTGAGGTACACCGCGCGTCCTTTGCCAAACGCATTGACCGCCATCTGCACCTCTTTGCCGCGCTGACACAGCACCTGCGCGCCCTCCAGTGCATACATGCTTTTTTTGCCCTCACCAAAATCGACCGCTGTTTTGCAGTCCGCTAAAATGAAATGGTCTTTCGTCTCATCCCAATTGTATTTGTCGTAATTGAGTGTAAAACCTGTTTCCTTTTCAACGCCAAGTACACGGGCAAGCTGTAAATACTGTCCCTCATACTGATGACCGCTCGGCTCACCGACACCAATGAAGCCGCCGCCATTGTACACAAACGCTCGAATGGCAGACGAAATTTCAGCATTTTCCCAATAGCTGCCACCGGTATGCGCCGTGTCGCCATCGCCGACATTGAGAATCACATCGACATTTTTAAGCACATTTTTATCTGCCAAAATATCGTCAAAGCTGATAAATTTAACATCAAACGGTGCGCCGGACAGTGCTTCAATCACGCCCGCATAACTGTAATTTTGTTTTTGATAGAGCGCATGATGCACCATATGACAGCCCCATGCGCGCATTTTTCCCCACGCATTGAGTACGGCAACTGTTTTAACGCAGTACGGCGTTGTGCCTTTGATGTTTTCATACAGCAGCCGAAATTCGTTGCAAACGCTCTCCACATACGCAATGAAATCGGGAAACTCACACGCAAGCTTCAAGTATCCGCCGTATCCGATGCGGTCAATCGGTTTGCGCAAAATTGCACGGCGCGCCGTCACCCAGTTTTCTTTGGCTTCGCGCACCGGGTCGCCGCCCTTGTGAAATGTGTCGGGGAAAAAGTACGGTAAAAACCGTCCTTCCGTATATTTTACGCCCGGAATATCGCTGATGAGACGCAAGGTGCAGCCGTTGCCGACACTGCCCACCACGGCATCGACGCCGATGGACGCAAACTCGTCCATAAACGGCTCTGTGCCAATCCAGTGGTCACCGAGAAACATCATGGCTTCCTTGCCGTATTCGTGCGTAATATCCACCATTTCTTTGGCAAGTTTTGCCACTTCTCTGCGCTGAAACGCCATAAAATCTTTAAATTCTTTGGACGGCACACGATATTGATTGTTGTAATAACCTTGGTCAATGATAAATTCCGGACGGAATCGATAACCGACCTCCGCTTCAAACTGCTCTAAAATATAGGGTGAAACACTTGCCGAATAGCCATACCAATCGACATATTTTTCACGTTTTAATGTGTCAAACACAAGCGTAAACTGATGAAAAAACGTGGTGTATCGAATGACATTGACATAGGGATGTTCCGTGATAAACTTACGCAGACGTTCCATGGTGTACTGATGTGTTTTCGGTTGACGCACATCAAATGTGATTTGATGCTCGAAATTCTGCCAATTATTCGTCACCGCATTGTACATATGCACCGGATCCCAAATCAAATACGCCAAAAAGCTGACGGTATACTGATGAAAAGGCATAGCATTCTGCACCACAACAGCACCTGTCGCTTCATCATAACGCCAAGCATTCACCGGCACCACTGTTCCCGCAGAGCGGTCAATCACTTCCCACCAACGTTTGATGTCATCGCGCGTATTGACCTGCATCAGTTCCGGCGAAATATTCTGCATCAGCGGAATCTGCACCTCGTCTGTTTCAGCCGTGATGAAACCCGTCATCAAATAGCACTGCTGTACCTCGTCCGGATTGGCTTTCGCCCACACATTGTCTTTTCGCGTGGTGTAGTAGGTGGAATAAACCTTTGCATCGACCTTTTTCAGCTCTTCCGGATAATCTGTTCCATCGCAGTCACGAATGGCATCTGCACCCCACCGCTGCAACAATTCCAAAGTTTCCGGCACGACGTCTACATCTGTCGGAATGGTAACGCGACCCTTGTTTGTTTCGTTTTTCATCGTATTTTCCTGCCTTTTCTAATTTGATTGACCTGAAACCGAAAACTCGAAAAGTAATTCTATTGTTATTATATAGGATTATACGCAACAAACAAGTTTCATCTTGCTCTTTACTTTACAGATATTGCTTTTTTTATATTTATCGTGCAAGAAGCGCTTCTTGCAATTCTTTTGTGCGATTGGTTTTTTCCCACTCCACGCCCAAATCTTCTCTGCCCATGTGTCCATACGCCGCAAGTGCGCGGTAAATCGGTTTTTGCAAATCCAGTGCTTTGATGATGGACGCCGGCCGCAAATCAAACACCTTCTCAACGGCTTTTTCGATTGCGCTTTCCTCCGCCGTTCCCGTGCCGAACGTGTCTACACGGATACTGACCGGCTCCGCCACGCCAATGGCATAGGCAAGCTGTACTTCGCATTTTGTTGCAAGATGTGCCGCAACAATATTTTTGGCAACCCAACGTGCGGCATATGCCGCGCTGCGATCCACCTTTGTGGGGTCTTTGCCGGAAAATGCACCGCCGCCGTGTCTGCCATATCCGCCATAAGTGTCCACAATAATTTTGCGTCCGGTCAAGCCGCTGTCACCTTGTGGGCCGCCCACCACAAACCGTCCTGTCGGATTGATATAATATTTTGTTTTCGCGTCCACAAGCTCCGCCGGCAACACCGGCAAAATGACTTTGTGAATGATTTCATCGCGCAAAAACGGCAGTTCCACATCCGGCGCATGTTGGCTTGAAACTACTACAGCGTCAATGCGCACCGGCTTGTCGCCGTCATATTCCACAGTCACCTGACTTTTGCCATCGGGACGCAAAAACGAAAGCTGACCGTTTTTACGCACTTCGGTCAATTTTTTCGCAATTTTATGTGCCAGTGAAATCGGCAGCGGCATCAACTCCGGTGTTTCATCACAGGCAAACCCAAACATCATGCCTTGGTCACCCGCGCCGCCCGGATTCACGCCCATCGCAATGTCGGGGCTTTGCTCGTCAATGTTCGACAGCACCGCACAGGTATTGGCGTCAAAACCGTATTTGGCGCGTGTATAACCGATTTCTTCAATGACCTCACGCACAATTTTTTGAATATCCACGTAGCACGTTGTAGAAATTTCGCCCATCACATGCACAAGACCGGTGCTTGCGGTCACTTCACAGGCAACACGTCCGTTCGGGTCTTTTTCGAGAATAGCATCCAATACGGCATCTGAAATCTGGTCACAGATTTTATCGGGATGTCCCTCGGTCACGGATTCGGAAGTAAATAATTTTTTGTCAGACATTTTCATTTCTCCATTCATTTTTTTGCGTCAAAAAAAGCCCGGTGCAATACACCCGGCTTTTGTGAAGCTTATCTTTCGGTGTAAACCGCAGGAATTGGCACCTTGCTTTGCAGTAGGTTGTCGGACGTCAACGGGCCTGTTCCCTCAGTCACTCTTGATAAGAAATATTTAGTTTTCTACTAATTATTTTACTACGCCTTGCTCTTTTTGTCAAGCTCTGTGTAATGATGAATTACCGCAGACAATCTCTTATAAAGTGCAAATGTCAGCAAACAAATCACACTGCCTTTGAGTAAATTAAACGGCAATACGCCAAACCAGATATAACCGGCAGCATCGGTGACATACGGATTGATGGCATTACACGCCGCAATGATGGCGTCAATCGGCATAATATTTTTATAAAACGGAAGCAGAATAAACCAGTTTGCCACACATCCGACAATCGTAATCACAAAAATACTGCAAATGGCGGCGAGCCTTGCGCCGGCTTTGCTGCGGTAAAAATGATAAATCACACCCGCCGTCAAAGCAAAAGAGCCGGTAATTAAAAAGTCGGCAAGTTCTCCGACACCGCCTGTTTGCGTGCTGAAAAGATGAATCATCGCTTTCAAACCGGCGATTATGACGCCGGCAATCGGACCGAACATAAAGCTGCCAATCATCACCGGCACTGCGGAAATGTCGAGCTTTAAAAACGGCGGCATGAACGGAATCGGCAGTTCAAAGTACATCAGCACCGTGGAAATTGCCGCGAGCAATGCAAGAACGGTCAGCCTGCGTGTAGAAATCGTGTTTGTTGTCATGAGAAAACCTCCAAAATAAATTTGAGGTCTGTTTGGGAGTTGGTGCGGTCACTAAAAAAACAAAAAGTCCTTCTGCGTATGCAAAAGGGCTTCAAATTCGGCAAATGACTGCCGTTTCTTTCATC
>JAVWRA010000029.1:0-17651 GCA_036635095.1 Ruthenibacterium sp. | reverse complement strand
CAACCGGATGTACTCGGTTTTCCTCGGGCGCAAAGGCGATGAGGGCGGACTGAATACATGGACAGATTTGTTCTTGAAAAACCAATTGACAGGTGCAAATTTTGCCTATACCTTGACTTGCTCTGCCGAGTTCCGCGGACGGAATTTAACCGACATTCAATTTATCAACGTGGCATACAATGCCGCGTTCGGACGCGACGCCGATGATGGCGGGCTTGCCACATGGCTTGCGGCGCTTGACAAAGGCATGTCGCACGATTATGTGTTGTGGGGCGTTATCAACTCTGCCGAGTTCAGCGCCGTTTGCCGCAAATACAATGTTGTGCAGGGTTCGTATACACCTACACAGCCGCGTGACAAAGACAGAGGGCAAACTTATTTCGTCAACAATCTTTACAAGAGCCTGCTCGGACATCCCGGTGACGAAGCCGGTCTGAACAGTTGGCTGCTTTCCATTCAAAAAGGCACGTCCGGCGCAACCGCAATCAAAACATTCGTGTCAAGTCAAGAATTTATTGCGCGCGGTTTGAACAATACGCAAATTGTAACGGCTCTCTTTGGCGCAATCTTCAATCATGCACCAAACAGCGCGGATATTTACAATTGGAGCGGTGTATTGGCGCAATATTCCGTTGCCAATACCGCAGAGCAGATGATGAAAGTCAGCAAAGAGTTTTCGGATTACTGCAAGAGCAAAAACATCAATCCGGGACTTGGCGGCAACTTAAAAGTACGTGCCAACGGTCAGATTATCGAGGGCGACGCCATTGATATTTTGTCTTGCATCGTAAACGGAGAAATCGGCGGCTTTACCGGTGCCGGTTACAATACCGTTGCCGCAACTGAAGCGTTTAAAGCGCAGGCAGTTGCTGCATATACATGGATTCAATATAAATATGCACATGGTGATGCAGCGCCGACCGTGGCATATTTGGCAAACCCGAGTCCGACAATCCGCCAAGCGGTGATGTCAGTAGCCGGCCAGCGTGTGCTGTATAACGGCGCACCGGCATTGACCACATACTTTGCTTCCTGCGCCGGCCGCACCAATTCTGCGGGCGAGGTTTGGGGCAGCAACCAAAGCGATTTGCCGTATTTGGTGAAAGTAGACAGTCCGTATGACGGCATTCCGGAAAACAAGGGCTATGAAGTAGAACGAACCATCAATCACAACGAGATGCAAGCCATCGGCAACAAAATTTTTGGCGGCAGATACAATGTGAGATACTATTCCAATAAAGCAGAATGGCTGACGGTTGTAAGAGCTGATGCCAACAATTATGTACATGAAGTACGGTATGGTCTCGAATGGCATAAAGATGACAACCCCGGTGCGGGCTGGTACGGAAAGCCAACCACAAACGGCAATCTTTTCAGCGAAAGAGCCAATCAGGCATTGGGCGATGGCTTTATGCGTTCACCGGCGTTCACGGTGAGATATAACGGCAACAACACATGGACGTTCCGCTTCTGGGGTTACGGTCATGGTGTCGGCATGAGCCAGTGGGGTGCCTACGGCTATGCAAAACAAGCCGGCTGGAACTATCAGCAGATTTTACAGCACTACTATCCCGGCACAACACTTGCATAACAAAAAAGCAAAGTTTCAACAAAACCGCCGCACAGAATTTTCTGTGCGGCGGTTTTTCTTTTGAAAAGTGCGCCCACGCGTCAGCGCTGAAATTTCAAGACAGAAACAGCAAAATTTGACTTTACAACAATCAATTTTAAAAAATATATACCAAATTCTTTAAAATATTCTGTACAAAACCGAGAAAAAATTAAAAACGATTGTGCTTTCACATATTTTGTGGTTTACTAAAAAGGTCAAAGCAACGTGATATTCAAGAAAATGTGCCGCAAAAACAATCACAGTGTCGCGTTGCAAAGAAAAGCGTATCTGATAAAGACTGGGCGTGAAACAAGCATAGTAAATGCCTTACATCAGCCTGCGTGTTTCCGTCAAGCGGAATCCCTCTCAAAGGCTTCCTCACTCCTTTTGAATGGCGGATGTCGCCATTTATTCATGCGCCGCTTCGCGCTCAGCCTTTATCAGATAGCAGAATTGGCATCAATAATAAAACCGCCGCTCAATCAATTTTGAGCGGCGGTTTTGTTGATGTCAGCTTAATTTTGATGTTTCATTTGCGCAAGACTTTTTGCGGCGGTATGTGCAATCGGGTCCCATGTGGTTTTCGGATAGACGAAACTGAGCAGCGTGAGTGCTGTATGACTTATCAAAAACAACCAGTACGTTGCAATGCTTTTACCCATACCGCAAATTGGCGTGTGCTGCAAAGAGACGGTCACGGCGGCAAGAATCATCGAGCCGAGTACGCAGGCGAAAAAACCGACAAACGTGGTGGCAATGGCAATTACAAGCCCGTGAATTAAAATGCCATGCAGAAGAATCCCGCCGCTGCCAAGCGCAAGGGCGATGCCGCCGATGGCTGCAATGACACTGAGCAGCTGCACAAGCGGCGTCAAAAAGGTCAGATACATGTCAAAACAAACGGCGTTGCGCTCCAGCACAACTTTTGCAAACAGGCGATGCCCATATTGGCGCAGTCCTTGCAAACTGCCGGTTGTCCAGCGGCGACGCTGTTTCCAGCTCTCGGCAAAAGTCAGCGGCTGTTCGTCATATACGCGCGCTTCCTCTGAAAAATGAATGCGCTCGCCCAATAAGGCACATTGCGCGCTAAATTCGTAATCTTCCGTCATGGTGCAGGTGTGCCAACCGTCAAGCTGTTCCAGCACACCGCGCGTGACGGCAAAGCCGCTGCCGTTGACAAGTGCTGACAGATGCAGCGCAACGCGCGCTGTATTGTAAAAGCGGTTGAGCATCCAGTAACAAATCGAGTAACAGCCGGAAATTGCGCTTTGCTTCGGGTTTTTGCTGTCGCGAAAGCCTTGCACAATGGAAGCGCCATTGACAATTGCATTATTCATGTACGTTAAAAAATATTCATCAACAAGATTGTCTGCATCAAAAACACACATGGCATCGAACTGTTCTCCAATCACAACGGCGTCAACAACTTGTGTGAGAACCGCACCCTTGCTTTTGATGATGCCTTCCGGCGTAAAAATGCGGGCGCCATGCGCGGCGGCAATGGCGGAGGTATCGTCAGTGCAGTTGTTGGGTGCAACAATGATGCTGAACAGCTCTTTCGGATATTTTTGCGCGGCAAGACTGTCCACCAGATGACCAATGACATTGGCTTCATTCCGTGCGGCAACCACAAGTGCAAATCGTGTTTGCGGCGCAGAAGCAGGCACGGCGGCGCGTCCTTTGCGCAAACCGAGCAATGCGACAGCCAGAAAATAAAGGCTGTATGCGGCAAGCCCGATGCTCGTGACGATGAGAAGTTTCATTAAAATTGAAATCATCATGATTGTTTCCTTTCGTAATTATGATTCTGTGAATGTAACGAGAGAAAAATGTTGATTTCTTCAAAATCAGACAGCTTAAAATCAATTTAGCATAACAATGCTTTCCTAATACATACAATACAAGATAAATAAGAAAAAGTAAAGGGGAAATTTTTATGCCGAAAAAAGCAGGACTTTCGCAGGCAGATGCCGCGGCAAGATTGGGGCAGGTGGGTGAAAATCGTTTGCACACAAAGCCGCCAATCGGAATTGCAGCACTGTTTTTTTCGCAGTTCAAAGATGTGATGATTTTAATTTTAGCCGCAGCAACGATTATTTCCGTATTGATGGGCGAAGGAACCGAAGCGATTACAATTATCATCATTGTATTATTGAATGCAAGTATGGGCTTTTTTCAAGAATACCGCACCGAAAAGACACTGGAAGCGCTCAAGGAGCTGTCGGCGCCGACGGCGCGTGTGCGTCGCGACGGAAAAGTAAACATCTGCAATGCCCGCACGGTGGTGCCGGGCGATGTGCTTTTATTGGAAGCGGGCGATAAAATTGCGGCAGATGCGCTGCTCGATGAGAGCGGCGGTGTTTTGTGCAACGAAGCAATGCTCACGGGTGAGAGCGCGGCGGCGGAAAAACAAGCAGGTGACAAGGTATTTGCAGGCTGTACTGTTTTGACGGGACACGGTGAGGGCGTCGTAACGGCAACGGGCATGGCGACCGAAATGGGGAAAATCGCCACCATGATTGACACCGGCGCAGAGTCGCCCACGCCGTTACAGATGCAGCTCAAGCAGCTCGGACGCTTTGTGGCAACGGCATGTGTTGTGATTTGTCTTTCCGTCGGGATGCTGGGTTATTTGCAGGGCGGCGATTTTTGGCAGATGCTGTTGACGGGCGTATCGCTTGCGGTTGCGGCAATTCCGGAGGGATTGCCGGCGATTGTCACCATCACATTGGCACTCAGTGTCAACCGTATTTTACGGCGCGGCGCAGTGATTCGCAAATTACATGCTGTGGAAACGCTCGGCTGTGCGGGCGTGATATGCACCGACAAAACCGGCACGGTCACACAAAATAAAATGACGGTGCAACGCGTGATAACACCTGAAAACGCCTATGAAATTCGCGGGAATCATTTTGAAAAAAGCGGCGAAAAAATAATGCTGTCACGGCATACGGACTTGCGCGTTTTTTTGGAAGCTGCGACACTCTGCACAGCAGCGTCGCTTGAAAACGGCATGGCGGGTGACGCGACAGAGCTTGCGGTGCTTGTGGCGGCGCAAAAAGCGGGCATTGAAAAAAAGACCTTGCTGCGCACACAAACGCCTGTCCGCGAAGTGCCGTTTGACGCCAAACGCAAGCGCATGAGTGTAGAAGTGCGCAGTGCGCAAGGCAGTCGTCTTGTGTGCAAAGGCGCACCGGAAATGTTGCTGCCGTGCTGCACACAAATTATGGATGCGGGTAAAATCCGCAGCATAACACCGCGCGATAAAGCCGTCATCATGGCAGCGCTTGCGGAAATGGCGGCAGGTGCGCTGCGCGTACTGGGCGTTGCCGTCAGTGATACGCCCAAAAGCGGCGAAAATAATCTATGCTTTTTAGGACTGTGCGGCATGATGGACCCGCCGCGTCCCGAAGTGAAACCGGCGGTGCAAAAATGCCGCGCGGCAGGCATTCGTCCGGTGATGATAACCGGCGACCACAAGGATACGGCGCTTGCCGTTGCACACGCGGTGGGTATTGCGCGCGCGGGAGAGCAAGTGCTTGACGGCGCGGCGCTCGACACCATGTCGGACGCACAGCTTGCGGCAGTCTGCATGAAAACCGCCGTGTACGCCCGCGTTTCACCCGCACATAAACTGCGCATTGTGAAAGCTTACAAAGCTGCCGGACAGGTGGTTGCCATGACCGGAGACGGTGTGAACGACGCACCGGCGGTCAAGGAGGCAGACATCGGCGTCGCCATGGGCATCACCGGTACAGACGTCACCAAAGAGGCGTCCGGCGTGGTGATTCTCGACGATAATTTCGCCACGATTGTTGCCGCCATAGAGGAAGGACGCGTTATCTATCAAAATATTCGGCGCTTTCTCCGCTTTTTGCTGACGTCCAATCTCGGCGAGGTACTCGGCATGTTGTTCGGTATGATATTGGGTCTGCCGGTGACCTTACTGCCCATTCAAATTTTGCTTGTCAATCTGTTCACCGACGGATTGCCGGCAATTGCGCTCGGGTTGGAGCCGCCGGCAGAGGGCATCATGCGGTGTTCACCGCGCAAAAAAACAGAGGGATTGTTTGCCAACGGGTTGGGACGCGTCATTTTTACGCGCGGCATCATGCTCGGCATGGCATCATGCGGCGCTTATTGGGCGCTGCTTGCCATGACGGGCGACGTCACCATTGCACGCAGTGCGTGTTTTTTGACCATCGTATGCTCGCAGATGCTCCATATTTTCGAATGCCGCGGTGAAAAAATGCACTTCGGCGGAAATCCGGCACTGCTTGCCGCAGTATTTTTAAGCGTATCCTGCGCTATTTGCTGTGTGTATCTGCCGTTCGTGCAGCCGTTTTTCGGTACGGCAGCCGTGTGGGGACGCAATTTGATACCGGTTTTTCTTGCAATCGGCATCGGCCCTGCACTGTCGGCACTCATGCGTTTCCTACAAAAATTGACAAGGCATGATTAAAAGCCGCGCTGCCTGTAAATACTATCTCTATGACAAACGGCGCGATTGCCGCTTGTACAAGACATAGGAGGCAAAAAATTTGGAGCGATTTTTTAAATGGACTTGTTTTATTACATCGGCGTGTATGGCGGTGCTTTTTGTTCTGTCACTTTATATCGGCACACTGCTGCCTGACAGCTTTATGGTGCAGGAAGGCGGCGTACTGCGGCTTGCCGAAATGCCTTTCTTAAAGGTAAAACAAAAAGAGGGCGCAAGCGCGGTGGCAAATATGCGCAAAGGAAATTCGTACAATACATCACTGGCACTGGGCGGCGTGATACCGGTGAAAGACGTGCGCGCCGAAGTGGTCAGCCGCCGCGTGGTGAATGTCTGCGGCACCCCGTTCGGCATCAAAATGTTCGCCAACGGCGCGATGGTGGTAGGTTTCAGCGACATTTATACCGCCACGGGCTATTGCAATCCCGCCAAAAATGCCGGACTGAAAATGGGCGACGTGATTCAGTCCATCGCGGGCAAATCCACCAAAACAAACGAGGATGTCGCAAGTGCGCTGCAAGGGCTTGGCGGCGCACCGGCAGAAGTGCATTATATGCGCAGCGGCGTACAAAAAAGCTGCCGCATCACCGCTGTGCGCGATGCGGCAGGCGGCAGTTGGCGCACGGGGATGTGGGTGCGCGATTCCTCCGCGGGCATCGGCACATTGACGTTTGTGGACGCCGCTTCCGGCACATTTGCGGGACTGGGACATTCCATTCATGACGTGGATACCGGCGCGGCACTCACACTGCGTAAGGGCGAAATTGTTGCGGTGGAAATCACGGGCGCCGTCAGCGGAACACAGGGCAGTCCGGGCGAATTGAAAGGGCGTTTTTTGAGTACCATTCCGATGGGAGTTATCACGATTAACGGCGAAACCGGCGTATACGGACATGCCAGTGCCGCCCTGTCAGACAGCGCGACAGAGCTTGCTTATGCGCAGGAAATCAGCGCCGGCGCAGCAGAAATCCTCACCACCATTCACGGGCAAACGCCGCAGCGCTACAGTGTGCAAATCGAAAAAATTGCGCTCAATGCGCAAAATCAAAACCGCAATATGATTGTGCATATCACCGACACGCGCTTGCTGTCTGCCACGGGCGGCATTGTGCAGGGCATGTCCGGCAGTCCGATTCTGCAAAACGGGCGCCTTGTCGGCGCCATCACGCATGTGCTTGTCAACGACCCCACGCGCGGATATGGTATTTTCGCCGAAAATATGCTGAAAACGGCGGACATTGCAAGACTGGGGCAATATGCGGCATAGCAGAAGCACAAACTTTTACGCGAACAAAGCCGAAAAACCACTACATTTGGTGGGTACGAAAATAATTTTACCAAATATAGAAATTTTTTCCAAAAAAGACTTGTATTTACTGGTAATATATGGTAATATTTGGAAAGTAAAGGGAATACCCCTACGGACAACCTCCCACGAACCGATAAGGCTCATCTAGCGGAGGCGAAAATCATTTGGAGGAAAAAAGAATGGATTCAACAGTAAAATTGCTCATGACAGACCTTTCGCCGGAGGTAACCGCCCAGTGCAGGGAGGCGCTTGCACAGCAGAATATTCATGTGACAGTGTGTGAAAAAGACGGTAAAAAAGCGCTTGCGGCAATTCGCGAATCAAAGCCGAATGCCGTATTGCTCGACGCGTTTTTACCGGGATTGGATGCCATCAGCGTCAAGCAAAAATTCACCGAAAACGGCGGCAGCGGCACCACTTTTTTTGTGACGGGCAGCTTTGTGGACGATGCACTGGAAAGCGAAATGATTGAAAAAGGCTTTTCGTTTTATTTCTTAAAGCCGTTTGACCCTGCCATGTTGGCACAGCGCGTTTTGGAGGTTGCGGGGCGGCAGGTGCATCCGGCAACACTTGTGGACGATGAATGCACCGTGACGGAAATTCTGCATCAAATCGGTGTGCCGGCGCATATCAAAGGCTATCAGTTTTTGCGTGATGCCATTTTGATGACGATGGAAAACAACGAATATATCAACAGCGTGACAAAGCGTCTGTATCCCGAAATTGCCAAGCGCAACAACACCACGGCAAGCCGTGTGGAACGTGCCATTCGCCATGCCATTGAGGTGGCGTGGGACAGGGGCGATGTGGATACGCTCAACAGCTATTTCGGCTACACCATTCACAATCTGCGCGGTAAACCCACCAACTCTGAATTTATCGCCATGATTGCCGACAGAATGCGCCTTGATAAAAAGCAGCAGCATCGCGCATAAATAAAATTTGGCGAAAATCGCAGTGCGGATTTATAATCCGTGTCTGCGATTTTTGTGTTATAATACTATATAATAAAGGAGGGGAAAGCGATGATTTTGCAATTGCCACAGGATGTGCGTTTGATTTTGAATGCGTTTTCGCAAAGCGGTTTTGCGGCGTATGTTGTGGGCGGCTGTGTGCGCGACAGCTTGCGCGGTGTTTCTGCGCAGGATTGGGACATCTGCACCGCCGCAACACCTGCCGAAATGCGCCGTGTTTTTGCGGATGAAACGCTTGTCTCCACAGGCGAGACGCATGGCACACTCACCTTGGTGCGCCGTGCGATTCCTTATGAAATCACAACGTTTCGCGCGGACGGAACCTATCTTGACGCACGGCATCCAAGCAGTGTGCGGTTCGGTGTTTCGCTTGCGGAGGATTTGGCGCGCCGTGATTTCACGGTCAATGCAATGGCGTATGCACCCAAAACAGGTCTTGTGGATTTGTATGGCGGACAGGCGGATTTACAGGCGAACTGCCTGCGCTGTGTGGGCGATGCGCAGGTGCGGTTTGCCGAAGATGCTTTGCG
This sequence comes from Ruthenibacterium sp., assembly GCA_036635095.1. Lineage (GTDB taxonomy): Bacteria > Bacillota > Clostridia > Oscillospirales > Ruminococcaceae > Ruthenibacterium. The sequence goes on along the minus strand of JAVWRA010000029.1, from coordinate 8,728 downwards.
CATTTTGCGCGCGGCGCGGTTCGCGGCAACCTTATGCTTTGTGATAGAACCCAAAACGGCACAGGCGGCGCTGCAAGCGGCACCGCAGCTTTCGCATGTTGCGGCGGAGCGTGTGGGTGCGGAGATGAAAAAGCTGCTGTGCGGCAAAAATGCCGGTGCGGTTTTGAGGCAGTACAAGCCGCTGTTTGAGGTGCTTTTCACTAAAAATTTAAACGAAAACACGCATGAATTTGAAATGGCTGCACAGGCGATATCCGCCGCGCCGCCGCGGCTTTGTGTGCGCCTTGCACTGCTTTGCACCGCAGTGGGAACTAAGGCGCTTTGCGCGCTGCGGCTTGACGGAAAAACGGTGCGGCAAACCACAATGATTGCAGAAAATTTGCACACGGAATTTGCAGCGACAAAATTTGCGGCGCGCACGGCAATGTCTGTGTATGGCGCACAGTTGCCACAGATTCTACAGGCGCAAACGGCGCTGGCAATTGCCTGTCATGATGGAAATAAGCAGGAAAAAATCAATGCGTTTTCACAACTTGTGCGGGAGCAAACGGCAGCAAACGCATCGGTCACGCAGGCGCAGCTTTGTGTCAGCGGTGCAGATGCGCTTGCGCAGGGTGTGCGCGGACGTGCTGTCGGGCTTGCGTTGCAAGCGGCATTGCAGACAGTTTTGCACGATGAAACGCAAAATACACGGGCGGCGTTGCTGCCGCTGCTGGCAGGTTTTGCGACACTGGAAAAGCAAGATGAAAAATGATATAATAAAATATCATCAATTGCAAAAAGGAGCGCGAAACAATGCCGGATGAAAAAACATATTGCAGCACGCTTTTTGCAAGCGTTTTTTGCACGGGAATTGTTTGGCTCGGTTTTTTTATTTGTCACAAAAGTGTGTTTGCGCTCAACATCGGTTTTTTGCTCGGCACACTTGTGACGGCAGGCACTTTGCGGCTGTTTTTCATGGCGTGGCGCGCCGCACCAAACGGCGGTATGGTGGCACTGTGGTATGCGCTGCGCATTGTTTTGACCGTGGCGTCCATTGGCGCTGCACTTGTGTTTTCCGGCACGGCGGCACTCGGCGTTTTGCTGCCGCAGCTTTTTCCGATTCCGCTATTGGCGCTGTTTTTGATATTCCGCAAAGAAGGATAAAGGTGATGAAAAATGCTGCAAAACCAAACAGTGGCTGCCATTGTGGTGGCTGCCGGTGCGTCACGGCGCATGGGGTTTGATAAATTATTTCACTTGCTGGAGGGCGGCACGGTACTCAAAAAAAGTTTGGTGGCATTTGATACGCATCCGCTGATTGACGAAATCATCGTTGTGGCAGGCGCAAACAGTGCGCGCATTTTGCCGCTGTTGCAACATCTGCATAAGCCGCACACGCTTGTGCAGGGCGGTGCGACCCGCGCGGTGAGTGTGCAGCGCGGTCTTGCCGCAACACAGGCGCAGCTTGTGGCAATTCACGATGCCGCCCGTCCGTTTGTGCGCGCGGAAACCATCACGGCGGCGCTTGCGGCGGCGTTTACTTTTGGTGCGGCAGCACCGGCTGTCGCGGTGAAAGACACCATCAAACAGGCAAATGCCGACGGAACAGTGCGGCAAACGCCGCCGCGTGAAACACTGTTTGCCGTGCAAACGCCGCAGTGCTTTGTGCGGGAATTATACCTGAAAGCGCTCACAATCGTGCAAAATGATGCGGTAACCGACGATTGCAGCGTATTGGAATTGGCGGGATTTCCGGTGCATCTCACGCAGGGAGATTATGGAAATTATAAAATTACAACGCGCGAGGATTTGCCGGCGCAGGCACAAACGAAAGGGGAAAATGCAATGCGAATCGGACATGGCTATGACGTACACAAGCTTGTGGAGGGACGCGCACTGATTTTGGGCGGCGTACAAATTCCGTATGAAAAAGGGCTGCTCGGCCATTCTGACGCCGATGTGCTGACACATGCAGTCATGGATGCACTGCTCGGCGCGGCGGCGCTCGGCGATATCGGCAAGCTTTTTCCGGATACCGATGCCGCTTATGAGGGCGCAGACAGTATGCTCCTTTTACAAAAAGTGGGCGAAAAACTGGCGCAAAACGGCTATGCAATCGAAAATATCGACGCGACGATTTTGTGTCAGCGCCCGAAGCTTGCGCCGCATATTGACGCGATGCGCACGGGCATTGCGGCGGCACTTTGTATGGATGCCGCGGCGGTTTCCGTCAAGGCGACAACCGAGGAGGGACTCGGCTTTACAGGCGCCGGCGCGGGCATTGCGGCACACAGTGTTTGTTTGATTCAAAAAGCTTTGTGAAAGCATTGTGAATATCGCAGTTTTTTCTTTATTTATAACGCATTCTGTGCTATAGTTAAAAAGGATATCTGTACAAAATTGTCCAAAAAAGAACGGAGGCCTTGCCGTGACCGGTACTCAATCTGTCTGGTACCTTTTTATCAATCGCATCAAAGCGAGCGACCTCATTGATTTGATTGATATTTTAGTGGTTGCATTTTTAATTTACAATGTAATTGAACTGGTGCGCCAAACGCATACGGCACAGCTTGCCAAGGGCGTTCTGGTGTTGTTTTTCGTATACATTGTCGCTGATTTTGTCGGTATGCGAACGCTTGGTTGGATGATTAAAAGTGTGATGCAGTTTGGGTTGATTGCACTGGTGATTGTGTTTCAGCCGGAGCTGCGCCGCGCACTCGAACAAGTCGGGCGCACAAGTGTGTTTGGCACACAGCTTTTTCATAGCAAAACCGACCCCGGCAATTTGCGTGTCAAATGGCAGAATGCCATTGTTGCCGTTTGCGATGCCGCAGAGCGCTTTTCAGATTCGCGCACAGGCGCGTTGATGGTGCTGGAGCGGCACACAAATCTGTCTGAAATCATCAAAACCGGCACCGTATTACACGCGGACATCAATCCGGAAATGCTTGGCACCATTTTTTATGAAGGTACACCGCTGCACGATGGTGCGGCAGTGATTCGCGACGGACAAATCGAGGCGGCAGGCTGTTTTTTGCCGCTGTCCAACAATCTTGAAATCGGCAAAGACATGGGTACGCGTCACCGTGCCGCACTGGGCATGAGCGAAAATTCCGATGCGGTGGTGGTGGTGGTCAGCGAAGAAACCGGCATCATTTCCATCGCGAAAAACGGTGTGCTGATTCGGCGTCTTGATCGGCAGAATTTGTTCAATATGCTGGAGGGCGATATGGTTCCGCCCGAGACGGAGGAAAAGAAAAAACCGTCTTTCTGGAGGAAAAAAGAATGAAAAAAGACAACAAATTCAGCATCGGCAAACTGTTCAACAGCCGGCGCTTCACGCTGGCGCTCTCGTTTATTTTGGCGGTGTTTGTGTGGCTGTATGTCATCACGGTGGTTGACCCAAACCAGTCCATGCCGCTGCGTGTGCAGGTGAATCTTGATTTCAACTCGGCGGCATACACAAGCCAAGGACTTGATATTATCGATAAACCGTCTAAAAACATTATTGTCTACGTCAATGGCGACAACAGCGTCATCGGCGGACTGACGGCGAATGACATTCAGGTTTATCCCGATTATTCTTCCGTGACAGGCTCCGGAAAATACAGCCTAAAGCTCAAAGTGGAGAAAGCGGATACCTACAAAAACTATACCATTGAAAACGCACAGTCACAGTATATTGACCTTACCTTTGAAAAAGTTGTGACACAAAAATTTGCGGTCAATGTCAACGCAAGCGGTGTGCAAACGGCAGACGGCTATTATATGGATTTGCCCGTTGCATCGCCTAAAGAAGTGACCCTTAAAGGGCCGGAAACAGTCATTAAGAGCATTGACAAAGTGATGGCAAATGTGCAGCTCAACGAGGTGCGCACCGAACCTGCCATCGCCAATGCGATGTTGACCTATCTTGATAAAGATGGAAAGGAAGTTGACGACACCTATATTACAGGTGATTTCAACCAGGTGGAAGTTACGATTCCTATTTTAAAAGTGAAAGATTTGCCGATTTCAATTGAGTTTACAAGTGTGCCGGCAGGCTATGATACCGCACAGCTCGGCGCAACATTGTCGCAAAAAACCATTCGCGTGGCAGGTCCGGCAGAGCTGATTGACGCAAAAGAAAAATACGAATGTTATGTCAATCTTGCGGATTTCAAGCTTGGCGAAAATGTGCTGTGCAATATTGAACTTGACGAAGGACTGCGCAATATCGATTCTTTACAGGCGGTGACCGTGTCGTTTGATACGCTCAGCTACACCACAAAAACCATCACGGTAACGGAGCTGCGCGCCATCAATCTGCCCGCCAATATGAAAATTTCATTCCCGACATCGCGCATCAACAACGTGGTGCTTGTCGGCAAGCCGAGTGAGCTGGAAGCGCTTGCGGAAACCGGCGTTGTGGCGCAGATTGATGCGTCACCCGCCAATATTTCCGTGATGAATGCCCAACAAACCATGCCGGTCAAAATCATTGTACCGGGTACACAAACCGTATTTGCCACCGGTGCTTACACCGTGCTTTGCGACATCACCACGAATGCCTCATGATAATTGTGAACGAAATCCGTCTGCCGCTTGAAGACGGCAGCGATGCGGCGATTCAAAAAGCACTTGCCTTGCTGCGTCTGTCGCAAAGCGATGTGCGCAGTGTGGGACTTGCCAAAATATCTGTCGATGCCCGCCACAGCAAACCGTATCTCGTGTATACCGTGGCGGTGCAGCTTGAAACTTTACAGGCAGAGCTTGCCTTTGGCAGCTTTGCACCCAATGTTTCCATTGCAAATCCGCGTCCGTTTGTGCTGACACACGGCAAAAAAAGAATGCGGCATCGTCCGATTGTCTGCGGTCTCGGTCCTGCCGGACTTTTTTGCGCACTGATTCTCGCAAGAGAGGGTTACCGTCCGATTGTTCTGGAACGCGGTGCCGAAATGTCGCAGCGTATTGCGGCGGTCAACGCGTTTCGTCTTGGCGGCAGCCTTGCACCGAATGCCAATATTCAGTTTGGCGAGGGAGGTGCAGGCACGTTTTCAGACGGCAAACTGACCACGCGTATTCGTGACCCGTTTTGCGGCTACGTGACGGAAACTTTATTAAAACACGGCGCACCGCCCGAAATTGCGATACAGCAAAAGCCGCATATCGGCACCGACCAATTGCGTGATGTCATTGTTTCGCTGCGCAAAGAAATCGAATCGCTCGGCGGCACCATTCATTTCAACACACCGCTGACCGGAATTTCCATGCAAAACGGACATCTGACTTCCGTGCAAACGCCAAAAGGCGCATTTGCCTGCGAAACACTGGTGCTTGCTGTCGGGCATTCCGCGCGTGATACCTTTGCCATGCTGAAAAATGCAGGTTTTTCCTTGCAGGCAAAACCGTTCTCCGTCGGTTTTCGCGCAGAGCATCTGCAAAGCCGCATCGAAGAAAGCTTATATCATGAGGCGGCGGGACATCCGGCTTTGCCGCGCGGCGAATATCAATTGTCACAGCATATCGGCACACGCTGTGTGTACACATTTTGCATGTGTCCGGGCGGCGAAGTGGTGGCGGCGGCAAGCGAGGAAGACGCGCTTGTCACCAACGGCATGAGCTTACACGCGCGCGCGGGTAAAAACGCAAATGCTGCCGTGGTGGTGAGCGTCAACGAAGCCGATTTTCACGGCGATGCCATGGAGGCAATCGCGTTTCAGCAACAATTGGAAACAGCGGCGTTTGCGGCGGGCGGCGGCAATTTTGTTGCGCCGGCGCAGACGGTACAAAGCTTTTTAAAAGGCGATGCTGCGCTGCAATTTTCGGGTTTAGAGCCAACCTATCCGCGCGGTGTTGCGGCGGCAAATCTCGGCGCTTTGCTGCCGAAAGAATTGGCGGACGCTTTGCGCACAGGGCTTGTCGCATTTGAAAAAAAATTGCCTGGCTATACGGCGCCCGAAGCGATTCTCACAGGCATTGAAACGCGCACTTCAAGTCCCGTGCGGCTGCCGCGCAGCGAAAACGGACTGAGCCTTGACTGTGCGGGCGTGTATCCGTGCGGCGAGGGCGCAGGCTATGCCGGCGGCATCATGTCCGCCGCTACAGACGGCTTGCGCATGGCAAAAAACATCATCGAAACATATTGTCCCAAGGCGGCACCGCGCATACCATAAAGCAAAGCAAAGCGCGAACGCCTGTGGCGTGGAGGTAAAAATGAGTACCAATCCAAATCGGCAGCAGGACGATTTTGAGGAACTGGGTAAGGCAATCGAAAGCGAAGTGCGCCAAACGGTGGCGGCGCTTGGCACGGCACTGCAAGGCGCCATTGCAAGCGTCGGCAAAACCGTGCAGCAAAGTGCGGCGCAGAGTGCGCAAAAATTCAGTAATTCCGTGAAAAACGCAAGCCGACCGGCGCATCCGTATCCGCCGCAGCAGGAAAAAAACCGTGCGGCAAAAGACGCCGGCTCCGGCTATGCCAATTTTGGCAGTCAAATCGGACGGCGTTTTCGCGTGAAAAACTATGCGAAAAAAGCAAAATCCGCCGCGTCTGATGTGGGTGGGTTGTTATTCGTAGCGGCTATTTTATGGACGGTGTCGCTCGTTGCTATTGTCAGCGGCAGCGGCATCGGCGGTGTCATTCCCGGAATCATCGGCGTGTTTTTCGTCTGTGGCGCGGTTGGCTCTTATTTCAAGGCAAAAGTGTTGCGGCGGCTTGCCACTTATATGAATATACTGGGCGGGCGCACGTTTTGTATGCTCGATGAATTTGCGGCAGCCACCGGAAAATCCGTTGCCTTCGTGCGCAAAGACATTCAAACGCAAATTGCAAACGGAAAATTTGAGGACGTATTTCTGCCGCCGGACGGCACACGCCTGTTCGTCAGCGAAATGGCATACGGTCTTTATATGAGCGCACAGCCGAAAGAAACGCCCGCTGCTCCAAAAGCCGAAACGAAGGCGTCAAAATCACAGGCGGCGCAACAAGAAGACCCGATATTGACGGAATTTAAAACGTTTCATGCAGAATTGCATCGGCAGAATGAGCTGATTGCGGATGATGCCGTCAGCGAACAAATCGGCGCACTGGAAGCACACACAAAGTTGCTGTGCGTCTGGCTTGAAAAACATCCCGGCAAACAGGATCGTGTGCGTCGTTTTACAAGCTATTATCTGCCCACTACCGTCAAATTGCTCAACACATACAGTGAAGTTGACCCCCATGCGGGTGACGGCAATACCGCCGCCAACATTCAAAGTGATATCGTGGGTATTTTGCACACCATCAATACGGCATTCACCGCGCTTGAAAACGGGCTGATGGAAGACACTGCGCTCAATGTTTCGGCTGAAATTTCGGCCATGGAAACAATGCTTGCGCAGGATGGCCTGTCGGAAAGCGATTTTTAATTTAGATTTCTAATTTATCATACAAAGGAGCACCCTTCATGTTTTATCGCCCATGGCAAATCACGCGACCCGACAAAACAAAAGCAGCGGACTTGGCCGAGCAAACACAGCTGCCGCGCCTTGTGTGCGATGTGCTGCTTTCGCGCGGGCATGCGAGCGCCGCCGACATGCGCGCTGCGCTGGGACAGGGGCAAACGCTGTCCGATCCCATGCGCATGAAAAATATGGATGCGGCGGTGCAGCGCATTCTGCGCGCCGTGGACGGCGGCGAGCGCATTGTCGTGTTTGGCGATTATGACGTGGACGGCGTGACCGCAACGGCGCTTTTATATCTGTATCTTGATTCAATCGGCGCAGACGTTTACTATAAATTGCCAAGCCGCGAGGACGACGGCTACGGCCTGTCGAAAAGCGCGGTGTCGCTCATGGTCGGCAAAGGTGTCAATTTGATCATCACGGTGGACAACGGTGTGTCCGCGTGCGAGGCCATTGCGTTTGCAAACGAAAAAGGCATGCAGGTGGTGGTGACCGACCATCATTTGCCGCCGCAAATTTTGCCGGAGGCTGCCGCGATTGTCGACCCGCAGCTGCCCGACGACACAAGCCACTGCAAAACACTGTGCGGCGCGGGCGTTGCGTTTTATCTGATTGCGGCACTGGAAGGGTGCAGCGCGGAAGAAATGTTGCCGTTTTACGGCGACCTTGCGGCCATCGGCACAATCGGCGACATCATGCTGCTCGAAGGCGAAAACCGCACCATTGTCAAGGCCGGCCTTGCGCTATTGCAGCATACTGAGCGGCCGGGGCTTGCCGCACTTGTGGAAAGCTGCGGTTTCACCGGCAAAGAAATCACCGCCGAAAACGTATCGTTTGGCCTCTCGCCGCGCCTCAATGCCGCCGGCCGCATGGACAGTGCCACAGCCGCGCTCGAATTGTTATTATGTGAAGATGCAGATGAGGCCGCCGCGCGCGTAGAGGCGCTTGAAGAACAAAACGCCGCGCGCCAAAAGGCCGAGCAAGACATCACACAAAACGTACTTGACACCATTGCGGGCGATGCCGCCTATGGCAGCGAGCGCATTTTGGTGGTGGCGGGCGAGGGATATCATCAGGGCGTCATCGGCATTGTCGCATCGCGCGTGATGGAAAAATTCGGCAAACCGACGCTGATTATTTCCATAGATGAGAACGGTGAGGGCAAAGGTTCCGGTCGCAGTTTGGCGGGTGTATCGCTGTATCAGGCGCTTGCGTCATGCAGTGATTTGCTCATTCGTTATGGCGGCCACGCGCTTGCCGCAGGGCTTTCCATCGCGCGGGAAAATATCCCCGCATTTCGCAAAGCCATCAATCTATGGGC
>JAVWRA010000028.1:0-18072 GCA_036635095.1 Ruthenibacterium sp. | reverse complement strand
GTGCGTTTTGTTTGACGTCATTGGCTGTAATCATTGTTTGATTCCTTTTCTAAAATGACAAACGCCGTTGCATAACTGCCCTCATGTGTGAGCGAAAGATGTGCTGTCAGCTTTTGCTGTATCATATTTTGCTTCATTGCGCCGTTGAATGCGAAATACGGCGCACCGCCCTCTTTGCGCAGCACCTGCACTTCGCTGAAAACAAAGCCAAAAAGTCCTGTGCCAAGCGCCTTACTGAGCGCTTCTTTGGCGGCAAAATTGGCGGCGACTGTTTCGGGACGGCTGTGAAGAAACAGCGTTTGTTCCTCTGCACCGAAGCATTTTTCGAGAAAACCGGGGCGCGCCATGCTTTTTTCAATGCGCGAAATGGTGGTGCTATCAACGCCGATGCCGTAAATTTGCATATTGCCGCCTCTCTTTCACCCGATTGCTTTAGTTTACCACAAAAATAAGTGAAAATCTACTTTTTGCTTGCAAAAAATGACACAGACTAGTATAATGAACGTTAAGAAACATATTGACTGAGAGAGTACGCATGTTTTTGCCTCGCAGCAGAGAGAAACGCCACGGCTGAAAGCGTTTTGCAAAGCAAGGTGCCGAAGTTCACTCACGAATGGTTTTGCGGAACGTTTTCGAGAGAAAGCAAGTAGGCAAAAACGGCTGTCACCGTTATCGGACGCAAGAGTGTTTGCTCTCAAAGCAAAAATACGGGTGGTACCGCGGAGTTTTTTACAGCTTCGTCCCTATTGAATGAGGGGCGAAGTTTTTTTTGCCCTAAAAAAGGAGATTTTAATATGAAAGACGCATTGCAAAAAATCAGACAAGATGCCGACACGTTGATTGGCAGCGCCGCAGACGCGCTTGCACTCGATGAACTGCGTGTGCGGTTTCTTGGCAAAAAAGGCGAATTGACCGCTATTTTGAAGCAGATGGGCAGACTGTCCGCCGAGGAACGCCCTGTGATCGGCGCACTGGCAAACGAAGTGCGTGAAGCGATTGCCGCCGACATTGCCACACGTACAAAAGAGCTGCATGACGCTGTTTTAACGGCACGGCTTGCCACGGAAACCATCGACGTGACCCTGCCGGGCGCACAGCCGCTGCAAGGTAAACGGCATCCGTTTGAACAAGTTTTGAACGAGCTGAAAGAGATTTTTCTCGGCATGGGTTTTGATGTGGTGGCGGGGCCTGAAATTGAGCTTGACCATTACAACTTCGAAATGCTCAATATGCCGAAAAGCCATCCTGCGCGCGACACGCAGGACACCTTCTACATCACCGAAAACGTGCTTTTGCGCACACAGACAAGTCCGATGCAAATTCGCACCATGGAAAAACAAAAACCGCCCATTCGCATCATCTGCCCCGGTCGCGTGTATCGCAGCGACGCGGTTGACGCAACACACTCCCCTATTTTTCACCAAATTGAGGGACTTGTGGTGGACGAGGGAATTACTTTCAGCGACCTCAAAGGTACGCTTGAAATTTTCATCAAAAAATTATATGGCGAGGAGACGCGTGTGCGATTCCGTCCGCATCATTTTCCATACACAGAGCCGTCTGCCGAAATGGATATGAGCTGTTTCAAATGCGGCGGAAAAGGCTGCCCACTGTGCAAGGGAGAGGGTTGGATTGAGATTCTCGGCTGCGGCATGGTGCATCCGAAAGTGCTTGAAAACTGCAATATCGACGCGGAGAAATACACCGGCTTTGCATTCGGCATCGGTCTTGAGCGCATTGCCATGATGCGCTACGGCATTGATGATATGCGCTTATTATATGAAAACGACCTGCGTTTTCTCAAACAATTTTAGGAGGACACGAACGTGAAAATGCCATTGAACTGGGCGAGAGATTTCGCCAAATTTGAGTGTACTCCGCATGAATATGCCGAGCGCATGACCATGAGCGGCAGCAAAGTGGAAACATACACCTGTGAAGCGGACGCCATTAAAAATGTGGTTGTCGGCAAAATTTTAGAGATTGTACCGCATCCGGATTCTGACCATATGGTCGTGTGTCAAGTGGAAGTTGCACCCGAAACCGTTGTGCAGATTGTCACCGGCGCCGACAATTTAAAAGTGGGTGACCTTGCGCCGACAGCACTGCACGGCGCAAAACTGCCGGACGGGAAAGAAATTCGCAAAGGCAAGCTGCGCGGCGTGGAAAGCAACGGCATGTTGTGCAGTCTCGGTGAGCTTGGCTTAACAAAGCACGATTTTCCAAACGCAACCGAGGACGGCATTCTCGTGATTGAAGAAACCTTTCCGGTTGGCACAAATGCCGCCGTAGCGCTTGGCATGGACGATGTGAGCGTCGAGTTTGAAATCACACCGAACCGTCCGGACTGCCTTTCCGTGCGCGGACTTGCCCGTGAGAGTGCCGCAACTTTTGCCGTGCCGTTCATCGACCATGTGCCGCAGACGCCCGCCGGCAGCGGCGATATCTCTACCCTGCTGCATGTGACCGTGGAGGACAAAGAACTGTGCAGCCGCTATACCGCCGCAATGGTGGAAAATGTGCGCATTAAGCCGTCACCGCGCTGGATGCGTGAGCGGCTGCGTCTGTGCGGTGTGCGTCCCATCAACAATATTGTGGACATCACAAACTATGTGATGCTTGAATACGGACAGCCGATGCACGCGTTTGATTATGCGTATGTCAACGGAAAAATCCGTGTACGCCGTGCCGCAGAAAACGAAAAAATTGTGACGCTTGACGGCATTGAACGCACTTTGACGCAGGATATTCTGGTGATTGCCGATGAAAAATGTCCGATTGGCATTGCCGGCGTCATGGGCGGAGAATTTTCGGGTATTTATGACAATACACAGCGTATTGTGTTTGAGAGCGCCTGTTTTGACGGTCCGTCCGTCAGACTTGCCGCCAAAAAAGTTGGTTTGCGCACGGAAGCGTCTGCGCGCTTTGAAAAAGGACTGAATCCGGCAAGCTGTCTTGCGGCATTGCAACGTGCTTTGGAGCTTGTGGTGGAACTCGACGCAGGCGATGTGATCGGCGGCATTGTGGACGATTATCCCGCGCCGCGTTTGCCGCGCCGCGTCAAGCTGCGTCCCGATACCATCAACAAACTGCTCGGCACAAACTTATCGCGTGAAGCGATGATTGCCTATCTCTTGCCGCTTGGCTTTGCCATGGACGGCGATGATGTAATTGTGCCGCCGGAACGCTATGATGTCGAGCGCGACTGTGACCTTGCGGAAGAAGTGGCGCGTTATGTCGGCTACAATAAAATGCCGTCTACCGCCGTGCGCGGTGTGGCGAGTGCGCGCCCGAGTGAACGGCAGCGTTTTCACGGTAAAATGATTGACGCGCTCATCGGCTATGGTCTTTATGAGATTGAAACATTCAGCTTTTTCAGCAGAAAGGCATTTGACGCCGTAAACCTACCTGCCGATGACGCTCTGCGCCATGCGGTTGTGATTTCAAATCCGCTCGGCGAGGACACTTCTATCATGCGTACCACGGCATTGCCGAGCATGATGGACGTGATTGCGCGCAATTACAATGCGCGTGCCGCAGAATGTGCTTTGTTTGAGGACGCAACCGTATACACGCCACTGGGCGAATCGGCGGATATTCTGCCGCTTGAAACGGAAAAGATTGTACTTGCTGCTTTTGGCGCACACTATGATTATCTGACGCTCAAAGGCATTGTGGAAAAGCTTTTGGAAACTGCAGGCGTGACAGACGCGCGCTTTGTGCGCAACACCGCCGGAACAAGTTATCATCCCGGTCGCTGCGCCGATATTTACATCGGTGATGAACTGCTTGGCACCATCGGAGAAGTGCATCCTGCCGTGCTTTCGAATTACGGCGTAAAGCCGCGCGTTGTGGCAGGTGAAGTGAATCTCGATGTTTTATATGCACATCGCGCGGGAACAACCGCATTCAAACCGCTGCCGAAACATCCGGCAATCACGCGTGACCTTGCGCTTGTGGCAGATGCCGACATTCCTGCCGCAGACATCGCTGCGCGCATCACTGCCGCCGCCGGAAAAGCGCTGGAAAGTTTGACATTGTTTGACATTTATACCGGCGACAAAATTGCCGCCGACAAGAAGAGCCTTGCGTACAACCTCGTTTTGCGCGGCTCAGACCGCACATTGACCGACGAAGAAGCCGAAAACGCCGTAAAAAAGGTGCTGAAATCGTTGGCGGAAATTTCTGTTGTGTTGCGCAGCTAAAAAGCGCTTGCATCTGTGCGGGTTATGCGATACAATAGAAGTAGGAATTTTTTGGTTTAGAATTTTGACAAGGAGGGCATGAAATCATGAGCGAAACCACCACTATTTTTTCAATTTATGATGATAAAGACCGTGAAATCAAGGCGATTTTGACCGATGTCTATCGCGCATTGAAAGAGAAAGGATATAACCCAATCAACCAAATTGTGGGATATATTCTTTCGGAAGATCCTACCTACATCACCACCTATCAGGGCGCGCGCGCCAATATTCGTAAGGTTGATCGCGATGATTTGCTGCAGGCTCTGCTGAAAAGTTATCTCGCTGAATAATCAGCGCGCAACAACGAAAAGGAGAACAAATTATGGCTTTTACACCGACACTCATGTACAAGGGTCGTCCGCTGGTGCGCAGCAAAAACGATATTTACTATGGCAATTTGGCTGACCCTTATGTCATTTTTATGCAGGTTTTAACCACAAAAGAAGAAAACGGTGCGCAGATTGCTGACCGCATTCACGTCACCCTGCTTTCCACCGACACCACCAAAAGTCCGATTGAACGCATGGTAAAACAAAGCGACAAAACCGGTCTGTGGCCTGCTCTGGAATTTAGCACCATCTGGCTGGAACGTGCGTTGATGGACGCGGCGAAAAGCTCTGCACCAGACGCGGCAAAATAAAAATTGACAAAAAGGCATCTGATGCAGTCCATCAGATGCCTTTTTGCTCGATTTCTTTGAAAACGGAGGGAATTATGAAACGATACATTACGCTTTTACTGACTTTTTCATTGATTTTGGGACTGCTTTCCGGCTGTGCCGGCGCACAAAAATCGGCAATGAATCTGAGCGTAGACAGCGCAAAACAACCCACGAGCGACAAAATGGAAAATGCGCCGATGCCCGCAGGTGCAGCATCGATTGATGGCGGTACAATGACTGCGGCGCTGCTTCCCAAAAACAGAAAAATTATTTTGAATGCCAATTTAACCGTTGAGGCACTTGATTTTGTCAAAACAAGAAGTGAAATTTTAGCGCAAATTGACGCGATGGGCGGCTATATACAGTCCTCCAATCAACACGGCAAAAATGATGGTGAGAGCATTCGCAGTGCTGAAATTGTCGCTCGCATTCCGGTGCAAAACTATGCCGAATTTTTAACCGCAACCGAAAAATCCGGCAATGTTACTTATAAACAGGAATATACCGACGATGTAACCGATGTATATGTTGACACCGAAGCACGGCTGCGCGCACTGCAAACGGAAGAAACGCGTCTTTTGGAATTGATGAAAGCGGCGGAAAAGGTGGAGGATCTCATTGCAATTGAAACGCGGCTGAGTGAAGTGCGCTATGAAACAGAGCGATATACCGCCACAAAGCGAGATATGGATCAGCAGATTGATTATTCCACCATCACAGTGTCCATTGAGGAAGTGAAAACATTTACCGAAACACAAGATGGGTTTGGCGCGCGCATTTGGGTTGCTGTGAAAGGCAGCCTGCGCGGATTTGTGACAATTCTGCAAAGTGCCGTGATTGTGCTGATTTATTGTTTGCCGATGCTGCTGCTTGCGCTGATTGTTTTTGTTGTTTTGCGTTTGATTTTATGCCGACGCAAAAAACGTGTGCAACAAAAAGCGACGCAAATAGCCGTAAAAGACGAATCGGAATCCACAAAGCCGGAATAACAAAAAGCCTCCGATTAAACGGAGGCTTTTACATTTTTCTATTGAAAATACTGCTTTGCCTTTGCGAACATCACACACACAAGGCAGACAATTTGGGTAAGCAATGCCAAAATTGCGGCATAGGTTGTTCCCTGCATTCCCCACTGCTCAATACAGTTTACACTGCACAGCATTGCCACGGCAATGCCGCAGACATTGGCAAAAATCAGTCCGCGCATACAGCGCATGATGGTAAGCACCATGCTGAAAAATAACACGAGTGCGGTGAGAACCGCCGAAAACACCATCGGCGCAAGCAAATAGCTGTACTCCACAAGATTTTCGCTGACGAAAGTGGCCAGTCCCCATTCACCCAGAAAATGCGACACCAATAAGCCGACCGGCAACAAAATGAGAATAATTGCGAGTACCGAACCGATTGCGCGCGCAAACCCCTTTTTATCGCGCTGGGCATATTTATCTGAAAAAACAGTGATGAACGGCGTAAACAGATAGGTTGCGCCCACCTGCAACAGCAAAACCGGCGCGGTGACAGGACCGTAAATGCCAAGTGCATCATTGCCAAGCACGAGTTCAAGCATAATTTTCGGAATGGACGCGGCAGAGGTATTCAAAAAGCAATAAACGGCAAGCGGCGCACATTCCACCAAAAGCGCCATCACGGTGCGCCATTCGGTTTTTGATTTTTCATAAAACGGTTTCGTCTGCGGTTTGGTGTACAGCACGAAAAACAGCAGATTACCCAGCAGCATCAGCGCCAATGTGATTGGTAAATTGACTGTGATGCGTAAAGTAATTGCAAACAATGCCAAAGATAACACACCGCGCGCAGCATATGTTTTGCCCACAATGTCAAGACGACCGTGTTTTTGGTCGATGGCGTTATACACATCGGTGATGGATTCAATCAAACGATAGCCGAGTACCAGAAAAATGCAGAGAATTTGTTCGGCACTGTAGGGCGTCACTTTGACAATTGCCACAAGTATGATATAGCAGATGCAGGCAAATGTCGCAAGCGAACAGGTGAAAATGCGGCTGTGGATGTAGGTGCTTTGGGCGTATTTTTGGGCGGTGTCGGACACTTGATAATTGTACATACCATACGATGCTATGGACAAAAACACATTGGTGACTGTGAGCGCCATCATCAAAAGACCGGAAACATACACGCCTGCAAGGCGCACCGCCAAAATAGTGAACAGCCATTGACACGCAAAATAAATGAGCGAGCCGGCGGTATTCCATAAAAAATTGCGGCGCAGGCTTTGTCTCGTTTCCATGTGACATCCCCCTTTTGCGTTTCGGAAAATTTCCGTAATATATATTTATTATACCACTTTAACGGTATAGATGCAAAAATAGCACTCGTTTTGTAAAACGAGCGCTATTGGGATAGAAATACTATTTTGACACCTGAATGCGCACAAGTGCGCGGGAAAGTTTTGCCTTGGCAACCGAAATTTCTTTGGCGTCTTTGGCGTCTTTTAAAATTTGCTCTGCCTTTTCGCGCGCACGAAGCGCACGTTCTTTGTCGATATCTTCTTCCCACTCAAATGTGGTGGCAACAAGGCGCACATGATTTTTCATCACGGTCACCATGCCGCCGCTACACGCCGCGCGCCGCACTTTGTCGTCAATGGTCACGCGCGCTTCGCCAATGGCAAGCGCTGTGGCAAACGCGATGTGACGCGGTAAAATGCACAAATCGCCCTCGATGCCGCGCACGCTGAGACGCGCCGCCTGCCCGCTAAAAAACTGGCCGTCCGGCGTGACGATTTGCAATTCAAAGGTAGACATAGCGCGCCCCCATTACAATTTTTTCGCCTTTTCGACGACATCTTCAATGGTGCCGGCAAAAAGGAATGCAGATTCCGGCAAATCGTCGTGCTTGCCGTCAATAATTTCTTTGAAGCCGCGAATGGTTTCTTTGAGCGGCACATATTTGCCCTCCATGCCGGTGAACTGTTCGGCAACGCTGAACGGCTGCGACAGGAAGTTTTGAATGCGGCGCGCACGGGAAACCGTGAGTTTATCTTCGCTGGAAAGCTCGTCCATGCCCATGATGGCAATGATATCCTGCAGCTCTTTGTAGCGCTGCAAAATGCGCTGCACTTCACGCGCAACTTGATAATGCTCTGTACCCACAACGTCCGGCGACAAAATACGCGAGGACGATTCAAGCGGGTCAACCGCCGGATAAATGCCAAGCGAGGAAATGGTACGGCTCAAAACCGTGGTGGCGTCCAGATGCGCAAATGTGGTGGCAGGCGCCGGGTCGGTAAGGTCATCTGCCGGCACATAAACAGCTTGCACCGAGGTGATAGAACCGTTTTTCGTGGAGGTGATGCGCTCTTGCAAGGCGCCCATTTCCGTGGCAAGTGTCGGCTGATAACCAACGGCGGACGGCATACGGCCGAGCAACGCGGATACTTCAGAACCCGCCTGTGTGAAGCGGAAAATATTGTCGATAAACAGCAATACATCCTGATTTTCTTTGTCGCGGAAATATTCCGCCATGGTGAGGCCGGACAAGGCAACACGCATACGCGCTCCCGGCGGCTCATTCATCTGACCATACACAAGTGCGGTCTTTTTGATAACGCCGCTCTCCTGCATTTCGTTGTAGAGGTCATTGCCCTCACGTGTGCGCTCGCCGACACCTGTAAATACCGACAGACCGCCGTGTTCTTTGGCAACGTTGTGAATCAATTCCATAATCAAAACTGTTTTGCCGACGCCGGCGCCGCCAAATAAGCCGATTTTACCGCCTTTGGCATACGGAGCAATCAGGTCAACAACCTTGATGCCGGTTTCGAGAATGGCTGTGGTGGCTTCCTGCTCGTCATACGCCGGCGCCGGACGATGAATCGACCAACGCTCTTCGGTTTTTGGCGCTTCCATATTATCCACCGGCTCACCCAGCAGATTGAAAATACGCCCGAGCGTTTCTTTGCCGACAGGAACCGTGATGGGACTGCCGGTATCAACGGCCTCAATGCCGCGCACAAGACCGTCCGTGCTGGACATGGCGATGCAACGCACCACATTGTCGCCAATGTGCTGTGCCACTTCGAGTGTAATCACACGCTCGCCATTTTTTACCGTGATGGCGCTCAGCAAGCTTGGCAAATGTCCATCCGGAAATTGAATGTCGAGTACCGGCCCGATGATTTGGGTTACGGTACCGATGTTTTGCTGACTCATAGGCAAACTCCTTACAATAAAGAGCGGATAACCGTTCTTTTTACTTGATACAAACCCTGTTGCTACGCTTCTGCGCCGGCAACAATCTCTGTGATTTCCTGCGTGATGGCTCCCTGTCTTGCACGGTTGTATTTGAGCGACAGCGAATCAATCATATCACCTGCGTTTTTGCTGGCGGCATCCATTGCCATGCGCCGCGCACCGAGTTCGGAAGCGATGCTCTCTGCCAATGCGCCATAAAGCAAACCGCCTACGTATTCCGGCACAATGGCATCAAACACACCCTCGCACGACGGCTCATACAGAATCAGTTCTTCTGCTTTATTGCGCACCTTTTCAGGCTCGTACCGAATCGGCAGCGCCTTGAGTACGGTCGGTTGCTGTGACATCATGGACACAAAATTGGTGTAGCCGACATACAATGCGTCAAAATTGCCTTTTGCATATTCTTTGCACAAAAGATGTGCCGCCGCGAAACAATCGCTGAGCGAAACTTCTTCGGCAATCGCATAAATATCCGTGACAATTTCGATATTGCTGCGTGTGCAATATTCCACGGCTTTTTTGCCGATGGGAAGCGCACAGACAGGCAAACCGCTCTGGTGTGCCGCGACGCATTTGAATAAATTGGCGTTGTATCCGCCCGCAAGACCGCGGTCACCCGCGATGATGACATAGCACACTTTTTTCTGCTCGCGTTTTTGGACGTAGGGAGAAGAAAAATCGGTGTTTCCATAGGCAATGTCATGCAGTGCGGCATGCAGCGTGTTGAAGTACGGACGCGTGTTTTCGGCCCGTTCTTTGGCACGGCGCAATTTGGATGACGCCACAAGCTCCATCGCTTTGGTGATTTGCATCGTACTTTCTACGCTCTTAATGCGTATTTTGATGTCCTTCATATTTGAAGCAGCCATCTTGCAAACCTCCTTTTAATGTGATGCGAGGAACCGTTTTGTGAAATCCTCCAGCGCATTTTTGAGCGCTGTTACAGTGGTATCTTCGAGCTTGCCTGTAGTGCGAATCGGCTCTAAAATATCGGCTGTATGCAGATTTGCGAAATCTTCGTAAAGCTCCTGCTCGTATGTGCTGATTTGTTCGAGCGGTACTTTGGTGAGATAATCATTGGTGACGGCGTACAAAATACACACCTGATTTTCAACCGATACCGGTGCATTGCGGTTTTGTTTAAGCACTTCCACAACGCGCTCGCCCTGTGACAGACGGCGTTTTGTATCGGCGTCAAGGTCAGAGCCGAACTGTGCAAAACTTTGCAGCTCGCGATACTGCGAATACACAAGTTTGAGCGTACCGGCAACCTTTTTCATGGCTTTAATCTGTGCGTTGCCGCCGACGCGGGACACAGAAATACCGGGGTTGACCGCCGGCATAACACCGGCATGGAACAATTCGCTCTCAAGGAAGATTTGACCATCGGTGATGGAAATGACGTTTGTCGGGATATATGCCGACACGTCGCCTGCCTGCGTTTCGATAATGGGCAGAGCTGTCAAGGAACCGCCGCCATATTCCGGCGCAAGACGCGCTGCACGCTCAAGCAGACGGCTGTGCAGATAGAACACGTCGCCCGGATATGCTTCACGTCCCGGCGGACGGCGAATGAGCAACGAAAGCGCACGATAAGCCACTGCATGTTTCGACAAATCGTCATAAATAATCAAGACATCTTTGCCTTGCGCCATGAAATATTCACCCATGGCACAGCCGGAATACGGCGCAATATACTGCACCGGCGCAAGCTCTGACGCGGAGGCGGACACGACAATGGTGTAATCCATTGCGCCGTTTGCCGTAAGCGTTTCAACAAGCTGTGCAACCGTGGAGCGTTTTTGTCCGATGGCGACATAAATACAAATGACGCCCTGCCCTTTTTGGTTGATGATAGTATCCGTGGCAATGACCGTTTTACCGGTTTGACGGTCGCCGATGATGAGTTCGCGCTGGCCGCGACCAATCGGAATCATGCTGTCAATTGCCTTGATGCCCGTTTGCAGCGGCACATTGACGCCTTTGCGTTCAATGATGCCCGGTGCATTGGACTCGATGGGGCGAAATTCAGTGGTTTCGATAACGCCTTTGCCGTCAATCGGCTGACCGAGCGCATCGACAACGCGACCGATGAGTGCTTCACCGACCGGTACAGAGACGACTTTGCCGGTTCGTTTGACAGTGTCGCCCTCTTTGATGCCCTCGTCGGAACCTAAAATAACGATGGCAACGCTGTTTTCTTCAAGGTTGAGTGCCATGCCGAACTCGCCGTTTGCAAATTCGACCAACTCGTTTGCCATACATTTTTCAAGCCCATGTGCGCGGGCAATGCCATCGCCAACCAGAATGACGGTGCCTGTTTCGGCACTTTCAATCTGATTGTCGTAGTTTTTAATTTGTGCTTTGATGATTTTGCTGATATCTTCTGGTTTTAACTGCATTGTCTCACCAACTTTCAGTGATTCATTTTGAGATTATTGCGCCATCAAAAGGCGACGCATGGTGGCAAGTCTGCCGGAAATGGAGCCGTCCAGCTCCTTGCCCGCATAGCTGATTTTTACGCCGCCGAGCAAGTTTGCATCGACTGTGTTGGTCAGCAGCACGGTTTTGCCTGTTTTAGCCGCGAGTTTTTGCTGTAAAGCGGCGCTTTCTTCCTGCGTGAGCGGCATGGCGCTTGTGACGGTAACCGGCACAATGCCGCGCGCTGCATACAGCGCACTGCGATATTCCGCTTCACAGCCGCCGAGCGCGGAAAGTGAAGATTTTTCGCATAGAATTTTCAAGAAATTCAAGACATACGGATGTACGGCATCGTGAAATGCCTCGTCCAACATCGCGAGGCGCTCCTGCTTTTTGACCGCAGGATTTTGCAGCAGCTTCGGATAAGACGGATTTGCAGTGAATTGTGCTTTGGCAAAACAAATTCCCTCAAGGATTACATCCTCAAGATGTTCGTCTGCTGCAAGAGAAAACAGCGCTCCGCCGTATTCTTTTTCAGCCGCCGTCATGATACCTCACCCACTTGCTGAATAAATTCATCAATGAGCGCACGGTGCGTTGCGGGATCAATCTCCTTTTCCACAACCTTGCCGGCAATGCCCAGTGCAAGGCTTGAAATGTCGTTTTTCAGTTCGCCCGCAGCACGTTTGCGCTCGCTGGCAATATCCGCGTCTGCTTTGACTTTCAGCGCATTTGCTTCGTTGCGCGCTGCGCTCACCAGTTCTTCTCCGCGCATGGTTGCACGTGTGGTGGCTGTTTTTACGATGTCGGTTGCCTCCGCTTTTGCGTTGGCAAGGCGCGCTTCGTATTCAACTTGCATTGCTTTGGCACTTTCCTCTGCTTTTTCGGCTTCGGTATACTGTGTTTGAATCGATTCCTGCCGCTTTGCGAGGATTGCCTGTACCGGTTTAAACAAAAAGTGCTTGACGCCCGCTGTAAGAACCAGCAGGTTGCAGATTGTAAAAATCCATGTCCACGGCATTAAGCCAACCAGAGACTGAAATTGTTCCATTGTGTTTTCCCCCTTGTTCGGGCAGTGCCATATTTACAGCAGGCCGATAAAAATGCCGGGTGCTACGAAAATGAGCAACAAGCCCGTAACAAAGCCGTAGATACCGGTGGTTTCTGCGATGGCGCAACCGAGCAACATCGTAGAGGTGACATCGCCCTTGCATTCGGGCTGACGGCCGATGGCTTCGCATGCTTTACCGACGGCGTAACCTTCGCCGATACCAGGGCCAATACCTGCGATCAGCGCAAGACCTGCACCAACAGCGCATCCTGCCAAAATAATTGCTTTCTCCAACATAGAAAAGTCCTCCTAAAATAAGTTTTTATCTTTACATTTTTGGGATAACGAATTGAGGTTGCATCGGTTTTATGAATCTTCCGACACGGCGTTTGCAATATACAGCGTGGTGAGCATACAGAAAATGAACGCCTGCATAAAGCTTGAAAACAAGTCGAAATACACGGAAAGTACCGCCGGAATACCGACTTGCAGGATAGGAATGCTGCCAAGAATGCCGCCAAGTGCGCCGGGCAGCCAACTGAACAGCGCATGAGAGGCTGCCGCGAGTGCCGCATAAACGAGTGCCGTGATGACTGTGCCGGACATGACGTTACCGAAATGACGGAACGCCATGGAAATCGGCGTGGCAACTTCGCTCAAAATGTTGAACGGCGTAAACAGGAAAAACGGCTGTGCAAAGCCTTTGAGATAGCCGCCGATTCCGCCTGTGTGGATTTTGGTATAGGTAATCAGCACAAAAACGAGAACTGCCCAACCGAGTGTTGTCGATAAATCGCTTGTGGGCGGATACAAACCGAACAAACTGAGCAGGCTTGAAAAGAGCGATGCGCTGAACAATGCAGCCACCATCGGTGTATAATAGGCAAATTTTTCGCCCATATTGCCAACGACGAAATTGTGGGCGGTTTCCACAAGAAATTCAGCGACAATCTGCCGTTTACTGGTGGCACGTTCCTGTAAATTGCGTGTGAGAAAAATGCACAGACCCAAAATCAGCAACGTGACAAATGTACCGTTTACAATTGTATCTGTGATGGGAATACCGCCGAGAATCGGGATTTCAAAAAAGATGCGCGCGCCATTGATTTCTACATTCATACCGGCTCATCCTCCTTTTTTGTTTTATCGGGCTTATACAGACCGAGCATTTGCATGATTAAAATGGTAATGCGCGGAAAAAACAGCGGCAACACCGCCGCAAGCCACACAAAACACTTGAGCTTGACCGCAAGCACCACAACTGCCAAAGTGCCGAGCATCCGCAAACTGTAGGAAAGCTGCAACTTCAGTTTGCCGCGCTTTTCATTTGGATCAGCCGCCATTTGCTGCACCGACATCCCAAGCAAAAAAAAGTTGCACACCGCCCAGCTCCCGCCGAGCAGCGTACTCCATAAAACGCCGAGTGTCCATTTTCCAGCGAGCGCAAACACCAGATTCATCACACAAGACAGCGCAAGTACGCCAAGACCGATATGAACTGTTTCGTGTTTGATTGCCGGTTGTATCTTCAAACCGCATCACATCCTAAAATTAAAAAGTGTGGCAAATTTTATTTTTTATTGCCCCTTTGTTGTACCATCTGCAAAAACTTCCAGAACGTACATGCCGCCGCGCCAAGTCCGAAAACAAGTGCCACAAAATAGACCCATGTACCCAGAGAAAAGCGCCGTGTAAGCCAACTTGCCGCAAGCAAGCATAAAATAGGCGGCACAACAAGAGAAAGCCCGAATTGCGTGAGCCATGATAAATTGCGAAGTGCTTTAAACCAGCTTTTGTTGCGCAAGGTAATCTCCTGTCTTTTTGCTGTTTGCTCATAACACCCATTGTACCAAACAACGGCTGTAAATACAATCACAATTCGCGTACAACTTTATACTAAATTTTTGTATGATTTGTCTACAAAACAAAAAAAAATTCTGTTTTTGCGTGAATCTTGCGAAATGTGTTGATTTTTAGAGGTGAAAAATGCTATCCTAAATAAAGGTATTGGATTAAACATGAAACGGGGCGGATTTTGTGACGGGGTTTGACAACAGTCTATATATTCATAAGCAAAAAGAGCATATTCTGGAACGCATTGCGCAATTTAACGGCAAACTGTATCTGGAATTCGGGGGCAAAATTTTTGACGATTATCACGCCGCACGCGTTTTGCCCGGCTATGACGCCAACGGCAAAATTCGCCTGCTTTATGAACTGCGGGATCAGGCGGAAATCATTTTTACGGTATCTGCCGGTGATATTGAAAAAACAAAAGTGCGCGCCGACCTCGGCATCAGTTATGACATGGAGGTGCTGCGTCTCATTGACGACATCACCCATATGGGCATCAGCGTCAACAGCGTGGTAATCACACGCTACACCGGTCAAAACGCCGCCGACGCCTTTGTGAACAAGCTGACCATGCGCGGCGTGAAAAATTATGTGCATCGTCCCATCAAAGGTTATCCCACAGATATTGATTATATTTGCAGTGACGAAGGATACGGCGCAAATCCGTATATCGAAACAACAAAACCACTCGTTGTGGTAACGGCGCCCGGCCCCGGCAGCGGCAAACTCGCCACTTGCCTGTCACAGGTTTACCACGAAATTCGCAAAGGACATATTGCGGGATATGCCAAATTTGAGACGTTTCCGATTTGGAATCTGCCGCTCAAACACCCCGTGAATCTTGCATACGAAGCCGCCACCGCCGACCTTGCAGACGTGAACATGATTGACCCGTTTCATCTGGAGGCATATGGAGAAACCACGGTCAACTACAACCGCGATGTGGAAGCTTTTCCGATTGTACGCAATATTTTGACTCATATTACGGGTGCGGAAGAAGTGTATAAAAGCCCGACCGACATGGGCGTGAACATGGTGGGATATGCCATTACCGATGATGAAGTTGTGCGTTTTGCCGCCGGACAGGAAATTATACGTCGCTATTACAAAGCCGCCTGTGACCACAAACAGGGCAAAGGTTCCGATGCCGCGATTGATAAAATCAAGCGCATTATGCAGGAATTGAAGCTTTCCACCGCCGACCGTGCCGTGGTTGCACCCGCACTTGCCAAAAGCGCAAGCACCGGCGTTTCGGCCACGGCCATGCAACTGCCGGACGGCAGCATTGTCACGGGAAAAGCCAGCAATCTGATGAGCGCGTCATCTTCATGCGTCCTCAATGCCATCAAGGTTCTTGCAGGCATTGATGATGCGCTTACGCTCATCAGTCCGATTATTTTAGAGCCGATTTTGAAGCTGAAAATTGACATTTTAGGCAGCCGTTCGAGTGTACTGAAGGTGGACGATGTTCTTGCGGCGCTGTCGATTACCGCCGCCACCAACACCATGACGGCTTGTGCCATGGCAGCACTGCCAAAGCTGCGCGATTGTGAAATGCACTCCACATGTATGCTGCATTCAGGCGACGAAGGCACATTGCGCAAAATGGGTTTGCGGCTGACCTGTGAAGCAGAATATCCGAGCAAGGATTTGTATTTTTAATTTTTACGCAATAATGCACAGCAAACAGATGGACAAAAAACGGCGGTTCGGTTTGAAAAAACCGAACCGCTTTTTTGTGCTTTTATCCGATGCCGCCGAGGAGGACGCCCAATATCAGCACCGCCGCAGCTAAGAAAATATAGACGTATTTTGCCATGAAGAAAAAGAGTTTGCCGAGCGGTTTTTCACGTCCGCTGTTGAGTTCTGTTTGAATTTCGCCCTTTTTCAGCACCCAATAAATGATAACTGCGCCGAGTACCGCGCCAAACGGCACCACATAAATTGTAATCATGTCCATCCATTTGCCCATGTACGGCTCGTATTCCAAAAATACGCCGACGAGCAAAACCACTGCCGATACGAGCAGCACCGCCGGAGTGCGCTTGAGTTTGATGCGGCTTTGTGCTGCTTCGCTGCACACTTCTATCATATTGATGAGCGATGTCAAACCGGCAAATAAAACGGAAGCGAAAAACAAAATGGAAAAAAGCTGACCCATCGGCATTTGTGCGAAAATTTTCGGCATGGTGAGGAACAAGAGCGGCGGGCCTGCCTGTGGGTCCATACCGAACGCGAACACCGCCGGAATGACAACAAAACCCGACAGCAACGCCGCGCAGGTGTCTAAAATTGCCGTCATGTTGGCGGAATGCACCACATCTTCGGTTCTGTTGAGATAGCTGCCATAGATAATCATGCCGCTGCCGGTGATAGAAAGCGAGAAAAACGCTTGTCCCATCGCCATAATCCATGTTTCCGGATTGAGCAGGAACTCCCATTTCGGCACGAGTAAGTAACGATAGCCTTCCATGGCGCCCGGCAAAAATGCCACGCGTACAGCGAGAATCAGAAAGAGAATGAAGAATGCGGGCATCATGAATTTACTGATTTTTTCAATGCCTTTTACAATGCCGCAAAGCAGCGTAAGTGCCGTGGCGGCAATGGCAATGAAATGCCACGGCAAGCTGCCGAACGCGCCTGTCATGTCGGAAAAATAGGCGGTACTGTCGCCACCGATGGCAGCGCCTGTGACGCTGCCTGCCAGAAAGCGCACCACCCAGCCTACGATGATGGCATAGCCGATGGCAATGCCGAGCGAACCGATGAGCGGAATTGCTCCGAGAAATGCGCCGCCTTTTTTGCCGCGCGTTTTCAAAGCGTATTCATAGGCACCGATGGGACCTGTGCCGGTCAAGCGACCGAGCGCAAATTCTCCAGAAAGTCCTACCGCACCAAACAGTGCCACAAAAAGAAAGTACGGCACCAAAAATGCCGCGCCGCCATACCGACCGAGCCGATAGGGAAACATCCAAATATTGCCCATGCCAACCGCAGAACCGACTGACGCGAGAATAAAACCGAGTTTGGATGTGAATTTTTTACTGTTTTCCTGCACCAAAATTATTTTCCTCCTTATAATACTATACTAATAGAGCCGCTTGAAACCCATCTCCTCTGTGTCGTTTTCCGCGAGAATCAGGTTACAGCAATGCACGAATCCGCGTCACGGCATCCGCAATATATGCCCCGAGCGTTTTTTCAGGCAGTCCTGCCACCTGCACACTGCATTTTGTCACCGGCAGCAAAATCTTTTTTGCCGGACTTTCCGCCACTGCCGCCGCCATGGACGGACTGCATTCGCCTAGCATACTGTTTGCCATAATCAGCCCGATGGGACCCGCAATCACTTCGGCGCGCATGGCATTGACAATGACCGCATTTTCACCGGTTGCACCCGCTGTGGCACCGGCTTTGAGCATTGCCGCTGTTGCGGCACTGTTGGTGCCGATGGCAAGAATTTCATCTGAAAAGCCGCTCTCCCGCAGCGCCGTAATCAGCGCGCGACCAAATCCGCCGCCCTGTCCGTCAATCACAATCAGTTTCATTCGTGTTCTCCTTCATTTTGTGTAAATCCGTGTTGTTTCCTACATCATA
>JAVWRA010000027.1:0-19506 GCA_036635095.1 Ruthenibacterium sp. | reverse complement strand
GGCATGAGCTGCATCAGATTATCGGGAAAAAAGTAAATTCGGATACGCTGTTGGTACGCGGCAATGAGTTCACAAAACTGGTGATTATCTGCTGCCTTGTTTTGCCGCTGATTGCTTTTGCGGGTGCAATTTTTATGTGGTACAGCAAGAGGAATCGATAAATGAATAAAAAAAGTATTTCCGTGCTGCTGATTCTCACGGTATTGATGGCATTTGCTTACGCAGGAATTACGCGGTATAACGCGAAAAACTCCGATATTTTATACAGTCCCGCGCGCGGGGAAACCATTGAAACAATCCATTTGCAAAATGAAAACGGCGATTTGCAATTTTATAAAGACGATGCAGCGCAGTGGATGGTAAAAGAAACGGCAGACTATCACGTCAACCCCGAAAAAATGAATTTACTGGTGTCGGCGCTTGAAAATTTTGCGGTTTTGCGAAAATTGCCGCAAGACGATGCGCAGTATGGACTGGCAAAGTATAGCGCCAAAGTTTCCTTTACGACAAGCCGCGGCAAGCAGTTTGACTTTATTGTGGGCAATCCCACCATGACGCAAACGGATGTTTATGCAAAAAACACACAAACAGACGCGGTTTTTGTTACAGACGCCGTTTCTGCGGCACAGCTTACGGGCGGCATTTCGGCATACAGACGCAGAGATATTTTCTCGGTCAATCTGGATAAAACCGCCGGCTTTACGTTCACGGACGGCAAAACCGAAATTGTGTCGGTTGCGGTGGACCAAAACGGCGAGTGGCAGATGGATTATCCGTTCACCGCGCCTGCCAGAAAAATCGAAATATCGGAATTTCTGGACGATATCAAAGACTGGAATATCTATGGATATACCGATACCAAAACCTATTCCGAACAGAGCATGGGTCTCGACGGCACACAGAAAACGCTGACGATATGGGACGCGGACGGCAACAAACAAACGCTTGCGTTCGGCACGGTGAACAACACGCTGATTCCGGTCAGAAACGGCGGCAAAGACGATATTTTATTGCTGTATGCGAACGAGGTAAATCTCGACATTTTATCCGCAGAAAAACTTTTACTGGTGGCGCCGTTCCGCAAAGACATCGACACGGTGGATACCATTGCTGTGAAAATCGGCGATGCAGACGTCACCCTGCAAATTGACCATGAAACAGGAACCGTGTTTTGCGATGGCATTGCGGTTGACCCGCGCGCA
Organism: Ruthenibacterium sp.; assembly: GCA_036635095.1. Taxonomy (GTDB): domain Bacteria; phylum Bacillota; class Clostridia; order Oscillospirales; family Ruminococcaceae; genus Ruthenibacterium. Next base: position 18,304 of record JAVWRA010000027.1, on the reverse strand, counting down.
TTCAACAGTTTTTATGTTTCGCTGATGGGACTTGCCGCCGCGGGCGGTGAAGCGCAGCAAGTGGCACAGCCGCCTGCCGCCGTGACCATCACCGCCGGTATGACAGACGGCTCTGCGGTGCAAGTGGCATACGGTGAGCGTGACGACACCACCTATTACATGACGATAAATGGCGAAACAAGGTACTATATCGGCAAAGATAAGCTAACGGCGCTCGCCGAAAAACTAAAAGCTTGTCTTTTATAATATGTTTATAAATGAGCATTCATTTATAATAAAATAAAAGGAGGGTTCTTATGAAAAACAGCAAAAAACTATTGGCAGTTGCAATGTCGGCAGCATTAGCAGTATCCATGCTAGCGGCTTGCGGCGCAAAACCGGCAGCAAGTGCAGCAGCATCGGCACCGGCATCCGCTCCGGCAGCTTCATCGGCACCGGCAGAAGCGAAAAAAGAGGCGTATATCGGCAAAATCCCCATCACCCTGAAGCATGACGTTCACGGCAACGATGCAAAATGGGCAGAAATCTATGCAAAAGAAAAATACGGCGCAAAGTACGAAGTCATTGACCCTGACAACGATCTCAGCAAAGAGATTGCAGCCATGGAAACATTCATCTCCAAAGGTGTAGACGGCATTATTTTGCACCCGGTAGATGAAAACGGCGTCAACGAAATCATCGACGAAGCAAGAGATGCCGGCGTGTATGTTATGACATACAACGTCAAAGCATCGGGCAACCGTGTGCCGTTCCTCGGCATTGACGAAGCAACACTTGCACAGGAAATGGGCACCGATATGGCGAAAAAATGGGTTGAATTGTATCCTGACAAACCCGTTGCAGTCGGTCTTGTAAGCTGGACAAATATTGCATTCTGCTTCGACAACAGATCCGGCCCCTTCCTTGCAGGTGTCAAATCCGTTGTAGATTATCTCCCGACCAAAGACTGGGGCTTTAAAAACAGTGCAGGCGAAAACCTGACGGGCGCCACCTATTGGGAACATGCAGGCGGAGACCTTGAATTGGCACAAACCGTGACGGCTGATGCCATCACAAAACATCCTGAAGTCAACGTCGTGTATGGCGACAACGTGTCGAACGGCCTTGGCTGCCTGTCGGCGTATGAAGCAGCAGGACGCGGCCTTGCAAAAGACGGCGTGCCTGTCACTGAAATCATCGCATCGACTGACGCAAGCTCCGGCGAACTTGTGAAACTTGCAGACCCCACTTCGTCCCTCAAATATTGCCTTGGCATGCAGCCGCAGACCAATGCGTATTCTGAAATTGACATGATGATGTCGATTATCAATGGCGAAATGGATGACGATACCTATGTTGAAAAAACAACACCGGACGTCTATTTCAACTACTACAAAGATTCTTTGCAGGATATGCAGGATTGGTACAACACCCAGTATATGCCTGACAAACCCCTTGACATCGTAGGCACTTTCGGCAAATAAGCACAAACAGCTAAAATAGAATAAGGGATGCTGCTAAAACGGCGTCAGCCTTTCGGTGGCATCCCTTATCTTTTTCTTTTATGGATTAACAGCGGCGCATATATAGAGTAGGAGGGAAAATGATGGCAGATAATATTTTGGAAATTAAAAATATATCGAAACATTTTGCCGGAGTTAAAGCATTGGATGATGTTAGTTTTAATATTGCCAGAGGGTCCTGCCACTGTCTCGTCGGAGAAAACGGCGCGGGAAAATCGACATTGATTAAAATATTGACTGGTGCGCATCCGAAAACGTCCGGTACACTGATATACAATGGCAAAGATTACAACCCGACCAGTACAAAAGATGCAATGAAAGCCGGCATCGGCTGCTTATTTCAGGAATTGAATGTAGTTGAAAAATTAAGAGTCGAGGAAAATATATGCCTCGGTCTTGAAAATACAAAATTCGGCATTATCAGAAAAAGCACGGACAACAAAGTGTTCAAGGTGCTTGAAAGACTTGATAGTACCATCAAACCACGCCAATATATTGAAGAACTCAGCGTTGCAAAGCGCCAAGTGGTGGAAATGGCAAAAGCACTTGCCATGGATTCTGACTTGATTATCATGGACGAGCCGACAGCTTCTTTGACGGAAGCCGAAGTGAGAAAGCTGTTTGATATTATAGCGGACTTGAAAAAACAGGGCATTACCATTATCTATATTTCGCACCGGCTGGAAGAAATTATGGAATTGGCAGACTGTATTACCGTGTTGAGAGACGGCAAACATGTGATGACAAAGCAAAGAGCGGAAGTCAAAGACCGCCACGAGCTGATTCAGATGATGATTGGCAAAGAGCTTGCCGAGGATTATGTCCCCAACGATGTGGACCGTTCCACCGTTGTTTTAAAGGCAGATGCGCTGAACAACAAAAAGCTCAAAGACATCAGCTTTGAGCTGTATAAAGGCGAAATTTTAGGCTTTTACGGACTCGTGGGCGCCGGCAAAACAGAAATTGCGCGCGCTTTATTCGGCGCCGATGTATATGAGGGAAGCATTGCCGTCAACGGCAAAGTAATCGACATCACAAGCCCGCAAAAAGCAATTGAAAACGGACTTGTTCTGGTGCCGGAAGAACGGCGCACACAAGGCATTTGCACCTCATTGAGCATTGCGACCAACACACCGATGATGAATTACAACACCGTTTCCAAAAACGGCATTACCAATAAAGCAAAAATCGGTCAGCTTGCACGGGATTATATCGCAAAAATCGGCACGGCATGCAGAGACGAAAATCAGTCCGTGGCGTATCTTTCCGGCGGCAATCAGCAAAAAGTTGTGCTTTCAAAATGTTTGAACGCATCTCCGAAAATTTTGCTTTTGGACGAGCCGACAAGAGGCGTTGACGTTGGTGCAAAGCAGGAAATTTACGGCATTATCCGCCAGATGGTAAAAGAGGGATACTCGGCAATTGTGTTATCCAGCGAATTACCGGAGATTTTAGGGCTTTGCGACAGAATCGGACTTTTGTATGAGGGCGAAATCAAAACATTTATGAACAACGACGAAAATGTTAAAACACAAAGCATTATGTCCGTAGTGACCGGAGGTGAGGAACTATGACAAAAAAAATAAAACTGACAGCCGACTCGCTTCAAAATCTTGCGATTTTATCGATTTTGATTATCGCTTGCATTGTGGGTGTTATTCTTGAGCCGACACTGTTTTTCACAATGGGCAATATCACCAATATGATTGTGTCTGCCTCCAGTATCATCATCGTTTCCTCGGCGGTTACACTCGTATTGATTTCAGGCAACCTGAACCTTTCCGTCGGCGGTGTCGGCGCGATGGGCGCGGTGTTGTTCGGCTTGATGGCAAAAGCGGGCATTCCCATTTTGCTTGCCGCCTTGCTTGCCATCGGAATCGGCTGCTTCACAGGCTTGCTGACCGGTTTCATTATCTCCAAATTCAATTTGCCGTCGTTTATTATCTCGTTGGCATTTGACTATATCTCGCGCGGTGTCGCGCTGATTGGCGCAGGCGGCGCAGTTGTTTTCGGTCTGCCTGTCGGCATTGCGCTGTTGGGCGGCACGTTCAGCGGTGTTCCGCTCAGCGTTGTGTATGCCATCATCATTGTTGTGGTATTCATGTGGATTCAAAACAAAACAGTGTTTGCAAGCCACACCTATGCCATCGGCGCAAATGAAACAACGGCGCTTCTTTCCGGCATCAGCCGCAAGAAGATTGTCACGGCTGTTTTTGCGATGTCCGGCGCACTTGCGGCGTTTGTGGGCGTCATCATCACGTCTCGCTTTTCAGCGGCAGACAGCGGCATTTTGGGAAGTTTGTCAAACGACTGCATCATCGCGGCAGTGCTTGGCGGCACAGATATCAACGGCGGCCGCGGCACGGTTTTCGGCATGTTGATCGGCGCACTGTTTATCACGGTACTTACCAATATCATGAATATGCTCGGCATGACTGTTTACACGCAAAACGTGGTCAAGGGCATTGTTTTAATCGGCGCGATTCTTCTCAATAATATTATACGCAAACGCGTTAAAATCTGATGAAGGGAGAGAACAAATATGAAGCAGAAAACTAGTATGAGTGTTTCAATGAAGAAAAACCTCGTGTTGTTTACAATTTTGATTCTGATGGGATTGTTTTTCACCTTTCAGAACCCCAAATTTATGAACCTTTATAACATCACAAATATGGTAAGACAAAGCTTGCCGAACTTTGTGATAGGCTGTGCCATGACATTTGTGATAGCAAGCGGCTACATCGATTTATCGGTGGGAGGCTTGATGGCGCTTTCGGCAATGTTCTACGGCTATCTGTGCATTTGGGGTGTCAATCCGTGGCTCGCGTTTGTGCCTGTCGTTTTACTGGGCATCGCAGCGGGATTTGTGAACACCTTCATTACAGAAAAACTTAAAATTCCGGCAATCATGGCAACCTTGGCAACATGGGTTATCACATCGGGGCTTGCGCTTTCCGTTTGCAAGGCAATCCCCATCACCTCGGCAGAAGTAAAAACGGTAACGGCGCTGAACTCCTTGAAATTCGGTAAAATACCGCTTGCAGTGCCGCTGTGCATCCTTGTAATCGCCATTTTTATTTTCCTTGAAAAGAAAACAATCCTCGGCAAATATGCCATCGCCATCGGCGGAAATGACGCCGCGGCATCGTTCTCCGGCATCAACGTCAGCAAAATGCGCTGCATTTTCTTCTGCATGACGGGCGTTATGGCGGCACTTTCCGGCATTTGGCAGGTAGGGCGTCTCGGCTCTGCCGACCCGACCATCGGCACAGGCTATGAGTTTAAAGTGGTTGCCGCATGTATTTTGGGCGGCGTCAACATCAAAGGCGGCGAGGGAACCGTGGCAGGCGTTATGATCGGCACCGCCATTCTCGTTATTTTAACAAACGGCTTGCAGATGATGGGCATTGACTCGTTCTATCAAGACGTTATCACAGGCGTTGTGTTGCTGGTTGCTGTTTTAATCAACAGCTTTTCCGGCAAAGCCAAAGTGCGCGCAAAGAAAAAAGTTGCAGTGAGCTGAGTTATATTTTTTCAGCTTCCAGCAGTGATATCGCGGCAATTTCGTCAATGATAAGCGCGTTCAGATAGCCGCCGTGAATGGCGGCGATGATAGAACGTGTCTTATCATTGCCGGCGCCGAGCGCCACCACCATGGGAACATTCGCCAAACCGCTCAGCGAAATGCCGATGTGACGATTTTTCAAGTTGGTTTTGGGTTCGTCTCCGTTGATGTCAATTTGATGCCCGCAGATGTCACAAAGCTCCATATCCGACAATTCCTTTGCTTCCTCGGCTTCGATGTAATTTGCCTTATACAGAACACTGTTTTTGTAATTGGAAGAACCGATGCCGACAAATGCCATGTCAAGCGCTTCAATCAATTTGAAATGTTCAATGGTTTCGGGTTCCTCCATCAAAAGATTGCGCAGCGTAGGATTATGCACAAGCAAAGGCGTTTGCAGAATACTTGCCTTGCCCTTCACTTTTTGTGCCAGTGTTTTTGCCAGTTCTCTGCCGTCCATGTGCATGTTTTGATTATACGTTCCGCCGACAAGCTGAACGATGCAGGTGTTCGGAAAGGACTTTCCGGTCTGAAAACGGCTGACAAAAGAGTTGAGCGTAGTTCCCCATGAAATGCCGATTTTCATGCCGTCAAACAGGCATGAATTTAAAAAGTCAGAGGCGGCTTTCCCGATGTTATCTTTCGCCTCATCTTTACTTTGCCCCGCAGGAACAACAATGACTTTTTTCAGATTGAAATGTGTGCGCAGTTTTTCCGCAGCATCCGTATTGGAAAAAAGAGGGTCTTTGATTGTAATGCGCACGATATTGTATTGATGTGCAGCAGTGAGCATACGAGAAACTTTTGGGCGTGAAATATCCATCATCTTGGCAATTTCGTCCTGTGACATGTGTCCAAAATAATAAAGTTTTGCTACCTTAATCATATCCTTGCGTTTTTCGGTTTGTTCCATATAGATGCCGCCTCTTTCTGATGGTGATATCTGTATTGTACAATATTGTGAACGAATGTGCAATATCCGTTGAAACTTATATCTAAATGTGTTCAGTTTTTGGACACCAAATAAAGGAGAGTGTGAGATGTTAACCAATTCAAAAGAAATTTTATTGCAGGCAAAAAAAGACAATTGTGCGGTGCTTGCGCCTGACTATGTGGATTTGGATTCTGCCAGAGCGTATGTCAGAGCGGCAGAAAAATGCGGCAAACCGATTATTTTATCGTCAGCCGAAAGCCTTAAAGGCATTATGTCGCTGAAAGAAGCGGCGGCAGTCGGCAAAATTGTGGCGGCGGACGTCAGTGTGCCGGTGGTGCTGCATTTGGACCATGGCGAGGACGAAGCGTTCATCAAAGAGGCAATCGATTTGGGTTTTACTTCTGTAATGATTGATGCGTCGATGAAAAGCTTTGAAGAAAACGTGCGCATGACAAAAGAAATTGTGGCGTATGCGCATCCGAAAAACGTCACGGTAGAGGCGGAAATCGGACATGTGGGGCAGGGTGCCAACGGCACAACCGATTCTGTTTACACAACAGTAGAAGAAGCCGTCGCTTTTTATGAGCAGACGGGCGTGGATTCGTTGGCGGTGTCCATCGGCACAGCGCACGGCATCTACAAGGGCATTGCAAAACCGGTGCTGAATTTTGAAAGACTGCATGAGCTTGCAAAGGCACTGCCCATTCCGCTGGTACTGCACGGCGGTTCCGGTTCGGGCGATGACAATTTGCACCGCTGTGCAACAGAGGGAATCAGCAAAATCAATATTTTCACCGATTTCCTGCTCGGCGCAATGAACAATATCAACGAAGAACAGCCGAAAGATTATCTCGCGCTGAAAAAAGTTGCCAATGAGGGCATGGAAAAAGTGATGGAGCATTATTTCGCTGTATTTTCGAACAATCATGAGGAGGAAAAATAATGGGTAAAAGAGAAGTAAGACGTCCTTTTTTTGTGGTGAATCCGAAATCCTATCTGTACGGCGATGAAATTGTAGCGCTGGCAAAACATGCGGACCTGTTGGCGGAAAAATATGATATCGACACCTTTTTCACAGCGCAGCTCATTGATCTTCCCGCCATTCAAAAAGAAACCTCACACCTTATTTTAACGGCACAGCATCTGGACGGCATCACGCCGGGCAGAGGTATGGGTCATGTGCTGCCGGAAGCGCTGTATGCGGCAGGCGTACAGGCAACCTTTTTGAATCATGCAGAACATGCCATGACGCTGAATCAGCTTGCAAAAGCGATGACGCGGGCGGACGAAGTGGGCATTCTCACGATTGCCTGCGCCGACACCGTGGAAGAAGCAAAGGCGATTGCCGAGCTGCATCCGGACATTATGGTGTGCGAACCGACAAGCTTAATCGGCACGGGCAAAGTGAGTGACGAAAACTATATGAGCAGCACCAATGAGGCGGTGAAATCCGTTTCGCCCAAAACACTCGTGTTGCAAGCTGCCGGCATCAGCAGCGGGCAAAATGTGTATGACGCCATTCTTTCCGGCGCCGACGGCACAGGCGGCACAAGCGGCATTGTGGCGGCAAAAGACCCGTGCGCCGTGTTGGACGAGATGTTCTGCGCGCTGGATAAAATCAGAAACGAAATAAAGTAAGGAGCATATCATGAAAATTTTTAAAGAAACCATCCATGTCACATCTGTAGGCGGTCGCCCCTCCTATCACAATATCACCGAAGAAGTCAGAGAGATTGTCAAAAAAAGCGGCGTACAGAACGGCTTGTGTGTCGTGCAGTCACAGCACACCACTTGCTCTGTCATCTTTGAAGAATTTGTGCATGATACCGATTTCAACGGCGACGAATATCTGCAAGTTGATTTGAACAAAATCCTTGAGAGAATCGTTCCGCGTGAAGTGACGGACAGCGGCGAATATCGTTATCCGGGCCCCAAGCATCTTGATTTTCTCATGAGCCTTGACGACCCGCAGTATCCCAAAGACCCCGGCACGATTTTGAACGGCGACGCGCATATCAGAGGTTCTCTGTTTGGCGCAAGCGAATCGTTCATTCTGGAAAAAGGCACTCTTTTGACAGGCTCTGTCGGCTATATCTACTTCATTGACTGGGATCAAAACCGCAGCCGCAAACGCACCTGCCATGTCATGGTGATGGGCGAATAACAGCAAGCATTTTAAAAACAGCCACGGCAATTCAATTTGCCGCGGCTGTTTTTTTATCTTTATTGTGTGCCGTCTTTTGCAAGCGGCGTTTGTGCCGTGCAGCAAAGTGCAACTGTTTTTTCGAGAAAAGCGTCCGCGTCAAAATAAGGATTCGCAAGCTGCTTTTGCACAAGAATGCCGTCCATGGTAGTCAGCAAAAGCCACGCGAAATATTCCGCATCGGCATGCGGCAGCCGGTCATGCAGCTTTGCGGTCAGCGTTTGCTCAAAGCTATGATACAGCTCGATATAGCGCTTGCGCACCGCCTCGTGGCCGGACACCGCCGCGCCAATCAAATACAGCCGCAGATTGCCAAGCGCACTGCCGGTGCCGTATTGCAGAACATAGCGAATCAAACGCGGCGCGCGCGTGTCTTTGTCTTTGTTTTCAATCCACACATTGAAAGCGTCAATCAGCGCGGCAATTTCCTGCTCGCAAATATCTAAAAGAATATCATCTTTGTTATTGTAATAATAATACAGTGTGCCTTTGCTGATGCCCGCTGCCGTGGCAATGCCGGCAAGCGTAATCGCTTCAAAAGAAGTTGTTTGCAGCAGTGCCGCCGTGCTTTTCAAAATTTGCTGTTTGATATTTGCATTGCGTGGTGCAGCCATAGTCGTTTCTCCTCTTTGCGCGATTCTTGTTTTCAGTATAATTGGTTTGCGGCAAAACGTCAATACGGCAAATTGCAAAAAGGAGTTGACAGCCGCCGCCGCTTGGTGGTACAATGAAAAAAAGAAAGTCGGTCAATCAACCGACAAGGAGGTTGCGAATCGATGCAGACGAATCGAAATCTTTGCAGCAGGCTGCAAAAGGCACTTTTGCAGCAATATGGCACGGCGGTGCAAATTACACAGGCAGAAAATGTCGTCACACTGCGGGGAAAGCTTGCCACATGGGATGATGTTGTGGCGGCAGGGCGTCTGTGTGCAGACAAAAAATCTCGTTGGCACGTTGTAAACGAAATCACATGCGCACAGCAGGATTCATCGCGGCAATTGCCGCAGTGCCATGACGACACCCTCGCGGGCAAAACGCCCGATGTGCTTGTGATTGGCGCGGGCGTTGTCGGCTGTGCCATTGCGCGGGAGCTTTCGCGCTGGAATATCGATATTTTGCTGCTTGAAAAAGAACATGATGTCGCGCTGCATGCTTCTTCACGCAATGACGGCATGGTGCATCCCGGCATTGATTTGCACCCGTGGCAGCTCAAACAAAAGTACAATCTGCGCGGCAATGCCATGTATGAAGAAATATGCCGCGACTTGCAGGTGCCGTACCGCCAAACGGGGCAGCGCATCGGGTTTGACAAGCCGTGGATGCGCTTTCCGCTGCGTATTGCACCGCTGTATTGGCGGCATATGGGTGTGCCGTGCGACTATGTTTCCGCCGCAGAAATGCGCGCGGCAGAGCCGGCGCTCAATCAAAATATCGCCTGTGCGCTGTCTTTTCCGACGGCGGGCATTGTCTGTCCCTACGGGCTGACGATTGCGTATGCCGAAAATGCCGTGCAAAACGGCGCGCATTTGTCGCTCGACACCGCCGTGCTTTCCATGACCGTGCAAAACGGCATGATTGCCGCCGTCGAAACCAATCGCGGCACACTGCATCCGAAAGTGGTGGTCAATGCCGCCGGTGTATACAGTGATGAAATTGCAAAAATGGCGCAGGATCAGTTTTTTTCAATTCATCCGCGCAAGGGAACCAATGCGATACTCGATAAAAAAGCGGCGTTTCAAGTGCGCACGATTGCGTCGATGCTCGGCACGGTTTCGACAAAAGCGACACATTCCAAAGGCGGCGGATTGGTGCGCACGGTCGATGGAAACCTGCTTGTCGGGCCAAATGCCATTGAAACGCAGGAAAAGGAGAATTTTTCCACCGAAGCGCAAAGTGTGCAGCAGGTGGTGGAAAAACAAAAAAACACGGCGCCGCGTTTGTCAGAGCGCGACATCATCACCTATTTTACAGGGGTGCGCGCCGCGACTTATGAAGAAGATTTCGTCATTGAAAAAGGACGCAAAACCAAAAACATCGTGCATGCCGCCGGCATTCAATCGCCGGGTTTGACCGCCGCACCGGCAATTGCCGTTGATGTGGCACAAATGGCGGTAGACGCGCTGCGCACACAGGGCATTGCGGCACAGGCAAATGCGGCGTTTCAGCCTGTGCGCACGGCGATTCCGCGCACGGCGGAGCTGCCGGAGGAACAGCGCAATGCGCTGATACAAAAAAATCCGGATTTCGGCGTCATTGTGTGTCGCTGTGAGGAAATCAGCCGCGGCGAAATTATTGCGGCGCTGCACCGCGCGGTGCCGTGCGATACCGTTGACGGCGTAAAACGGCGTGTGCGTCCGGGTATGGGGCGCTGTCAAGGTGGATTTTGCGGGCCGCTTGTGACGCAAATTATTGCGCAGGAGATGAAAATTCCGCTGCATGCCGTGCAAAAGAGCGGAGACGGCAGCACACTTTTGTTTGGCAGCACAAAGGAGGTGCGGCGCGATGCAAAATAATCATTATCACGTTGCCGTCATCGGCGGCGGCCCCGCCGGTTTGGCGGCGGCACTTGCGGCGGAAAAAGCGGGCGCAAGCGTGATTCTCATTGAGCGAGAAGCGCAGCTCGGCGGCATTTTAAAGCAATGTATTCACGACGGGTTCGGTCTTGTGCGGTTCGGCAAAAAAATGGCGGGGCCGGAATATGCGCAGTTTTTCATTGATGCAATCGAAAAAAGCAGTGTGGAAGTTTCGCTGCTGAGCTTTGCGGCAAGCATTGTGCGGCACAATGAAACAGGCGTAAAGCTGTCACTCGTCACGCGGGACGGCTTGCGCACGATTACGGCGGACAGTCTTGTGTTGTCTACCGGCTGTCGGGAGCGCACGGCGCGGCAGGTGAACATTCACGGCACACGGCCGGCGGGCATTTACACCGCGGGCGCGGCGCAGTATTACACCAATATTTTAGGCGAAATGCCAACGCGCGTGTGCGTGGTTTTGGGCAGCGGCGATATCGGCTTGATTATGGCGCGGCGCTTGACACTCGAGGGCGCAAAGGTGCTTGGCGTTTATGAAGCAAAGCCGACACCGAGCGGGCTTGTGCGCAATATTGCGCAGTGTTTGACGGATTTTGACATTCCGCTGTACACAAGCAAAACCGTCACGCGCGTGTTTGGCGCACAGCGGCTGGAAGCGGTTGAAATTTCCGATGTGGACGCCGCCATGTGTCCCATTGCGGGAACGCAGCAGAAAATTGCCTGTGACGCACTCATTTTGTCGGTGGGGTTGATTCCTGAAAACGAACTTGCGGAAACACTCGATGTACCGCTTGATATGCGCACAAAAGGCGCTGTGTGCGACCAAGAATCCTGCACGATGCAGCGCGGCATTTTTGCTTGCGGCAATGCGCTGCATGTGAATGATTTGGTGGATTATGTTTCCGAAAGCGGCGAGCAAGCCGGTGCAAATGCGGCGGCATTTGCCATGGCACAGCCGCAGATGCGGCAAAAATCATCGCCGATGGCGGTGATTGCGCCGGACGAAACACTGCTGTATGCCGTGCCGCAGCGCATTCGGCTGGACGCCGCGTGTGATAAGACGGTGCTGTTTTTCAGAAGCAGAGAAGAGCGCGGCGCAAGCGTACTTTGCGTTTGCGCCGACGGCAAAGAAATTTTCAGCAAAAAATACCGCAGCCTGCGTCCGCCGGAAATGGAACGCGTGGTCATCGATTTCAAAGCGGCAAATTTGCACGAAAACAGCCGCATTACGCTTTCGCTTCAAGGAGGTGTGTGAAGATGGAATTTGTGTGTATCGTCTGCCCGCAGGGGTGCCGTCTCTCGGCACAGCGCGCAGAAAACGGCACAATTGCCGTCACCGGCAACACCTGTGCGCGCGGCGCAAAATTTGCAGCGGAGGAATTGACACATCCGATGCGCAGCCTGACAACGACCGTGGCAACGACGCTTGCCGACGTGCCTGTTTTGCCCGTGCGCACGGACGGAGAAATTCCAAAAGAAAAAATAAACGATGTCATGCGTGTTTGCGGCAAGTTTTTGCTGACACACGCCGTGCGCTGCGGCGATATTATCATTGAAAATGTGGCGGATACAAGCTGCAATCTCATTGCGACACGCACGGCGCCACAGCCGCAAAGGAGGGAATGAACCATGGCAGCACCGCTGGTTCTCACATTTGACATCGGCACACAAAGCGCACGTGCCATGTTGGTGGATGCGACAGGCAATATTGTGCAAAAGGTGCAAAAGCGGTATGAAACGCCTTATCGTTCGCCGCAGCCCGGTTGGGCGGAGCAAGACGCGGATTTTTATTGGAACAGCCTGTGTGAAGTGAGCCGCGGCTTGAAAGAGCAGGCGGGCGCACTGTGGAACGATGCCATTGCCATGAGCGTGACCGCCATTCGCGACACTGCCGTGTGTGTGGACGAACACGGGCATCCGCTGCGGCCGGCTATTTTATGGGTGGATAAACGCGAGGCACACGGTCTGCCACGCATTTCGCCGTCCGCAAAAGCCGCGTTTACGGCGGTTGGCATGTATGAATCCGTCAAATTGCAGCGCCGCATGTCAAGCTGCAACTGGGTGCGTGTCAACGAGCCGGAAATTTGGAAAAAAACGCATAAATTTCTCATGTTGGCAACGTATTTGAAATACAAACTGACAGGACATTACGTGGATAGCTGCGCCGATTTAATCGGGCATATTCCGTTCGACAGCAAGGCGCGCCGCTGGATGAAGCTGCATAATATGAAGCGCTGTATTTTTGAAATAGAGCCTGAAAAACTGTGCAGCGTGGTGGAACCGGGCGAAATTCTCGGGCGCATCACACCGGAGGCGGCGCGTGAAACCGGCATTGCGGCAGGCTTTGAAGTGGTGGCGACGGGTTCAGACAAAGGCTGTGAAACATTGGGTCTTTCCTGCACACGCCCCGACAGAGCGGCGCTCAGCTTTGGCACCACGGCAACCGTGCAGTTCACAAGTGATTTTTATATGGAGCCGCTGCCGTTTATTCCGGCATATCCCGCCGTGGCAAAAGGCTGTTATAATCCGGAAGTGCAAATTTCACGCGGGTATTGGCTTGTTTCGTGGTTTAAAAACGAATTTGCCGCAAAGGAAATGCAGCAGGCAAAAGAGCAGGGCGTCAGCGCCGAGCAATTGCTCAATGAGCGCTTGCAGGAAGTGCCGGCAGGCTGTGACGGCTTGACCTTTCAGCCGTATTTTACGCCCGGCATTGTGATGCCCGAAGCGCGGGGCGCTATCATCGGTTTTTCGGATATTCACACGCGCATTCACATTTACCGCGCCATCATCGAGGGCATCAATTTTGCGCTCATGGACGGACTGCAAACCATGGAAAAACGCGGCAATGTACATATCAAAGAGCTTTTTGTGGCGGGTGGCGGTGCGCAGAGCGCCGAAATTTGCCAAATTACAGCCGACATGTTCGGCTTGCCGGTGCATCGCATTCAAACGCACGAAGCAAGCGGGCTTGGCAGCAGCATGGTGGTGTTTGTCACAAAAGGTGTTTTTGCAGACATTCACGCCGCCGCAGATGCGATGGTACACCTGAAAGACACGTTTTTGCCGGACAAAAACACACACGCCGTTTATGAAAATATCTACAACGAAATCTTTCAAAAAATATTCTCGCGGCTTTTGCCGCTGTACAAAAAAAGCAGCGAAATTTATGCCAAAGCAGATGAAAAAGCCGCGTGTGCGGCAGCGGCTCAATTGAAAGGAGAACAAAATCATGGCACATCCGTATCAAGGCTTTGAACCGAAATGGGTCAATGAAGCATTTCCCGAAAATTCATATCGCTCTATTTTTAAATGGGGCGACCCCGCCCAAATCAAGGCGCCGAAAGAGAGCCTATATAAGATGCTGAAAGAAACATTCGGCATGAAAGATGAAGATTTTGCACACTATACCGAAGATTTAGGCTTTGACGCGGTACAGTTTGACCTGCCGCAAAAGCTTGCCGAAACACAGCTTGCGCACTTCAAACAGATTGTCGGCGATGCGTTTGTGCGCACCGACAGCTATGCGCGGCTCTCTGTCGCATACGGCAAAACCATGTATGATATTCTGCGTTTGCGCCATAAAATTGTTGAAAACGTGCCGGATGCGGTGCTGTATCCCGATACAAAAGAGCAAATTGAGCAAATTGTCGCCTATTGCGCGGCGGAAAAAATTCCGGTTTATGTTTATGGCGGCGGTTCGTCGGTCACGCGCGGCGTGGAATGCGTCAAAGGCGGCATTTCGCTTGACATGCGCCTGCGCTTCAACAAGGTTATCGCGTTCAATGAAATTGACCAAACCATCACCGTGCAGGCAGGCATGAGCGGCCCGAAACTGGAGAAAATACTGAACGATGCTGTGCAGAATTTCGGCGCAAAACGTGCGTATACCTGCGGGCATTTTCCGCAGAGCTTTGAATATTCCTCCGTCGGCGGCTGGGTTGTCACGCGCGGCGCCGGTCAAAACAGCACCTATTACGGCTGCATCAGCGACATTGTGCTTGCACAGGAATATGCAACGCCTGTCGGCAATCTGAAAACAGACACCGGTCCGCGCAAGGCGACAGGCCCCGACCTCAACCAAATTATGATGGGCAGCGAGGGAACGTTTGGCGTGTTGACGCATGTGACGCTCAAAATTTTCCGCCATATGCCGGAGAATATCAAGCGGTATTCTTTCATGTTCAAAAACTGGGAAACCGCGCAAAATGCCGCGCGCGAAATGATGCAGTGCGAGGCGGGGCATCCGTCGGTATTTCGCCTGTCTGATCCGGAGGAGACGCAAATTATGCTGCGCCTGTACGGTGTGGACGAGACGCCGCTGATGAAACTGTTCAAGTTGCGCGGCTTTGCCGAGGGTGAAATGTGCCTGTATCTCGGTTTTACCAACGGCGAAAAAGGATTTTCAAAAAACTGCGCCAAAGCCATGCACCGTGTTGCAAAGCAGTTTGGCGGCATGAGTTTGACGGGCATGGTGACAAAAGGTTGGGAAAAAGGGCGCTTCAATGACCCGTATTTGCGCGATACCATGCAGGATTTCAGCATCGTGACCGACACCATGGAATGCACGGTCAACTGGAGCAATATGGCGCGCGTACATGCCGAAGTACGCAAGGTTGTGAAAGCAAGACCGAACACCATCTGCATGACGCACATGAGCCATGTCTATCCGCAGGGCGCAAATTTGTATTGGATTTTCATTACAAAAATCAGCGAGCCGGAAGAATTTAAGGCGTATCATGCCAGCATTCTCAGCGCCATTCAAAAAGCGGGCGCATCGATGAGCCATCATCACGGCATCGGCAAAATGTTTGCGCCGTGGCTTGAGGGCAGTCTCGGTCGCGATGAATATGCCGTTTTCCGCGCACTGAAGGAGCATTTTGACCCTGACGGCATCATGAATCCGGGCGGCACACTCGGCTTTGATTTGGCAGAAAACGAAAAACATTTTCTGCGCAGTGACATACAATAGCAATGCAAAAAAAGGCGCTGTTCCGTGTTTTGGAACAGCGCCTGCTTTTTTGTGCATCAAGACGATGCGCCGCATACCGCGACGACAGCGCGCACGACACCGTCGAGACTGATGGGTTTTGCGATATGCTCGTTCATGCCGGCGGCAAGTGCTTTGGCAACATCATCGGCAAAGGCGTTGGCGGTCATGGCAATGATGGGAATATTTTTCGCCTGCGGATGTGCCGAGGAGCGAATGGCGGCGGTGGCTTCATAGCCGTTCATCACGGGCATTTGAATGTCCATGAAAATCAAATCGTAACGATGTTCGCTTGAAGTTATAAATTTATCATACGCAACAGCGCCGTTTTCTGCACTGTCAACCAAGATGCCGAGCTTCTCAAGCATGCGTGTGGCAACAAGCGTGTTGACGGGGTGATCCTCCGCAAGCAGCACATGTTTGCCGCGCACACAGGCATAATCGGCTTGCATCAGCGGCGCTTGCGGCGGCGTTTCAGGCTGTGTGGCAGAGCCGTCAAGCGGCATGGGCAAGTCCACAATAAAGCTGCTGCCTTGTTTGATGGTGCTTTCCACCTTGATGTGTCCGCCGTACGCCTCCACAATGCTTTTCACAATCGCAAGCCCAAGCCCCGTGCCTTCCACATGATTCAGCGAAGCAACGCCCTCGCGTACAAACGGATTGAAAATGGCGTCTATCATATCCGGCGCAATGCCGCTGCCGGTATCGGTGACGGTAAAACGCATATTGGCGGTTTGTGCCGTGCCGGAAAGCTCTGTGATGACAAGGCGAATGCTGCCGCCTGTCGGTGTAAATTTGGAAGCGTTGTTGAGCAAATTGATTAAAATGCGGTTGAGCCGCATGGCGTCGCCACAAAAATAATCATGCCGCACAGATTGATAATCAATCGTGAATTTCTGCGATTTATCGCGAAACATGGGCAGCAACATCTGTTCAAGCGAGGTGATACATTTTGTGAGCTGCACCGGCTCTTGCACAAACACCATGCTGCCGCTTTCGATTTTAGACATGTCAAGCACATCGTTGATGAGATGCAGCAGATGGTCAGCGGAGGACGCAATCACCGACAGGCTTTCGCGCACGGTTTCTTTGTTGTCGGGGTCAAGCTGTGCAAGCTCGGTCATGCCGACAATGGCGTTCATCGGTGTGCGGATATCGTGGCTCATACTGGATAAAAACAGCGACTTTGTGTGGTTTGCCTGCTCTGCGGTGGCAAGCGCCTGTGTGATGAGCGCCGCTTTTTTTTGCTCGTCCTCAAACAGACCGGTGATATCGGTGCGTGAGAGCAGTATGCGCCCGCCCGCCTTGTCAAGATAGGAAAATTGAATGCGTTTGCGCCATATGGTTTCAGAGGAATCCACAAACCGCACAATAAATTCAAACGTGTGCTGCGTTGCAAGCGCCTGCAAAACCGTTTTGAGCTTCATGTTTTTCACGAATAATTTTACATCGTCCGGCAGCACATAAATCTCGGCAAAACGCAGCACTTCCGCCTCATAATCATCGGACGTTTTGGGAGGCAACATCTTGTTGCTTTCCGACTTTGCAAACATCAAATAGCTGTTGTTTTTTGCGTTCAGACAGATGATATGCTCATAATCCTGCTCCACCACGGCGTTGACAACGGCAAGCGCCATCTTTTGCACATGAATGTCATACGTGTAAAGAAAGCCCAGTACATCGCCGGTTTTTGGGTGTTCGAACAAACGAATGTTCACAGACAGCCAATGGTTGACGTCGCCGCCAAATTCGCGGCGATATTCAAGCGTAAACTCACTTTTGCCTTTGTCAAATTCATGCAGCAGGGCATCGCGATTGAGCAGGCGTGCGGCGTTTGCCTTGTCCGTTTTGATGCTCAAACGCGGCAGAATGCCGGCAAACAGCGCGGTCACTTTTGTGTACTTGTGCAAATCTTCTGCGCGGGCATCATGCACGGTGCAGTTTTCGATAGAGTCCTGCGTCAGATTGACGCGGAACGACACCACCGTATCCGGTGCGGCAATATCGTTGTACACAAGGGCGGCGTTATATCGCTCCTCGGCGGCTTTTTCCGCCGTGATATCTTTGCCGACGGCAATCGCCTTGACGGGTTTTCCGTGGCTGTCAAAAATGGTGGTGTAGTGAACGCGCTCCCACCAATAGGCATCGTTTTTCGAGTCCCACACACGCAAATCGGCAATTACGTCTTTTTCGCCCGCGAGAATGCGGTCGAAAACCGCGAGCGCATCTTTTTCACTGTCGGGATGATAATGCTTTGTGTCAATCAAACTTTGCGGCACATTTTCAATGATTTCGGTGTCGTCGGTGCAGCGTGAGGAATGCGCGGTTTGATGCACCACTTTTGTGGCAATGTCATACTCCCACACCGAGATATCCGTCATGGAAATGGCGGTGCGCAGGCGTTCTTCCTCCACTTGCATCTGTTGCGCAAGTAGGGCACGGCGGGTGTCGTTGCGCACAAACTCCACATGCGCGGAAACGCCGTTCCAGTCGAGCAATTTGCCGCGCAAAAGCAGATGTGTGTCGGTATTTTGCATGTAAAATTCGCGTTCATACAGCGTGTCATGCTGCAGTTTATCAAG
>JAVWRA010000026.1:0-19575 GCA_036635095.1 Ruthenibacterium sp. | reverse complement strand
ATCGGCATACTTTACAACTGCGGCACTCATCAGTGGCCGTTTTTTGGCATCTCGTTCACCTGCGCAACCAAACAATACCAAAAATCGATTTTTTACAAACGGCGCAATTCCCGCAAGTGCTTTTTCAATAGCATCGCCCGTATGCGCAAAATCGCACAAAATTGTAAAATCGCCATGATACAGCACCTCACATCGTCCGCGTACACCGTGTGATGTGGACAGCGCCTTTGCCGTGTTTGCCGGTGCAATGCCCATCGCGATGGCTGCTGCCGCCGCACAAAGCGCATTGTAAACGGAATAGTCGCCCGGCATTGGGAATTTGATACGCTGAATAAAGTTTTTTCCCACCATCTCAAACTTCACGCCGGCGGCGGAAAGCTCCAGATTGTGTGCGGTGTAATCGGCGGTGTCGTCTTTTGCGGAAATCGTAATGATTTGCTCCGCCGTGCTGTCTGCCGCAATGCGGCGTCCATACATGTCATCCACATTTGCAATCACGGTTTTCACCTGCGCAAACAGGCTCTTTTTGGCGGCAAAATAATTTTCGAATGTCTTGTGATAATCAAGATGGTCCTGCGTCAAATTGGTGAATACACCCACTTCAAACGTCAATCCCCACAGGCGCATTTGGTCAAGCGCCTGACTGCTCGCTTCCATCACCGCCATGTCACAGCCTGCCGCCACCATGCGCGCAAGCAGCGCATGCAAATCCCACGCTTCGGGCGTTGTGTATTTTGCCGGCACTTCCATGGTGTCAATTTCGGTGTGAATGGTGCCTATCAAACCCACTTTATGCCCGTTTTGTTCCAGAATCTGCTTGATTAAAGTGGACACCGTGGTTTTCCCGTTGGTGCCGGTCACTGCTGCAAGACGCAGCTTTTTCGCCGGATTTCCGAAAAAGTTCGCGCATAAAAGTGCGTAGGCTTTTCGTCCGTTTTCGACCGTAATTTCATGCGCAAGATGGAGTGCATGTTCTGTAACAACACATGACGCGCCTGCATCAATTGCCTTTTGCGCATAGTCGTGTCCATCGCTCAACTGTCCTTTGGCACACACAAACACAGCGCCCGGCACCACGCGACGCGAATCCTGCGTCACAAGCGTGATATCCTCCTGCGGCAGTATGCCCTCATAAGCAATTCCCTCGAATAATTCTTGCGGTTTCAAACGAAAGCCCCCCTTTTTTAATCCTCTAATCGGTTGCTGTAGTATCATGGAATGTCACATTCACCACCGTGCCTTGCGGCACTTCGGTGCCTGCCGGAATGTCCTGCATTACGGCGCGCACACTGGCAGAATCGATGGTAACGCCCACCGGATTGACATTGAGTCCACTCATTTTAATGCGCTCCATTGCGATTTTCATGCTGGTATTTGCAACGTCCGGCACAACTACCATTGCGCCCTCGCTGCCTTGTTCTGTATATAGAACAATGGTGGATTGCCGGCGCAGCAATGTACCTGCTGCCGGATATTGATAGGTAACTTTATCACCCGCACCATTGACTACATAGTTAAAGCCTGTTTCGTTGAGCAAGGCTTCCGCCTCCGAGACGGTTTTTTCGGTCACGGTCGGTACCGGCGTTTCCATCGTTGCTTTGTCGGCTTCCGAATATTCCGGATTGACATTCAAATACGGCATGACATCTGCCAACACATTGCGCACGACAGGCCCGCATAAAGTGCCGCCGTAGGAAAGACCTGTCGGACTGTTCGGCTCGTCAAGTACAATCAAAACAGCCACCTGCGGGTCGTCTGCCGGTGCAAACCCGACAAACGACGCAATGCGCAAATGGTCATCCTCGTTGCCGACAATCACGCTTTGCTTTTGACTTGTGCCGGATTTTCCGCCCACGCGATATCCGGCGAGGTAGGCGGCTTTGTTGTGATGACCGTCCACGCTTTCTTCAAGCAAACTGGCAATGGTGGCACTGGTTTCAGCAGAAATCGCCTGTCGTTTCACAACAGTTTCATGGTTTTCAAGAATATTGCCGTCGCTGTCAAGCACTTGCTGCACCAGATACGGCTGCACCAAATCGCCACCGTTGACCGCCGCCGAAACAGCGGTAATCATGGCAAGCGGCGTGACGGTACTCGATTGACCGAACGACGAGGAGGATAGTTCCGTGATGCCCATTTTTTCGCGCTTATACAGATTGCTTTGTGCTTCATTGGGCAAATCGATGCCTGTTTTTTCGTAAAAGCCAAACGCCTGCATGTAGTCGCAAAAGGTATCAACGCCAAGCTGCCAACTGAGCTGAATAAAATACGGGTTGCAGGAGTTGTCAAGCCCGCCGAAAAAATCGAGTGTGCCATGCCCCTCTGTTTTTGCACAGCGCATCGTGTGATCTGCCACCGGAATGCTGCCGACACAGTTGAAACTGGTGTTCAAATTGGCTTTGCCTGAATCAAGCGCCGCACTGGCAGTGACCACTTTAAACACCGAACCCGGCTCATAGGTGTCTTGCACTGCCTTGTTGCGCCACATGCTTTGCTGTGCGGTTTGGCGCTGCTTCGTGCGCTCCGTATCATCCGGTATCGCCGCAATTGCCGCGGCAACGGTTGGGTCGTATAAGGTATACGGATCATTCAAATCATACGTTGGCAATGTTGCCATGCCGAGTATCGCGCCGGTTTTGACATCCATCACAATGCCCGCGCCGCGGTTGCCGACATGATGCTCTGCCACGGCATTGCCGAGATATTTTTCAAGACTGCTCTGTATACTTTCGTCAATCGTCAACACAAGACTGTTCCCGTCTTGTGCGGCGTGTTCGGTTTTATAATCGCCGGGCATATCATAACCGAGTGCGTTTTTTGCGCTGACGATACGCCCCGGCGTACCGGTCAGTTTCTCATTGTAATACAGCTCAAGCCCCGCAACGCCATCGCCATCCACATTGGTGAAGCCGACAACATTCGAGGCCATTTTTCCGTATGGATAGTAGCGTTTGGAATCCTCCACCAAATTGATGCCCACCACCGGATTTGTTTTACCCGCTTCGGAAGCATTATATTCTTTCACCCATGTTTCGATTTGATCTGCCACCGGTTTTTCGATTTTGCGCTGAATGAGCTGATAGTTCGACTCGGTTTTCATGAGTTTTTCCATCAATTCATCGACAGGCAATCCCAAAATTTCAGCCAGTTTTGTGGCAACCATATTGACATTCGTTCCCGCATTTTGCATACTGCGCGGGTCTGCCGTCACCGTCCACACGGTTGCACTGGAAGCAAGCACTTTCATGTTGGCATCATACAAAGTGCCGCGATGCGGTGTAATCATTTCATCGGAAAGCTGCTGTGCTTCCGCTTTTGTGCGGTAAAAATCGTCATTTATAATTTGATATTGCACAAGATTGTAAACAACCGTGCCAAACCCTACCACAATAAACAGCGCCGCCGTAATTCCCGCGCGCAAACGCATACTGTGCGTCACCGACGAATGATTCGCACCGAGCTGTGATTCCGGTTTTTTCATACAGTATGCCTCCTTTCGCTGCAAGCCGCCGTAAAAATATTATCACCGACCTTTTTTCGCAATTTCAAAAAGGCGGTGATAATACTTATTGATTCAGGGTGTAAGGTATTCCATAAAGCTCATCGCTTGTGTGGAAACAGACCCAAATATTTTTTGCAGTTCGTTTTTCGGACGCACAATCACTTCATCGTTTTTGCGTTCCACATACGTAATTTGTGATTTATCAATCTTGACAAGACCCAGCTTAGTGCGCGCATATTCCTCCACACTCGTCAGGTTTGTTTTCATCTCCACTTCGTTGCTCAAATACGTATACTCGCTTTGCAAGTCCACCAGTTCCTGTTGCTGCATGGCAATTTGCCCCGACATTTCCGTGGCTTTTGTTTGAGAATAAAGCACACTGCAAACCAGTGATAAAACAATCACAGCCACAGCGGCAATCTTGACATTCCGCAAAGTAATAAACGACAAACGACGACGCTTTTTGGTGCGCGGCGCTACGTGCAGACGCTCACGCGGTTCACGCGGCGCAAATGTTTCCAAATCATAAGCTGCATTTTGTTGCATGGTGCTTTTTCTCCTTTCGGTTTATTTTAAAAATTAAGCGGCACGATGCAAAGCACAGTGCTTTTTTTATATTTTCTCAAGCACACGCAGTTTTGCACTGCGCGCACGGCGATTTTCTTCCTGCTCCGCCGTATTTGCTTCAATCGGCTTTTTGGTAATCAACTTTGCGCGCGCTTTTCCGCCGCATACGCAAACCGGAAAATCCGGTGGACAGGTGCAGGCTGTCGCCCATTTGCGAAAACGCTGCTTGACAAGGCGATCCTCCAGTGAATGAAACGTAATGATGCAGAAACGTCCGCCCGGCTTCAGCATTTCAAAAATGACATCAAGACCCTCGCTGAGCGCGTCAAGTTCACCATTCACCGCAATGCGCAGTGCCTGAAATGTGCGGCGCGCCGGATTTTTTTCTTTACGGCGCACTGCCGGCGGCAAGGCGGAAACAATAATTTTCACAAGCTGCGCCGTTGTGGTGATTGGCGTTTCGGCGCGTGATGCCACGATTTTTCCGGCAATTTGCCACGCATACGGCTCCTCGCCATACTCTTTTAAAATACGCGATAAATTTTCCCGCGTTTCACTGTTCACAAGGTCAGCCGCCGTTGCTCCGCTTTGGCTCATGCGCATATCGAGCGGTGCATCGCCTTGATAGGAAAAGCCGCGCTCGATTTCGTCAAGCTGATGCGAGGATACGCCAAGGTCGAGCAATGCGCCGTCAAGCGCCGTAACGCCCACTGCCGCAAGCGCGCTGTTTGCGTTTCTGAAATTGCTTTGCAGCACCGTTGCCGGCAAATCGGCAAGCCGCTCCGTTGCCGCCGCCACAGCATCGGGGTCTTGGTCGAGACTGTATAAATGACCGCTTTGCAAATGTTTTGCAATTTCTTTTGAATGCCCCGCCCCGCCCGCAGTGCCATCGAGATACGTGCCATCCGATTGGATTGCCAGATTGTCGATACATGCCGCGAGGAGGACGGGGATATGATCAAAACCCATAAGGTGTACTCCGTTTCTGTCGATGATGTTAAAAGTCCATCATTTCCATGGCATTCGCAATTGCGTCCGAGCGCATCCGCTCATTCATCTTTTGCCATGCCTGTGTATTCCAAATTTCAGCGTGGGCGCCAACGCCCACAATCGTGACGTCTTTATCCAGATTTGCATGTGTACGCAAATTTGCCGGCAGCAAAATGCGCCCTTGCTTATCCGGCGTTTCTTCAATGGCTGAAGCATACAAAAACCGCTGTATATCGCGTGATTTCACCATGCTTTTTTCACTGAGCAGTGCGGAAATGCGTTCCCATTCCGTTTGCGGAAATGCCACAAGGCAGTCGTCAAGCCAGCGCGTTACGATAAAATCCGCGCCCATGCTCTCTCTGAATTTGGCAGGAAAATTCAATCGGCCTTTTTCGTCAATTACATAATTGTATTCGCCAATCAGCATCTTCCGCCACCACCTTTCGGGATAATTTACCCACTTTTACCCACTACTACCCACTCAAGTAATTTTATTATAACAGATAGCATCTAAAATGCAATAGCATATTCAAAAAAGCGTAAAAAAAAGACGGTGCGTCTTTCTGTAAAACACAGAAAAAAAACGCACCGCTCTGTTATTTTTTTAAAATTGATGTCGAATTACGGTTTGCATGACTTTGTGGTAATGTCGCAGTGCAGGCAGGTGTCAAATAATGCCAGTTTTCCATGCAAAATCATCTCCAACATACTGACGGCATCTACGGTGTTTGACACGGATTTATTGACGTCGAGCAAGCACTGTGTTGACAAATTCATGGAGAGCGCCTTTTGGATTTTTTCGCCCTCGGCATTCAGAATATGAGACAATGCCGTTTGTTCAAGCGCAACCGATTCCATAATATCCGAAATTGCCTGACAGCGCGGTGCGCAGGTTGTGGTTGCCGTGCTGCTTGTGGAGGTTGATGTGGACGTGGAAGTTGTGGTTGTTGTCGTGGTGGTGCTTGTGGTGGTACTTGTGGTGGTACTTGTGCTTGCCGTTGTGGTGAAACTGGTAGAGGACCCTGTGGTGGACGGATTGTACAAATCAGGCAATGTGCCGGCAAACGGATTGTTGACGGCGTTGAGTCCGCCCGAAAGATTTTTGCACATCATGATTCCGTAAATCTTCACATCGCCTGTTGCAATTGTGGCATACGGTGCAAGGAATGCGCCATAAATGCTGCTGTTTAAATTCAGTGTCAGCGCCGACGGAAAGTTCCAAAGCACATATGCCGCCTGCGCTTTTGTGATGGCAACGCCGTTATACAGCATTGTAAATGCGTTGAGTGTGATTGCATTGCCGTCGATGTTGATGATTGCCGTCGAGCCTGCCGGAATGACAAGATTGACGGTGGTGATTGTGCTGATGTTCATGCCGGAATTTGCCACATTTGCCGCATTGATTAAAAATGTATTGAGCGCGGCATTTGTGCCGGTCAGCGTCAAGGCAGTGCCGGCAACTGCCATTGTGCCGTTCACCGCCATCGACGCCCAACCAACGGAAGTGGTTTCTAAAAAAGAATACGGATAGATATCCCATGGTCTGTACGTGAGGGTCAGCGGCTGTCCCGGCACACCGTTGTTATTCGTCATGGTATACTTTGTCACCGTGCCGAGCGCGTCAATTTCACTGCTCCCCGTATAGTTTATTCCCCCCGTAATATTCATGTCTCCCAGCACTGACAAATAGGCAAATCTCGACACTGCAAGGTCCGCGCCGACATTATACCCGTTATACAGCGCCGTTTGCCCGACCCAAACACGGCCTGTGGCGCTGCATCCGCTGCCCTGCGTATGGTTTCCGATTACAAAAACATTGTATTCATCCGCAAGCCAAAAGTTAACTGCCATACCAAACTCTCCATTCTATTTAGATTTGTCACGAAATACTTCATAACGTTATATAATATGACAAGACGAAGCGGCGCGTGAATGGAGTGATGGCTTGAAAGTTGCTATTTTAACGATGTTTAACGGTTTATCCAGTGTCTATTCTCTTGTAAATGTAGTGCGTGAGCAGCTTGAAATGCTGCTGCATGACGGTATTTCCGTGAAAATGTTGGTCAGCGAACATTGTCCCGACAGCGAGCGCACCGGTGTTTTTGCCGATACGCGCATTGAGTGGATTAAAATTGTCAACAGCAAAGACGGACAGTTTTTCAAATGGCATACCTACACCAAAAACGCGGACAAAATACACGACACCTTCTTTGAAGAAGCGGCGCTGATTGCGGCAGATTTTGCAGAAAATTTGCAGGACGCAAGCGTCTGCATTCTGCATGATATTCTGTATCAAGGCGTTCATCTTTTACACAATGTCGCCATACGCGATGCGCAAAAAAGCTTACCGCACGTTCATTTTCTTGCCTTTACACATTCTGCACCCGCAACGCATCTCGATGCCGATTACCCCGTAAGCTGCATGTTTTCTCCCATGCCAAACACCACTTTTATCTATCCGACACAGTGCGGACTTGCCGCCTTGGCAAAGCAATATCACACGGCTGTCACAAACTGCGCCTGCGTCAGCAACAGCATCAGCCCCGCTATCGGACTTGGCGAAGAAGCCGTGCATATTCTGCGGCAAAGCGGCATGATGCAGCGTGAAATTTTAATTGTCTATCCGGCGCGGCTGACGCTTGCAAAACGATTTCACATCATTGCGGAATTTGCAGGCATTTTGAAGCAGATTTGTCACAAAAGTGTCGGCGTTATTTTCTGCGATTTTTCTTCCGCCGACATCGACCCCGCGCTCTATCGGTTTTTGGTGAAAGAGATTGCCGTCAAAAACGGACTGCAACAAAATGATATTGTGTTCACGTCGGAATGCGGTTTTCCAAACGGCATTCTGCGCGAAACCGTATTTGATTTGTTTTCGCTCAGCAATTTATTTCTCTGCCCTTCTTATTCGGAGTCATTCGGATTGACGGTTATCGAAGCCGCAAGCCGCGGCAATTATATTGTGCTGAATGAAGCGGTACCGGCGCTTGCGGAAATCGGAGAAAAGATTGACGCATACTTTATGCGCTGGTCGGCACGTAATTTTGATTGTGACACGCAGGAAATCTATCATCCGTCCGAACGGATGTATTACCTCGAAAACGCGCAGAAAATTGTCGAAAACATGGAAAACAATCCCGTACTAAAGGCAAAAACATACGCGCGCACACGCTATTCAAGCGCGTGGGTTTACGAAAATCAACTCAAGCCGCTGTTAGAGATATGAAAAACCCGCGCAGATTCCAAACGGATTCCGCGCGGGTTTTTATGCTTTTATTCTGCCGCAGATGTACCTTTGTTTTTCAAGATGACATCGTGGCTGCCGCCTTCTACGATACTGGTAGAAGATACAATGGTCAATCGTGCTTTTTCCTGCAATTCCGGAATGGTCAGCGCACCGCAGTTGCACATGGTGCTGCGCACTTTTGCAAGCGTGACGGACACACCGTCTTTGAGTGCGCCCGCATATGGCACGTAACTGTCAACGCCTTCTTCAAAGCTGAGTTTTCCGGCGCCGCCGAGGTCATACCGCTGCCAGTTGCGCGCGCGGTTGCTTCCCTCGCCCCAATATTCTTTTACATAGGTTCCGTTCACACGCAATTTGTTGGTCGGGCTTTCGTCAAATCTCGAAAAATAACGTCCCAACATGACAAAATCCGCACCCATGGCAAGTGCAAGCGTGATATGATAATCATGTACCACACCGCCGTCGGAACAAATCGGTACATAAATGCCTGTTTCTTTGAAATATTCATCCCGCGCGGCGGCAACTTCAATGGTTGCGGTTGCCTGTCCGCGTCCGATGCCTTTTGTCTCACGCGTGATGCAGATAGAGCCGCCGCCGATGCCGATTTTCACAAAGTCAGCGCCTGCTTCGGCAAGATAACGGAAGCCGTCGCGGTCAACCACGTTGCCTGCGCCGATTTTCACTTTATCCCCGTATTTTGCACGTACCCACGCAATGGTACGCCCCTGCCATTCCGAAAATCCCTCGGAAGAATCGATGCAGAATACATCTGCGCCGGCTTCTACCAGTGCCGGAATGCGCTCGGCATAATCACGCGTATTGACGCCCGCGCCTACAATATAGCTCTTGTTTGTATCAAGCAGCTCATTGATATTTTCTTTGTGGCTGTCATAATCCTTGCGAAATACGATACATTTCAGATGCTGATTTTTGTCAATCAGCGGCAGCGAATTGATTTTATTGTCCCAGATGATATCATTTGCTTCTTTGAGCGTAGTGGACTCGTCCCCAACCACCAAACGGTCAAACGGCGTCATAAATTCGCTGACGCGCAAATCGGTGTTCATGCGGGAAATACGATAGTCGCGGCTGGCAACAATGCCAAGCAACTTGCCGTTTGCGGTGCCGTCATCGGTGACTGCCACTGTGGAGTGACCTGTTTTTTCTTTCAAATCCAGAATATCCGCAAGTGTTGCGTCCGGACTGACGTTGGAATCACTGACAATGAATCCTTTTTTATAGCTTTTGACGCGTGCAATCATGGCAGCTTCGCTCTCAATGGACTGTGAGCCGAATACAAACGAAACACCGCCCTCTTTTGCCAATGCAATCGCCATGCTGTCGTTCGAAACCGACTGCATAATCGCAGAAACCATCGGAATATTCATGGTGATGGGGCAATCTTCCTGCCCTTTTTTATACTTCACAAGCGGTGTTTTAAGACTGACTGCGGTAGGGACGCATTCTGCGGACGAGTAACCCGGCACAAGCAGATATTCGCCAAACGTGCGGGACGGCTCTGAAAAATAAGTTGCCATATAAAATCTCCTTTTCATAAGAAAGCATTGTGGACTTTAGTACCTTATATGATACCACACTTCACCATCAAAAGGCAAAGAAAAAGCAAAAAAGGTCTGTATAAGCCTACAGAAGAATTGCCGATAAAATGTGCGAAAAATATACAAAACACACAAAAATGCCTTACGCTGACCGCATAAGACATTTTTGTGTGTTAAACTGGAGAAATAGGAGATTTGGCACAGCGCCCAAATTGCTGCTTTCTAGCCAAAACAACAAAAGGAGGAAGGACCTGTGCCTGATGAAAAAGTGTACTGCAAGCACTTGTAACTTTCTTGCAACTAAATTGTAACTCTTTTGATACTATTTGTCAACACTTTTTAAAAAGATTCTGTAATATTTTTGTTACTATTTCAAATTGTACTTACCGCAGTGATAATTCCGCTTCAAAAAACTTTGTACTTTCGGTTTTTCCGATAAAATAATAGCTGTCATTTTCTGTTTTACCGCGCAGAAGCGTGAATTTTTCATTGAGCGGCACTTCATGATGGTAACTGATGGCAAACCGTGTCGGACTGTGTGTCAGCAGCTCTGCAAGCGGCAGTGCATCTTGCACAATGTCGGCATACACCGTATTGTTGATATGCCGATTGCCGTCGCAGCGTGTGTATGTCGCTGTTTGTTCCGATATTGTTTGCAGTTCTGCCGCTTTGTGAATGGTGACGTCCAAATCAGCGGCAGGCGCACCGCTGAAACAATCGCGCACAGCATCCGGCGGCTGGCGCAAAATTCGTTTTGAGTCGGTATCAATTAAAATCCAGCGGCTGTCCACTGCGGCAAGCAGTGTTCCCTGCTCGTTTTTAAATGTGGTGTAGCGATAATACACGGCGCGCTGTGCGGAAGAAGGCTGTGTGGTAAGCATTATTTTGGTTCCTGCGGGAATGTTTTGTTCTATTTCCACCACGGCTTTTGCCAGTAAAAACGCCGTGTGTGTGCGGGCATACACCTCTGCCGTCAAACCGCGCACACTGCACTGGTCGGTGGCAATTTGCTGCACGCGCCGTAAAATGGCGCTGAGTGTCATACGGTTTTCGGTGTCACATTCGTTGTCCGTAACCGTAAACGAATCTTGATAAATTTCTGTGGACATTTCAATTCTCCTTTTGCATTGACGGAAAAATCAAAACCGACTGCTGTATGGCAGCCGGTTTTGAAATTTTAAGTTCCCATTGTCTGCGCATTGTACAGACACGCTTGATTTTTCCCTTTGTTTTTCGCCTCATAAAGCGCAATGTCGGCATGGTGATACAGCTCGTTGATGGTGTTGCCGTCCTCCGGCGCCATTGCAACGCCGACAGAACAGGTAATTTTCACTTCTTCTATGCCAATGCGCTGATTTTCCATTGCGGCACAGATTTTCTTTCCGCGCTCCAGCGCAAAATTTGCGTTTTGGATATTTTTAATGAAAATCACAACTTCGTCTCCGCCAAGTCGTGCAATAATATCCTCGGCACGAAATATGGAACGCAATGTTTTGCTGAGTGTGCAAAGCGTTTCATCGCCCAACATGTGACCGTAGGTGTCATTGATGGTTTTAAAATTATCGACATCCACAATCAAAAAGGCTGAAATCATTTTTTGATATCCCGCCACGCGCAAATCTTCTTCTACATGTTCCTTAAACGAAACACGATTTTTCAGTCCCGTAAGCGGATCGCGCCGTGCTTGTCTGCGCATATTCATTTCTGCTGTTTTTCGCTCGTTGATGTCCCGAATGCAAATGAACATGTGTACACTGTCCGGACCTGTATCCACAATGTAATTGAATGTTACACTCACCCAACGAAAGCCGCTGTATTGCCCTGTTTTTGACTTCATGCGGCATTCTAAATAGGTCTCACTGCGCCCCGCATGAATTTCCTTGAGAAGCTGCTCGCGGTCAAAAATAAACTCAAAAAGCGGACGGTCGTGTGTCTCCACTATTTCTTCAATCACAATTCTGCTGGCAACTTCAACCGTTTTTTTCACAATTTGCAGTTCGGGCGGAAAACAGGATAAGCACTCGCCTGTCAGCAAATCAAACTCTAAAAACGCCAGTGCATCGCTGATAACCGATCTGCGGAATCCAACTTCTTTTTCATATTTCTCACGCGCCTGTACTTCCTCGGTCACATCTTTGCAAACGCCGATGGCAACACGCGGCACACCGTTTTTGTTGAACATGGTGGTATATCGTATCTTGCTCCACTTGCTGATGCCTGTTTCTTTATGCACTTTCGTAATCGTTTCTACCGGACTTTCGCCCTTTTCCAAACGTTTTTGTGCGACATGGAACTGCGCCTGTGTACCGTCATCAAGCAAGCCGAGCGCCCGCAAAAAGATTTCGGCGTCTTCTTCGTCCTGCATCCACGGATATTTCTTTTTCATGCGTTCCGTCAGCTTGATGGTGCGCTTTTGAATATCATATTCCCACATCAACATATCCGACTGAATGAATGCAATTTGTAATTTCTGATAGGCGTCCTCAAGCGCCGTTTGCTGCTGTGCCACTGTTTCGCTTTGCTGATGTTCTTCGGTAATATCGGTCATAACGGAATAATAAACAGCAGCGCCATCCCGCACATACGCAAAGTTTGCCCGCTCACGCATCCATCTTTCGTTGCCGTCTTTGCGCTGTATCCGAAACTCCATGACATAGGGCAAATGATTTTGAAACGTTGCCTGTGATTGTTTACGCACATATTCTCTGTCGTCGGGATGAATGATATCCAATAGATTTTTCCCGAAACATGTGAGAAATTCGTCCACCGTATAACCATAAGACTCCGCAAAGCTTTTGCTGACATAATGTGTCGTCACCGTATCGGCTGTAAACTCGCACATCATCACGCCCGCAGGCAAGTTGTCAAGCAGTGCCTGCACCGTTTGGCGGCTTTCTGCAAGGCGCTGCAATTGAATCAAGTTTTTAAGCCGCTGTTTGATAATTTCAGGCTCATATGGCTTTTTCATGAAATCGCTTGCGCCAAGTTCCAACGTACGCAGCTCGTTCTCATGCGATTCCGACTGCGAAATCACAATCACGGGAATTGTCGCGAGGGCTTCATCTTTTTTGCGCTGCTCTAAGAACTCATATCCGTTCATCACCGGCATCACAATATCAAGCAGCACCGCGTCAACATGATATTCTGTCTGCTGCAACACACTCAGCGCGTCTTTTCCGTTTTCAGCTTCCAGCACCGTGTATATTCCGCCGAGCATTTTACGCAGAATAATCCGGTTTACCTGATTGTCATCCACAATCAAAATAGTTTCCTGCCGTGGCGTATTTTGCAGCGCGTCACGCAGTTTTAACGGTGTTGAAAGTCTCTTTGGCTGTTCCTCCGGCATCGCATCCGGCATCTCTTTGACATCATTCAAATCGCGAATACACTGCAAACAGATATGCTCGCCAAATGCACCGTCAACACGCAACACATCATAACGCACAACACGATATCGTCCGTCCATTTTGAGGACACGCACCTGCGCACCCAAACTGTATTTATCATCCCGCGTGAAGAACGGCACCAAATTTTCCTCGCGTCCAACGCTCCAAAACAGCGCTCTGTCATCCGGATGAACCCGCGTTTCCACAAATGCCGTGACGTCTTTGACGTATGCGTCTTTTCTTTCTTTGAGGTGTAAGGTCTCAGACTGACCGCTGCACAGCATATAGGTGTCGTCGGTAAAATTCACTTCAATAATTTCATTGTACAGATTGCTCAACGCGTCCACATAGCTGACTAAAAACTGTTCCTGTTCTTGTTTTCGCTGTGCGGTAATGTCGTTGAGAACAAAATAAAACAACGAACGACCTGCGCGTTTGCCCATATATCGCACACGCACTTCAATCCAAAGCAAAGAACCGTTTTGATGATACCGTCGCACCACAACGCGTATGACCTTCTCCTTTTGCTCCGCTTCGCGGCAAGCGCGAATCAGCGCAGAGCGGTCTTGCACGTGAACCCACGCATTCGCATTTTTGGTGTCACGCAACAAGGTTTTTGGCGTTGAACCGGTCAAATTATAATAGCCGTTGTTGACGCGCACAATTTCAAGCACATCTTTGTACAGCTCATAAATGCCGACGCCGCCAATCAGATGATTGAACAGAATACTTGTTTTTTCATCTGAATCCATGAGCGCCTTGAGGTTTTCCTGCGCAGAAATGTCCGCATCGTCTTTGCGCAAATAGCCTTTTCCTGTTCGGGCAAGCAATGCCACAAAGTCTTCTTTCGGCATCGGCTTTGCAAAATAGTAGCCTTGAATACTGTCACAGCCGATACTGCATAGAAAATCAAGCTGCCCTTTTGTTTCCACGCCCTCGACAATGACGTCCATCTCAAGCCATTTTGCCATGCGAATCACGCTTGTCAGCACGCTGCCGGCGCGCTCGGAACTCTCAAGTCCGCTGACAAATTTCATGTCAACTTTTAAAATATCCGTCGGCACATCTTTGAGCATGTTCAGCGAGGAATAACCGCTGCCGAAATCGTCCATTGAAACCTGGAAACCATAGCGCTGCAACTTGCGCATTGCCTTAAGCAACTGCGCGGGATTGTCCGTATAAGCGCTCTCGGTGATTTCAATTTTCAGCAAAGACGGCGCAATATGATAACGTTCCACAAGCGCAATGATGCGCTCGCACAAATCTTGGCTGTAGAAATTGAGCCGCGACACATTGACCGAAATCGGCACAACGGGATGATGCAGCTTTTTTTCTTCGGAAATGAATTTACACACACATTCCCACACATAATAGTCCAGTTTTGTGACAAACCCGTTGCGTTCAAACAGCGGAATAAACCGCGCAGGCGGAATCAGCCCATGCTCCGGATGCTGCCATCTGACAAGCGCTTCCGCCGCAATGGGTTTGCCTTGTGACACACTGTAAATCGGCTGCAAATAAATACAGAACTGCTCTGTTTGGAGTGCTTCCTGCATCTCACCGACAATCTGCTGTTCCATCATCATTTCTTCGCGCATGGTGTCGTCATAAAACGCGAACCGCCGCATATAATTGCCTTTGATGGTGTGCAGTGCCATATTGGCACGGTCGCACATTTGGTCAACCGGCACCGTAGTGTCGTCGATGATATAAATGCCGACACACAGCACAATGTCATAGCTCAAATGCAGCGAATCAAAGCAATTGCTCATCTGTGTTCTCAGCTTTTCGGTATCCAAATATTCATACGGATAACAGCAGGCAAAATTATCGGCATCCAAACGCGCATACGTGCCACAGCCGTCGATTCTATGCCGCAAACACTGCGCAAACACACGCAGCACCTTGTCGCCCGTCTCTGTGCCGAATAGCTCGTTGACCACCTTGAACCGTTCAATGTCCCATCGCAACAACACATATCGCGCGGCGCTGTTTTTCGCAAACAGTTCCTGCGTTGCTTTTACAAAGGAGGCTCTGTTGTAAATGCCGGTCAATTCGTCACATTCCACATGCCGACGCATTTGCTCCATCTCGCGGCGATTCACCACATTTTGCACACGCTGATGCACAAGCTCCGGATGATACGGCTTTGCGATAAAATCAGACACGCCAAGGCGCATTGCGGCAAGCTCGTTGTCTGCCGTGTGATGCTCCACATTCACAACAACCGGAATCGCGGCAAAGGCAGGTGTTTGCTTCATGGTTTGAAGCAGCGGAAGTCCTGTTGCGGTTTGTTCCACGTCAATAACAACGACGGATATTTTTGCACCGTACTGCTGCAAAAGCGCCATCGCTTCCTTGTCGTTCTGCGCTTGCAGCACAGTAAACTCCGCATCAAATATAGCTTTTAAGGTGGCACGGCTTTCTGCGTCGTCATCCACTGACAACATATATTGCTTTTCGCTTGCCATTTGTTTCCCCCCCACCTGCTTTTTCGCATTCCTGTGCATATTATACAATTATATGTTTATTATAATGCACAGGATAAGCAATGTCCACATATTTTTCTTTTTTGGCTGTTTTTTGAGCAAAAATAGTCAAGAAACCGCAAAAATGAGCAAAATGCTCATTTTTACGGCTCTGTTTTTCAATATTCGTTTCGTTTTTTCCGCATGGCTTTTCGCACAAATCCAAACCCTGCAAGGCAAAGCATCACACACAACGCCACCGGCATCAGCCAGCCGTTTCCGTTCGCGTCATAGCTGCGCACGTCGCTCCATGCGGCGTCCATTGCGCGGCTGATGTCGCTTGGCAGCGCCGTGAAAATTTCGCATTTCGCCAAAAGTTCTGCCGGCGGATACATCAGTTCATTTTCACGCAGTTCTTTCGGCAGCAGCGCCTGCACCGCCGTATGCGGCGAAGAATAGCAAATGGTTTCGGTGTTGGCAAGCGCGATGTCGGTTTCGCACATAAAGTTGATGAACATTTCGGCAGCCGCCTGTTTTTTGCTCGTTTTCGGAATGCACATCGCGTCCACATATAGATTGGAACCTTCGGGCGGAATAAACATGTCGAGATTTTCATTTTCGCGCATCAACGTAATGCCGTCACCTGCATAATATGGCGCAATGGCAGCTTCTTCGCCGCCCATAATGTCAAACACCTCGTCCATCACATACGCCTGCACCACGCTCTTTTGATTTTTAAGCTGCTGTGCCGCCGCATCAATTTCGGCTGTGTTTTTCGGATTCAGTGAATGTCCGAGCATTTTTCCCGCCACGGCAAACGCATCGCGGCTGTTGTTGAACATCAAAATCTGTTTGGCATATTTCTCGTCCCACAAAAGACCGAACCCTTGCGCTAAATCCTCCTCGTCCACAATGTTTTTGTTATAAATAATGCCCACCACGCCCCATGTATAAGCGACGCTGTACTTGTTTTCGGGGTCATAGGTGCGCGATTTGTAATCGTCGCCGATGAATTTGAAATTCGGAATATTTTGCAGGTCAATCTCCGCCAACATGTCTTCGTGCGCCATTTTGTCTATCATATAATCGCTCGGAATGATGACATCATAATCGCCCGCGCCGCTTTTGAGTTTGGCATATAAACTTTCGTTGGTGTCGAATGTCGTGTAGTTCACTTTGATGCCGGTGAGCGCTTCAAATTCCTTGACGACATTGACGGAATCGTCGGTGCCGTTTGAAATATATTCGCCCCAATTGTAGACATTGAGCGTAAGATTGTCGTTTGCAAAGCGCTGATAATCATAATTCGGCTCAACGCGCACGGCGGCAAATGCCGGTGCCGTCACGCTCACGCATAAAAGCAGTGTGAGAAAAAGGCAGATGCTTTTTTTCATTTGCCTGCCTCCGCGGCGCGAATCGCCTTTTGAATGCGTTTTTCGCGCACACTGTCCACGCTGTTTGACACGAGAATAATCGTGAGAATCACAACAAACATCAGCGAGGAAAGCGCGTTGATTTCCGGACTGACTTTCTTTTTCGTCATGCTGTAAATGGCAATCGGCAACGTTTGCACCGTGCCGCTCGTGAAATACGAAATGATAAAATCGTCAATCGAGTAAGTCAAACAAATGAGAAAACTCGATAAAATCGCGGGCATCATTTCAGGCAGCACCACCTTGAAAAACGCCTGCAACGGTGTGCAGCCGAGGTCAAGCGCTGCTTCGTACATGCGGACATCAAGCTGCCGCAGTTTGGGGCTGACGTTGAAAATAACATATGGCAGATTGAATGTGATATGTGCAATCAAAAGGGTGACGATGCCAAAGCCGCTGAATGAAATTTCGGTTTTGAAAATCATAGACAAAACGGCAGAAATCTGTTCATTGAGCACAACAAACAAAAGCATCATAGACACACCGGTGATGATTTCCGGATTGATAACCGGCACATAACTGGCGCTCAAAATGGCGCTGCGCGTCCGTTTTTTCATGCTGTTGATGCCGATTGCCGCCATCGTGCCAAGGACGGTGGCGATGGTGGCGGACACAAAGGCAATCGCGAGCGACACGAGCAGACTTTTTAAAATCATGTCGTTGTGAAATAGATTTTGATACCATTTGAACGTAAAACCCGTGAACACTGTGCGGCTTTTGCTCTCGTTGAAGCTGAACACAATCAGCACGGCAATCGGCACATACAAAAAGCCGAAAATGGCGCAGAGATAAGCGCTTTGCAGGATACGTGTTTTTTTCATACCATCGCCTCCATTTCTTCACTGTCAGCAGTGGTAAAGCTCATGCACAGCAGCACAATCACCATCAGCACCAGGCTCATGGCGCTGCCGAGATTGTAATTATAACTGTTGCCGAGAAACTGCATTTCAATCAAATCGCCAATCAGCAAATTCGACCCGCCACCGAGCATACGGCTGATGATAAACGTGGAAATGCTCGGCACAAACACCATGGTAATGCCGGTTGTAATGCCGTCCATCGAAAGCGGAATCAACACCTTGCGCAACACTTGAAACGTGTTTGCGCCCAAATCCTGTGCTGCTTCAATCACGCTTGTGTCAATTTTCACCATAATGGTGTAGAGCGGCAAAATCATATACGGCAGATAATTATACACCATGCCAAGCACGACAGCGCCGGCGGTGTTAATCATCTGAAACGGCCCGATGCCGAAAATACCGAGAAACCGGTTGATAAGTCCGCCGTTTTCAAGCAAACTGCGCCACGCATACGTGCGCAGCAAAAAGTTCATCCACATGGGCAGCATCACAAGCATCAGCATCATGCTTTGCCGTGACGCGCGCATCCGTGACAGCATGTAGCTGAGCGGAAACGCAAGCACAAGGCAGATGGTTGTTGCGGCAATGGCAAGCAAAATACTGCGCACAAAAACAGCGGTATACTGTCCGAGACCCATAATATTTTCGAGTGTAAACGCGCCT
Source organism: Ruthenibacterium sp. (assembly GCA_036635095.1). Taxonomy (GTDB): domain Bacteria; phylum Bacillota; class Clostridia; order Oscillospirales; family Ruminococcaceae; genus Ruthenibacterium. The sequence continues at coordinate 900 of JAVWRA010000026.1, read as the reverse complement.
GCGGCGTCTGTGAACGCAAAATAAATAACGATGGCAAGCGGTGCGGCAATAAAAATCACCATCCAGATAAGATACGGTGATGCGAGAGATTTTTTCTGAATCACGGCGTTTACTGACCCTCCGTGCTGCGCATGATGTGAATTTCATCCGGCCCGATGCGCATACCAATCAATTCACCCACCTGTGACGCCTGTGTGGAGTGAATCATCCATGTATAACCTGCCTGTTTGACGTGCATTTCAAAATGAACACCCTTGAAAATGACGTTTTCAACAATGCCCGAAAGCTGTCCTTGAATCGCCGGCACAACCTGAATATCTTCAGGCCGCACAACAACCTGCACCTGCTCTTGCGGTGCAAAGCCTTTGTCAACACAGGCAAAGGAATTGCCGGCAAATTCCACAAGAAAATCGCGGTGCATCACACCGCCTAAAATATTCGATTCGCCGATAAAATCCGCCACAAAGGCGTTGTTCGGCTCATTGTAGATATCCTGCGGCGAACCGATTTGCTGAATTTCGCCGCCGCTCATCACAACAACCGTGTCCGACATAGTGAGCGCTTCCTCTTGATCATGCGTCACGTAAATAAAGGTGATGTCAAGGCTTTGCTGAATGCGTTTAAGTTCAATCTGCATTTCTTTGCGCAATTTTAAATCGAGTGCGCCGAGCGGCTCATCAAGCAGCAAAACGCGCGGATGGTTGACGAGTGCGCGCGCAATGGCAACACGCTGCTGCTGACCGCCCGAAAGCGTGAGCGTATTGCGGCGTTCAAAGCCTTTGAGACCGACCATTTCGAGCATTTCCAGCACACGCGCGCGAATGAGCGACTCCTCTAATTTTTGCAGCCGCAAACCGAACGCAACGTTTTCAAACACATTGAGATGCGGAAACAGCGCAT
>JAVWRA010000025.1:0-20717 GCA_036635095.1 Ruthenibacterium sp. | reverse complement strand
AAAATAGCTAATTTCGCTCTAAGAAACAAAATATTCAACCGCGTTGTTCGGGAAAAACTCTTTAAACTCCGTACAAAGCTGTGCCGCGAGTGTTTTGTTGTGTGCGAGAACAAGCGTCGGACGGTTGACATTTGCAATGACATTTGCCATGGTGAATGTTTTGCCGCTGCCCGTGACGCCAAGCAGCGTTTGTGCCTTATCGCCGCGCAACACGCCATCAGTCAGCAGTCGAATAGCATCCGGCTGGTCACCCGTGGGTTTAAACGGCGCGTGTAAATCAAAAATGGATTCCGGCATATGGTAACTCCTCAAGTTCGCTTTTATAACAACAAGCACATCAACAGTGTTTGCAAATCGATAGAATCAATACATTACATTATAGTGCTTTTTCTTCTTTTTTTCAATTCTTTTCGTGTATAGCTCCCTCGATTGTCGTTTTGCGGCGAAAGGCACCCGGCGGCATTCCTTTGATTTTTTTAAATACCTTAATACAATAGTTCAAATCCGCAAAACCCGCATAAGCGGCAATATTGCTCATACTTTCGTTTGTGTTTTGTAATAAATCTGCTATTTTGTCCACACGTTTTCGATTGATGTATGCGGCGATGGAATCCCCTGTTTCCGCATTGAACAGCGCAGATAAATAATTCGGGCTTACTTCGCAGGCGTCTGCAATATCTGCAAGCTGTATTTGTTCGCCGAGATTTTCGCTGATATAGCACAGCGCTTTTCGCACAATCGGACTGTAATTGCGCAAGGAATTGTTCTTCACAAGCTCGCAGTAGGCGCTCACCATATCATATTGCAGCACACGCAGTCCGTCTACGGTATTGGTGTTTTCTGTTTGATACGAAAATTTTGCGCTGATTTGATTGATGAGAATTAAATCAAGATTGGTATGTTCTGCCGTTTTGCGCAATAATGTATTGTAAATGGTGTTCAGCTTTTTTTGATTGGCAATCGGATCGCTGATATACGTGATGTGATTCACCATTGTCAAAAAGCGTTTCAGTACCTTGACGGCACCCACGGCATTGCCGGCCGCCACCTCGCTGAGCATGGTGTTTTCGAGTGCATATCGCTGCGAAAGCTGTTTGAAATCATGCTGTTCTGCCGCCGAAAGGCGCGTATGTACAGGATTCGCCTTTGTAAACGGCAACAGTTTGCGCACTGCCGCATTGATTGGCATTTGATAAGCATGGCTCAAAAAAAGCTGTGCCGTGCTGATAACCAGCGGCATCGTGCAGACAGGCAGCGAATAATAAAAGTTTAATATCTCATACGGCAAATCGGCAATTCCGCTGCTGCGCCGCACTTCTTCACAAAGTGCTTCATCTGCCGTGTTTTGCATAAACGGACCGAGAATGACAAAGCTTTCAGGCAAGCGTAACAGTAGAAGATTGATTTGAAACGGATCGGAAAATTCATATATGGTTTTATCCTGAACGGCATCAATAAAGTTCCAAAAAGAATCCTGTAAATAATTTTCTGCCACAAGTTTGCAAAAATTTTCGCGCACAAAAAGGTGAAAATCTTCTTTGCACACGGTAATTTCCGTCACTTTCAACCCGAGTAAAAGTTGTGCATAGTCGGTGAGTGCAGTAAGGGCATCCGGCATTTTATCTTCCTCCCATGCTATTTGTTGATTTCATCATATCTTATTTTAAAACACTTCGCAAGGCATTTCGTGTGCAATGACTCCATTTTTCTCTCAACGCAAAAGTAAAAATGTAGTCAAATAGCAACAAAATCATAATATTGTTCTATTAAAAGTAATAATTTGCTAACACCTCTTTTTTTATGATGCTATAATGCAATTGTAAAGAGAGTTTGTGCGCACTGCTCTCAACATCAAACAAAACACATTATTTCAAGGAGGATTACCATGAGTACAGAATCGCTCGCCACTCCGGTTTATCGCAGAGCAAAAACATGGCAAATTTGTTTCTTTGCACTCAATAACAGCGCTACAAACCTTGCCCTTTTCCTCATGATGCAATATGCTTATTTCACACAAAACGTCCTTGGCCTTTCCGCCGTCGTTGTCGGCGTGATTGCCACTTCAATGCGTGTTTTTGACGGCATCACCGACCCGCTTATCGCCTTTTTCGTAGACAAAACCAACGGTCGTTTCGGACGCTTTCGTCCGTTTATTCTCGGCGGCAACTTGATTTTACTTGCCTGCATGATGGCTATTTTCAACTGCCCGCTCGGTCTGTCTGTTTCCGGCCGCTATCTATGGACTACCGCCTTTTACTTCTTTTACATCATCGGCTACACCATGCAAACCATCGCCACCAAAGCCGCACAATCTGTGGTGACCAATGACCCGAAACAGCGTCCGATTTTTTCCGGCATTGATGGATTCATGACACAAATCTGTGTCGCTTTTGTGCCGTTTCTTATCACAACCGTTTTGGCAAATATGTACTCTGTCGGTGCATACGCCGACAAAAAAGGCTTGCTCAACCCCGACATGTGGAAAGCTGCCGGATGGATTATCTCTGCCATCTCGTTTACCTTTACAATTCTTGCCATCATCGGCATTGCTTCCAAAGACCGTCCCGAATTTTATAACGACTTAAAGTCGCCTGCGGCACATGTAAAAGATTATTTTGAAATTCTCGGTCACAACCGTCCTTTGCAGATGCTTATTATCTCCGCAGCCACCGATAAACTTGGTGCATTGCTTGTCACCGGCACCACTACTTATATTTTTGCGAATATGCTGCTAAATTCTTCTCTTGCAGGTGAATTTTCTCTGATGCTCACACTGCCGCTGATTGTGGTTTCGTTTGTCGGCATGATGATTGCACGCAAACTCGGTCTCAAACGCACCTTTTTAATCGGCACATGGGGTTCAATGATTTTTCTTGCCATCATGTTCATCGTGCGTCCGAACCCGAATTATCCGTGGATTTTTCTTGGTCTATATCTTGTGCAAAAGCTCATTTCCAGCATGGCAAACGCGGCCGTTATCCCCATGATTGCCGATTGCTCCGATTATGAAAATTATCGTTCAGGTCGTTTTGTGCCGTCCATGATCAGCACCATCTTCTCATTCATTGACAAAATGATTTCCTCTGCCTCCAGCTTGATTATCGGCTTTGCGTTAGCCGCCGCCGGTGTCGGAAAAATCATCATCACGCCAAACCAACCTGTCAACGATACCTTTAATATGTACATGATGATTTGCTTTTGCATCGTGCCGATTCTGGGACACGTCGCTTCCATTATCGCCATGAAATGGTACAATTTAGACTCAAAAGAAATGGTGCATGTACAATCAGAAATTGAAAAGCGCAAAACCGAAAAGCAAACAACCGATAAAGTATCCTGAAACAGAAAGGATTGCAGTATGGACATTTTTGAAAATTACAAACCGCACAGTGAATATCTTATTTGCGTGGATTCCGACGGCTGTGCCATGGATACCATGGATGTAAAACATATTGAATGCTTTGCTCCGCAGTGGATTAGCGTTTTTGGACTTGAAAACAGACGCATGGAAGCGACAAAGCTGTGGCTTGACATGAATCTTTATACCAAAACACGCGGCATCAACCGTTTTATGGGTCTTGCCGCGGCTTCGGAAGAAATGGTAAAACGCGGTGCAGTCATTGAAGGCGTTGCGGATTTAACAGAATGGGTGCATACTGCGAAAGAGCTTTCAAACCGCGCCCTCAAAGAATATCTTGCAATACATCCCTTGCCCGTTTTACAAAAAGCGCTCGTTTGGAGCAATCGCGTCAACGAAGCCATTGCCGCTCTGCCGGATGACGCCAAACCGTTTCCGCTTGTTGAGGAAAGTCTGCGCAGCATCAGCGCCGTTGCCGATATTGTGGGCGTTTCTTCCGCCAACGGAGCCGCTGTGAATGCCGAATGGCAAAAACACGGTCTGAAGCAATACACCCGCTTGCTCTGCTGTCAAGAAGAAGGTGCCAAGGCAGACATCATCAAAAAGCTGATTTCCCTTGGCTATCAGCCGCAGCAGGTGTTAATGGTCGGTGATGCGTTTGGCGACAAAGCGGCGGCAGAATCAAACGAAACATGGTTTTATCCGATTTTTGTAGGGCAAGAAAAAGCAAGTTGGCATCGGCTGACCACAGAAACCGTGCCGCATTTGATTTCCAATACGTTCAACAATCTGCTGCAAGACACTTACGACGCAGAATTTGCAATTTCACTGCATGCGTAAAGCAGGCAGAAAGGACAGGTGAACAAGATGGTCAATTTAAAAGAAAAACCTTTTTTTCTCTCTGATGCGGACATTGCGTGGGTAAACGAAACCATTGCCGGCATGACCGATGAAGAAAAAGTAGGGCAGCTTTTCATCAATATGAATCTCTCGCGCGAGCCGGAATATATGGCAGATTCTCTTTCACGTTATCATTACGGCGGTGTGCGCTATCCAAACGCTGCACCGGAAGAAATTTATGCGCAAAACAAATTTTTACAGGAGCAGAGTAAAATTCCGCTTCTCATCGCCTCTAACTGCGAGCAAGGCGGCAGCGGCGGCGTTACAGGCGGCACCTATGTCGCCTCCAGCGCGCAAAGCGGTGCTTCTTGCACTGCAAAAACCGCCTACGATTGCGGCCTTGTCAGCGGCGCTGAAGGCAGTGCCATCGGTTGCAACTGGAACTTTGCCCCCGTGGTGGATATCTACAAAGATTGGCGCAACACGATTGTCAATACCCGTGCCTTTTCTGATGATGCCGACGAAGTGATTGCATTATCTCGTGAATTTATCAAAGGTCTGCATCAAAGTGGTGTTGCCGAATGTGCAAAACATTTTCCCGGCGACGGCACGGAAGAACGCGACCATCATCTCCTGCTCGGCGTCAACACACTCTCGTGTGAAGAATGGGACGCCACATTCGGCAAGGTATACAAAACACTCATTGATGATGGACTTATGAGCATTATGGTTGGACATATTTGTCAGCCGGCCTACTCACGCAAGCTTTGCCCCGGCATTGCAGACGCGGATATCCTGCCTGCTTCCCTTTCACCCGAACTGTTGAGCGGACTATTGCGCGGTCAGCTTGGCTACAACGGCTTATTGCTCACTGACGCCAGCCATATGGTTGGCATGTGGGAACATTTTCCGCGCAGCGAACAAGTGCCGCGCGCCATTGCCGCCGGCTGTGATATGTTTTTGTTTTTCAATGATCCCGACGAGGATTTCGGCTATATGCTAAACGGCTACCAAAACGGCTGTATCACCGAAGAACGGATGCACGACGCACTGTGCCGCATTCTTGGCATGAAAGCGGCGCTCAAACTGCATCTGCATCAAAAAGAGCATACTCTTGTCAAAGACAAAGCGAATTTATCGGTTATCGGCTGCGCCGAACATCTTAAAATTGCCGAAAAAGCCGCCGATGACAGCATCACACTTGTCAAAGATACGAAACATCTTTTGCCGATTACACCCGAAAAATACAAAAAAATCAAACTGTTTTACATCAGCGGCGACCTTGGCGGTTTGGCAGGTGCAACAGATGATGCCCGCGATATCATCATTGACGAATTGACAAAAGCGGGCTTTACGGTAACGCTCAACGACGGCAATGAAAAAGCAAAAGGCAGCATGAAAGCTTTGCACGAAAGCTGCGATGCTGCACTGGTATTTGCCGATGTTGCGGGTTATGCGCGTGAGAATGTAAAGCGCATCAGCTGGGCAACACAGCAATCGAGTGATGTGCCTTGGTACGCCTGCGAAGTACCCACCGTTTTTGTATCGTTGAATTTTACCACACATTTATATGATGTGCCGATGTGCCGCACCTATATCAACGCTTACGGTGATTCCCGCGCCGTCATTCATGCCGCCGTTGAAAAAATCATGGGGAAATCGGAATTTAAAGGACACTACAACGACACCGTTTGGTGTGGAAAATGGGATACCCATTTATGAAAAAAGCACAGGAGCCGATTTTCGGCTCCTGCATTTTGTTTTATCGAACGTTCTCTTTGATACTGGAAAGATAGCGTGTATCCGCAAAAGATAAATATTCTTTTTCCGTGAAGATAAAATGGTCAAGCAACTCCACACCAATCATACGCAAAGCACGATACAACTCCGTCGTAACCGCCAAATCTCCGCTGGACGGCAGCGTGATGCCGCGCGGATGATTGTGTGCCAAAATCACGCCGGTGGCGTTGCATTTTGTCACTTCGGCAATCAATTTTGCCACAGACACGGACGTTGCATTGCCAACGCCTTTTGAAAGGCAGACGCAGCGCAGTAATTTGCGGCGGTCATCAAGTGCAATCATATAAAATTCTTCCTGCAATTTACCGAAAAATTTCGGCATTAAAAAGGCACTGACTGCATCAACACTGTCGAGCAATTTATTGTTAGAAACTTTGTTTTCAAGATAATAGGCACACATCTGCGGAATGAATTTCAGCGCAACCGCACTGGACGGTCCGACACCCGGCACGGTTTCAAGCTCTGATTCCGGCGCATCAAGCACATTGGCAAGGCTGCCGAAACGATTGATCAATTGATGCGCAAGTGAATTGGTGTCGCCGCGCGCGTGTGCCAAAAACAGAAGAAATTCCATTGCGTTATGTTCTTCAAAGCCCGCAAGCCCTTCTTTCAGAAAACGATTATAAACGCGTTGGCGGTGTGCATCGTGTTCGCTCATGAAATTTTCTCCTTTACGAATAGTCTTATCTATTATATACTAAACACGAACGTTTTAAAAGAGTAAGGAGCAGGCAATGAAAAGTTTTACAGCCGGAAAAAACGAAGATGGTGTGCGCTTGTCGCGTTTTGTGCAGAATGTGACGACGAATCTGCCAACTTCCCTGCTTTATAAAAGTTTTCGCAACAAGCGCATCAAAATCAACGGAAAACATGCGGACGCCGAAACGCGGCTTTGTGTCGGCGATTTGATTGAGCTTTATATCAATGATGAGTTTTTTGCAGATGTTCCGCAACAAACACCTGTCAAAAAACAAGTGCGTCAGCCTGCTTTGCAGGTTGTTTTTGAGGACGAAAACATTGCCGCACTGTATAAACCGGCGCATTTGCTCTGCCACTCTGACCGCACGGGCGATGCCAATTTGGTAGACGCATTCTGTGCCTATTTGACGCAAAGCGGGGCTTATCACGCTGACGCCGAAAACACGTTTGCGCCTGCACTGTGCAACCGGCTTGACCGCGGCACGGAGGGACTTGTTCTTGCGGCAAAAAATTATGCGGCACTGCGCGATATGAACGAGATTATCCGCCAAAATCTGCTCAACAAGCAATATCTTTGCATCACGGTCGGTGTCCCGCCGCGCGGCGTTCACAAGGCATATTTGCAGCACCGCGAAAAAGACAACAAAGTGTCTGTGCAGGCAAATGAAGCGTTCGGCTACAAAGAAATACGAACAGGCGTGACGGTGCTTGAACAAAAAGGTCCGTTTTGTCTGTGCAAAATTGATTTGCTCACAGGCAGAACGCATCAAATCCGTGCGCATCTCGCCTTTTTAAATGCGCCTGTTTTGGGCGATATCAAATACGGCAACCGCAAAATGAACGCACGGTGCAAAATCGAAACGCAGGCGCTGTGTGCGGTGCAGGTGACGTTTGGCATTATTCCCGCCGAAAATACACTCGCTTATTTATCGGGACGAACGATTGCACTGCAAGACCCGCAAATTCTGCGCCAGTTTGCAGCGCTGTAAAATATTTCACGAATGACACAAGCACCGTTCCGTTGATTGTAACAATTAGCAGAACGGTGCTTGTATTATTTTTAACCTTTTAAAAGAATGAAACCTGACTGGATTTCGGCAAGTCGCCGAGCGCACCGCAGTTTGCCAGATTTTCCATGACGGTGGAGGACGCGCCGGACGCTGTTTGTAGCTCATCTGCCGAGATATACTGCTGTCCGTGTGAAGTGGCTTCTTCGAGTGCTGCGGCAACCGATTCGCCAAGTCCTTTCATGGAAAGATAGGGCAGACGAATTTTTCCGTCCTCAATCACATACGTTTTCGCCTTGCTTTTACCAATCAAAATCGGCGCAAATTCATAGCCGCGCTGCAACATCTCATTGACGAGCTGCAACTCCGCCAAAATATCCTCGTCTTTTGCTTTGCGCTCCTCTTTGAGCCGTGCGCTTACTTCTTTCATGCGCTGCTTTGCTACTTTGATGCCGCCGACTGCCGCGTCATAATCGATGTCCTCACCGCGCACGGTAAAATGCGTGGCATAAAACGCGAGCGGCTTATACACCTTAAACCACATCAGCCGAATAGCGGCAATCAAATATGCCACGGCATGGGCTTTCGGGAACATATATTTGATTTTTTTGCAACTGTCAAGATACCAATCCGGCACGTCATGTTCTTTGAGCATTTTTTCAACGCCGTCCGGAAAACCGGCTTTCGCCACCTTGCCTTTGCGCGTCAATTCCATGACTGTGAACGCCGTTTTCGGCTCAACGCCCTTGTGCAGCAAATACGTCATGATGCTGTCACGCGTACCGATGACCTCGGAAATCGTACAGGTTTTATCTTTGATTAAATCCTGCGCGTTGCCGTTCCATACGTCTGTACCATGTGACAAGCCGGAAATTTGAATCAAGTCGCCAAAGCTTTTCGGCTGTGCTTCCATGAGCATATTGCGTACAAAACTGGTGCCGAGTTCGGGAATGCCGAAGGTACCGGTCTGACTGTCAATCTGCTCCGGCGTGACACCGAGCGCATCGGTAGACACCAGTAAGGAAATTACTTTCGGGTCATTCATCGGCACAGAATCCATTTTAATGCCCGTCATATCTTCAAGATGCTTGTACATCGTCGGCACATCATGACCGAGTTCATCCAGTTTCAAGATGGTTTCATGCAGATATTTAAACTCGAAATGCGTCGTAACAACGCCTTTATCTTTGTCGTCTGCCGGATGCTGAATCGGGCAAAAATCGAACACATCATAATTGCTCGGCACAACCACCATGCCACCCGGATGCTGACCGGTTGTACGTTTGACACCGACACAGCCCTGTATCAGACGGTTTTCTTCCGCATGATTTACAATGCGCCCGCGCTCCTCCAGATATTTTTTTACATAACCATAGGCTGTTTTATCCTGTAAACCGGAGATGGTTCCCGCCTTAAACACATGGTCTTTGCCAAATAATTCTTCGGTATATCGATGAACCAGAGACTGCACTTCGCCTGAAAAGTTTAAATCAATATCCGGCTCTTTGTCACCGTCAAAGCCGAGAAATGTTTCAAACGGAATATCGTGTCCGTCCACAAGTAACTTTTCGCCGCATTGCGGACAAACCTTGTCCGGCAAATCGAACCCGTCTGCCACCTCGCCTTTTTCGAAAAACTCACTCCACTTACATTTCGGGCAGAGATAATGCGGCGGCAGACTATTCACCTCGGAAATACCCGAAAAATGCGCCACGGCAGATGAGCCGACTGAACCGCGCGAACCGACCAGATAGCCGTAATCTTCACTTTTGAGAACAAGTTTTTGCGCAATGACATAAAGCACCGCAAAGCCATGTTTGATGATGGAATCAAGCTCACGCGTGAGCCGCTTTTCCACAATTTCCGGCAGCGGATCGCCATAACGCGCTTTTGCGTTGCGCATGGTGTCTGCGCGCAAAGATTCATCTGCGCCATCGATTGTGGGCGTATATAACCCTTTCGGAATTGCGCGCACCGAACCGTCAATCATGTCCGCAATTTTATTGGGGTTTGTCACCACAATTTCCATGGCTTTTTCCGCCGGCAAATAGCTGAATTGCTTGAGCATATCGTCCGTTGTGCGGAAATAAAGCGGCGCCTGTTCATCGGCATCTTTAAAGCCGTTGCCCGCCTGCAACACGGCACGATAGACTGAATCCTGCGGCTCTAAAAAGTGAACGTCACCCGTCGCCACCACCATTTTATGCAGCTTTTCACCAAGCTGCAAGACCGTTTTATTGAATGCCTGCACCTGCTCAATATTGTCCACCATATGCTGGCGTACCATATATTCATTGTTGCCAAGCGGTTGCACTTCAAGATAGTCATAATAATCGGCGATGATACACAGTTCTTCAAAACTGCGTCCCTCCACGATGGCGCGATACAATTCACCCGCTTCACACGCAGAGCCGAGAATCAATCCCTCGCGGTGCTTGTTGAGCAAACTGCGCGGAATGCGCGGCACTTTGAAAAAATAATCCATATGTGCCGCGGAAATCAACCGATATAAATTTTTCATGCCGACTTGATTTTTCACGAGAATAATCAGATGAAAATTCTTTTTGGCAAGCTCACGCGCACCGCCCAGCTTCGTATTGACCGTTTCAAGCTGCGTCACTTCCCGCAGCGCCAAATCTTCAATCATTTTTTCAAAAATTTGTGCGAGCGCTCTTGCGTCATCACAAGCGCGGTGATGGTTAAACGGCGGAATTTCAAGATATTTGCCCACCGTGTCAAGCTTGTAATTGTGCAGACCGAGATACAGCGCCTGCGCCATCGGAAGCGTATCAATATAAGTTGGAGCAAACGGCAGATTGCTGCGTTTTGCGGCGGCTTTCAAAAACCGAATATCAAAACCATGCGCATTATGCGCTACCAAAACGCGTCCGTTTGCAAATTCCAAAAACGCACGCATCGCCTCTGCTTCAGTCGGTGCATCTTTCACCATATCATCTGTAATGCCGGTTATCTGTGTGATTTTTTCGGAAATATGGCGCTGTGGATTCACAAAGCTGTCGTAACTCTCCCCTATTTCTCCGTTTTCGACAATGACGGCACCAATTTCGGTAATGGCATCCTCTGCGGCGGAAAGTCCTGTTGTTTCAAGGTCAAACACGACAAAAGACTGTGTCATGGCGCCTGTTTGCAAACCATATACCACGGGAATCATATCGTCCACAAAATACGCTTCTACGCCGTAAATCAGCTTAAAGTCGGGGTCTTTGCGGTGGATATCATCGACGGCAAGCATCGCTTCCGGAAAGCCTTGTGCAACGCCGTGATCCGTGATGGCAATGGCACGATGTCCCATGCGATGTGCCGTGTTTATCACTGCTTTTGTATCGGTGAAACCGTCCATGCTGCTCATTTTTGTATGAAGATGCAGCTCAACACGCTTTGTTTCGGCAGTGTCTTCCCGCTTTTTACGTACAACTTTCAGCACATCATACGGATAAACAACATAGTCACGCTCATATTTGTCATATGCGCATTCACCTTTGACAATCAGCGTTTCTCCGTTTGCCAAATTTTCCCATTTGCTGCAATTTTCATTGTCATTCGCGCGCACTTTGAGATTGATGGAGCCGGTATAATCCGTGATGGAAACCGAATAGATTTTGCGGTAATTGCCTTTCACTTCCGTGAAAAACACATCGCCCCAAATCGTCACTTTTCCGGCTTCTGCACCGATTTCTTTGAGCTGTGTCAACGCGCCGGGTGCAAAGGCATGTCCGTGAAACACTTTCGCCGGTGTATCATCCAAATCAAGTCCCTGCACTTTAATCACAGGACCGGTCGGTTTTGCTTTGAACTGCTGTACCGGTGCTTTTTGCGCCATTTTTTCTTCTGTTTTTTGCGTACTGACGGTCTCGTCACAGCGCAGCAATACAGACACTTTTGTGTCCGTGCGTGTCGCAATCAACTCCGCAAGCTTTTGCGGAAACTCCATTTGCGTGAGCAGTGTAATGCCGTTATGTACACAAACGGTGATGGTTGTATCCACAATCTGCACCTGTGCATTTTGCAGAAATCCATTGACAGGCAAACCTGCATCGCGCAGCTCATCAATCAAATGCAAAACGGTTTCCGGCGTAACGCAGTCAAACGAAAACAGACCTTGCAGTTTGACTGCAAAGCCCGGAAATAACGGCAAAAGTGACGCATATAGACGCTCTGTCATTGCCTGTGCAATCGGACGCACACTGCGATAGACAACGGTGATTGTTTTTTGGCTGCGATTTGCCTCCACCCGCTCCACCAAAACGCCGGAAAAACTTGCCGCAAAATCGGCATCCGCATTAAATTGCGGCCATAAAGCTGTGATGAGTGGTTTCATTCATTACACCAACTGATTGATTTCTGCACATAATTCATCTACGATATTGCCGCGCAGCATTCTGATTTGTTTTCCTTTTACAAAAAGCATGGCACAGTCAATGCCGCCCGCGATGCCGATGTCGGCGTTTTTCGCTTCGCCCGGTCCATTGACAATGCAGCCCATAACCGCCACTTTAATGGATTTGTTGCAGTTGCGCAGTCGCTCTTCTACTTCACTTGCGATTTTCGCAACGTCAATATTGGTGCGCCCGCAAGTGGGACAGCTTACCACTTCAGGTCCATTGACGGGATAACCCGCAGCACGTAAAATATCAAAACCGGCGCGCACTTCTTTTTCGGGCGCGTCTGTCAAGGACACCCGAATGGTATCGCCAATGCCGTCAAGCAGCAAAGTACCGATGCCCATGGCGGATTTAATCAAACCCATGCGATAGGTACCGGCTTCAGTGACGCCAACATGCAGCGGATAATTGCATTTTTGGCTGAGCAAGCGATACGCCTGTATGACGATGGGAACATTGGAGGATTTGATGGAGATGACGATATTGCTAAAATCGTGCTTTTCAAGCAGAGCCACATGGTACAGCGCACTTTCCACGAGAGCTTCCGGTGTAACCGTGCCATATTTGGCAAGAATTTCTTTTTCAAGGCTGCCGCCGTTGACACCGATGCGAATGGGAATATTTTTTGCATTACACGCCTTTGCAACGGCGCGTACATTTTCGTCTGCGCCGATATTGCCCGGATTGATGCGAATTTTATCGACACCGGCATCTACACAGGCAAGCGCCACTTTATAATCAAAATGAATATCCGCCACAACCGGCATGGAAACAGCATTTTTCAGCGCGGAAATTACAGCAACATCGGCAAGCGACGGAACGGTAACGCGCACAATCTGGCAGCCTTCTGTTTCCAATCGTTTTGCCTGCGCTACATTGCCGGCAATATCACAGATGGGAACATTAAGCATACTTTGCACTGCGACAGGATGATTGCCGCCGATGGATAAAGAGCCGATTTTGACCGTTTGTGTTTGTTTTCGCATTTTTTCTCCTTAATATTAGAATAACTTTGTGATATCGTTGAACGTTACAAAAAGCATAAGTCCCATCAATAAAACGAATCCGACTGCGTTGACGCCGATTTCAAATTTTTGCGGAACCGGCTTGTGCCGCACTGCTTCAATGATGAGAAACAGCAGTCTGCCGCCATCAAGCGCCGGAACCGGCAACAGATTGAACACGCCCAGATTGATGGTGATGAGCGCCAATAATTGCAATACCGATTGAAAACCATATGACGTTGCTTCGCCGATGATGCTGATGATGCCGACAGGACCGGACAAATCATTGAGCGGTACGTGTCCCGTTGCCAAATCAAACAAACTGAGTACCACAAGCCTTGCAAGTGAAAGTGTCCAGTTGCCCGCCTCCTTGACAATATTTACAACTGTTTTCGGCGTGGCATACACTTTGAAGTCGATAATCAACTTCGTTTCTCCGCCCTTTTCATCGGTTGTGAATTTCACCTGTGGCAGCTCAACTTTTTTTCCGTCGCGCAAAACCGTCAAATCTGCCGTGCCGCGTTTGGTACGCGCAAATTCATACGTGATATCATTGGCAATAAAACAGCGTCTGCCGTTGACGGCAAGAATCGTATCTTTCAACTGCAAACCGCTTGCCTGCGTACTTGCATCGGGATAAAACTCTGCAATTTCGCGGCTGATAATACTGGGTTCCATACTCACAATGACAACGAGTACCAGAAAGCCGAGTATCAAATTCATAATTCCGCCCGCAACTGTCACTAAAATACGGTTGCCGATTGGCGCGCGCGTAAAAGAACCGGGATTATCGCTCTCCTCGTCCTCCCCTTCCATGCTGACAAATCCGCCAATCGGAAAAAGGCGCAGTGCATAGACGGTTTCATTTTTTGTCCACTTGAAAAGCGTCGGTCCCATACCCAGTGCAAATTCATGCACTTGGATTCTGCTGAATTTCGCCGTTAAAAAATGTCCCAGCTCATGAATGAAAATAACCACGCCGAACACAAAAACAGACGCAAGCGCCGTCATCAAAAAAGAACCTGCGGAAGCGAAAAAAGACTGCATGTAGTTACCTGCTTTCTAATCGGAAATATGCGCGCGCACAAAAGCGCGCGCGGCAGCATCGCAAGCATACACATCCGCAAGTGTATATGCTTTGCCGAACGGTTCGCTGTCTACAACCGCCTCTACCAATGCACCGATTTTTAAAAATGAAATTTTATCCTCTAAAAAGAGCTGTACGGCTTCCTCATTTGCACCGTTTGCGGCGCAAGGCGCAAGCCCGCCTTTTGTGATTGCTTTTTTACACGCCGCAAGACAGCGGAACGTTGTCTCGTCTGCCACATCAAACGTCAGTTCACGCAGCGATGTGAAGTCAAGTTCCGGTGCCGGACTCGGAAAACGGTCAGGCCATGTTAAGGCATATTGAATCGGAATACACATATCCGGCACACCAAGCTGTGCCAAAACAGAATTGTCACTAAACTGCACCATGGAATGAATCACACTTTGCCGCTGCACCACAATTTGAATTTTCTCTGCCGGCAAGCCGAACAGCCACGCCGCTTCAATCAGTTCAAGTCCTTTGTTCATCAGCGTTGCGGAATCGATGGTGATTTTACTGCCCATGCTCCAGTTCGGATGACACAGTGCATCTTCTTTTGTCACATGTGCAAGTTCGTCCTGCGATTTGCCGAAAAACGGACCGCCGGAAGCCGTCAGCAATATTTTTTGCAGCGTTTTTGCCGCATGCGCATCTTGCAGGCACTGAAAAATTGCCGAGTGTTCACTATCGACCGGCAAAAGATGCACACCGTATTTTTTGACGGCTTCCGTGACAAGTCTGCCGCCGGTGACGAGGCTTTCTTTGTTGGCGAGCGCTACATCTTTGCCGCTTTCAATCGCCGCGAGCGTCGCCGCAAGACCGGCAATTCCCACAACGGCGTTCAGCACAATATCTGCACCCGCCATTGCGGCAAGCTGTACAAGACCGTCTTTTCCGCGTAAAAGCTGTGGTGCGTGTGCCATTTTACAAAGTTCTGCTTCGCATTGTTCCGCCGCATTTTCTTCCACAACACAGACAACTTTCGGCGAGAACGCTGCAATCTGCTGTAGCAGAAGTGATACGTTATGATACGCCGCAAGACCAAATACTGTATACTGACGCATTTTTATAACCGTCAGGCTTTGTGTGCCGATAGAACCGGTTGAGCCGAGTAACGTGATTGTTTTTGACATACCAATTCTCCTTTGTTATAAGCCTGCGGGATGTGTGAAATAATAAAACACCATTGTGACGACAATCGATACAAACGGAGCAACAAACATTACGCTGTCAAATCGATCTAAAATTCCGCCATGCCCCGGGAAAATCGTGCCATAATCTTTGATTTCGCACTGGCGTTTCACAGCGGACGCAAACAAATCGCCCAGCATTCCCAAGCCGGAACCGATGCCTGCCAAAAGTGCTATCGCGATATAATAACCGATGCCCAATTTTGTCATAGGGATTCCCACCAGTTTGCCATAAAGGGCGGCGTAAACTGCCGTGACAAGAACGCCAAGCAGCATACTGCCCAAAACGCCGCCAATGGCGCCCTCGACTGTTTTGTTGGGACTGACAATCGGCGCAAGCTTATGTTTGCCGAACATACGACCTGCAAAATAGGCGGCAGAATCGCCGCCCCACGCAACGCCAAGAATTAAGAAAATAAAATAAATGGCGTCATAGTTGTAGTTTTCCTGCGGTAAGAGTCGTTTTAAATAGATGAACGAATAAAAGCAGAAAATAACAATGCCCGAAAACAGCGTCATGCCGCCCAGTTTTGCAAAATTGATGGATTTGAAATTGAGAATGACACAAATCGCCAGATATAGTGCGAATAGGTAGGAAGCCGGCAAAATCCAAACACGCGCAAGATGGAAATTGCTCAGCATAATCAAAAGTGTATAGATGACAAATCCCCAGTAAATATACGGCGCTTTGTCGAATTTAAGCGCCTTGAAAATTTCATGAATCGCAATCAGACAAATGGCGGCGATAATCAAATCGAACAGAATTGTTTCGAAAAAGAACATCACCACAAATAAAATAGCAATTCCCACTGCGGAAGTAATTAACCGTGTTTTCATTTGATGCGCCTCTTTAATTTATAGTCCGCCAAAGCGGCGTGTGCGTGTATTATATTCGTTGATTGCTTGATCCAAATTTTCCCGCGTAAAATCAGGCCACAGAACATCCATATCCACAAATTCGGCATAGGATGCCTGCCAAAGCATAAAGTTTGACAGGCGATGTTCCCCGCTCGGACGCAAAATAAAATCGGGGTCTTTTTGTCCTGCCGTATACAGTACGCTTGAAAATAATTCCGCTGTGATATCCTGCGGTGCCAATGTGCCGTCCTGCACACGCTGCGCCAAAATTTGTGTGCCGCGCAAAATTTCCTGCCGTCCGCCATAATTGATGGCAATATTCAAAATCGTACCGGTGTTGTTTTTGGTTTTCGTTTCGATATCTTCCATCTGCGCTTTAAATTTTTCTGACAGCGGTGTGCGGTCACCCATGAAATTGACGCGATTATTTTCTTTTTGATAATCGTATGCCATTAAAAGATATTCACCGAACAGTTTCATAATGCCATTTACTTCTTCCAAAGGTCGTGACCAGTTTTCGGTGGAAAACGCATAAAAGGTAACACAGGCGATTTGAAGCTCATTGCAGTAACGAATGATATCCTTAAACACTTCCGCGCCTTTTGTATGACCGGCTGTGCGCGGCAAACCACGTTTTTTCGCCCACCGTCCGTTGCCGTCCATAATAATTCCAAGGCTCAATCCTTTGGCAAAATCTGTTTGCTGCGGCATTTTTTAAACTCCTTTTTGTAAAACGATGTGCCGCACGCAATCGGCGCACGGCACATTATTGATGCAGTTGAATCATCACCAAACGGGTCAGTGTGCCTTTTGAAAGGCAACGAAATTTTAAATTTCCATGATTTCTTTGTTTTTGCTCTCGCAGATTTTATCCACTTCTTTGGTGTATTTATCGGTAATTTTCTGCATGGATTCCTCCAGTGCTTTCAAATCATCTTCTGTGATTTCGCTGTTTTTCTTTTGCACTTTAAACTTATCAATGGCATCGCGGCGCACATTGCGCACCGCAATTTTGGCTTCCTCGCCTTGTTTCATGCAGTCTTTGACAAGCAACTTGCGGCGTTCTTCTGTCGGAGACGGGAAAACAAGGCGCATGACACGTCCGTCATTTGTCGGATTGATGCCGATGTCCGATGTTAAAATTGCTTTTTCGATAATGTGCATCAACGACGAATCCCACGGGCTGATGGTCAACACACGGGCTTCTGCCACAGACACTGCTGCAATTTGGTTGATGGGTGTCGGTGTGCCGTAATAATCAACGCTTACCTTGTCTAAAATTGCAGGATTGGCACGACCTGCGCGAATGGTGCCGAGTTCTTTGGAAAGATGCGTGAGAACACCCTCCATTTTTTGCTCATAAATTTTTGTTTCTGCGCTCATGAAATCATTCCTCCTCTTCGGTCACCAAAGTACCGATTTGCTCGCCTTTTGCGGCTTTTGCAATATTGTCCGGGTGCATAATGTCAAATACCAAAATGGGAACATTGTTATCACGGCACATCGTTGCCGCCGTGCTGTCCATCACTGCCAATTTGTCACTCAACACACGGCTGAACGTTAATCTGTCATATTTTACCGCATCTGCGTGTTTTTTCGGGTCTTTATCATACACGCCGTCCACCATAGTGGCTTTAAAAATAATATCCGCGTTGATTTCCGCCGCGCGCAAAGCCGAGGCGGTGTCTGTGGAGAAAAACGGGTTGCCCGTGCCGCAAGCTAAAATCACAACACGCCCTTTTTCAAGATGACGAATGGCACGGTTGCGAATATACGGCTCAGCAATCTGCTGCATGGTGAGCGCTGTTTGCACACGCACTTCAATGTCAAATTTTTCAAGCGCGTCTGCTACCGCCAGCGCATTCATCGCCGTGGCAAGCATGCCGATTTGGTCTGCGCGTGTGCGTTCCATTTCGCCGCTTGACCTGCCGCGCCAGAAGTTTCCGCCGCCAACTACAATGGCGATTTCAACACCCAGTTCATGCGCCTGTTTGATTCCCGCGCAAATTTTCTGGATTGTTTCCACATCAAGTCCAAATCCTTTGTCGCCGCTGAGCGCTTCGCCGCTGAGTTTGATTAAAATGCGTTGATACTTATTTTTCATGAAGCCACCATCCAAGCAATTGTATTTTCATTCTCTATTTTACAATACTTTGGACGTAAAGTAAAGGCAATCCCACAGAATTCTACAGATGAATATGACTGCGAAATAAATTTCGCAGTCATATCGGCAGGTCACTGCCATGATGAGGGGTATCGTGAAAAAAATGCTGTGTCACAAAAGATTAAGTAAAGTCTACCATTTCAATTTGCAGCAGCTCTGATTGCCAATCGCTTTGATAAGCTGCCGCCGTACTGCACAGCGCATTGCTTTGTGTATCGTGAAGCGGTTGCAACGGCAAATGCACCGTAAATGTACTGCCTTCATTTTCAACGCTTTCCACTTGGATTTTGCCGCCATGCAGCGCCGTTAAATTTTGTGCAATATAAAGTCCCAAACCGATGCCGGATTTATCCGCTCTTTCTTTGGTCGTTTTACACCAGTATTTTTCGAAAACACAGGATAAATCATCGCTTACAATGCCGCACCCGTTGTCAGTAACGGTAATTGCGGTTTCATTCTCTTTTTGTTCTAAACTGAGTTTGATAACGCCGCCCTTTGGTGCGACAGCCTTCAGCGCGTTGGTAATCAAATTCAGCAAAACACGGTCAATCATTTGTGCATCACAAAGCACAAAAGCAGGATGGTTTGTTCCGTCATAAGTAATACTTGTACCGCGTGTTTGACCATAAGCGGAAATATTGGCAACCACTTCTTTCAGCAGCGCCGTCAAATCAATATTTTGCATCATTGGTTTTGTAAAGCCGCGATTAAGCCGACCGGAATCAACGAGATTGTTGGTTAATCGCAATGTGCGATAAACATTTCTCGTTGCAATATTGAAAAACTCTTGATATTGCTCTGTATATTCATCCGGATGATTTCCCTCTATTTTTTCCTGCAGCAATTGCAGTGCCGAAATTGTTACCGCCATCGGTGTTTTGAACTCATGCGAAAGTGCTGCCAATTTTTCTTCCACATCACTTGTAATAGAGGCTTTTGCGCGGCTATTAGCCATGGAATCCACTCCTTTAATTTTTTCTCAAGCGAATGCTCTGTACAACAATTGTGAGAAATTGCCCATTGGAAAGCGTATGCTTGCCGGCAAGAACCGGTGAAAGTGCCAGCGCCGCCTGTAACGCCGGTGTGTAATTTTGCATGGCAGTTTTGATTGCCGAGCTGATGGCACTTTCCACACAGC
The DNA here is from genome assembly GCA_036635095.1 of Ruthenibacterium sp. Taxonomy (GTDB): domain Bacteria; phylum Bacillota; class Clostridia; order Oscillospirales; family Ruminococcaceae; genus Ruthenibacterium. The sequence continues at coordinate 1,169 of JAVWRA010000025.1, read as the reverse complement.
TCCAGTCGCTTTTGTGGCGCTGTGCAATTTCGCGATAAATCTGCTTGAACGTGAGCTGTCTGCTGTCTTGCTCAAGCAATGCACACAGTGCTTCCTGCACATATTCATAACCGAGAATATTGGCGGGAATGCCAACCGCAAGAACTTGCTCTGCAATAAATTTTTCAAGCGTCCATAAATTCATTGCCGCGCCCGCATCGCTCAGATGATATACAAACCGGATTCTGCGCGCCAAAACGGCATTGTCACATGGCTTTTCAAGAAAATAATCTGCGCCGCAATTCATGATTTCACGCACAACATGTTCCTGTCCGCTGCTTGTGGTTACCAAAAAGCGAGGATGATAAAGCGTTTTATGCTCGTGAATATATTCAAGGACACAAAGTCCGTCCAAAATCGGCATTACAAGATCAAGCAACACCACGTCGGGTTTCAGCTTTTCAATCAAATCGATGGTTTCTTTCCCATCATTTGCAATGCCGCAGCAGATTAAATCAGCTTGACTTTCCACTTGTGCTTTTTCTATAATGCAAAAATCAATGTCATCATCTGCAATTAAAACGCGGATTTTCCGCCTATCCGCTTCCATCATACTTTTTCCTCAACTTCTTGTAAAAAATTTTGCGCTTCCAAATCTTGCAGTACATCCTGTAAAACTGCCGGCGTAATCGCATTTTCGTACAAAAACAGAAGCACTCGTTCTGCTGATTTACGCGTTTGCGTGATGTTTTTTACCGTTTGCGTACTGGATGTATGGACGCTGTGTTCTGCCACACATACGCCATAGCCGGTGTCGTACACTCCATTTGACACAAGTGCATAGGTCAATTCTTTTTCCTGCTGCATCGCACCTAATTGCGAAAATTTGCGTTTGTACACCAAATCGTTCAATTCCATGTCTGATTCCTCCACCGTTTCTTTCTATTTTACAGGATACTACCCTCATGCTATTTTACCGACATTCAGCATGAATGTACAACATAGAAAAACCAAGAATTTCCTGTGATGGAAGAATTATGAGTATTATTATACCATAAATCATTTTGATTTATGGTATAATTGTGCGTCGCGTAGCGTGCATATAGAAATAACGTATAATAACCGCGTTTGCGGTTATTATACCACAAATCAAAATGATTTGTAGTATAATTATGCGTTGCGTAGCGTGT
>JAVWRA010000024.1:0-20959 GCA_036635095.1 Ruthenibacterium sp. | reverse complement strand
GTTCGGAATGCGGATGTCGCCGCGATAATACAGCACAATCGGCGGCGCATCTGTCTCACACAAAAGCACGGGATAATCCTGCGCACCATACGGCAAAATGGATACATTCTGCGCGGCACAGTCGTCTTTGCGGGCGATGAAATCTTCCGGCTCCGTATGCTGTAAAATCTGCAACTGACGCGGCGTTAAAAGCATCGACAAATCGGTGGTACACCGCTCGCCATACAGCACCTCGGGATTTTCGTACATGGATAAAATTCCCTTTGCCTGTGCGGCGGCATATCCCACTGCATTGGCAAGCCACAGCCATGTTTCGATTCTTGCGGGACGCACCTGCTCTTTTTGTATCTGTGTCATGGCTGCACCTGCGCGAAATGCCAAAGCAGCACACTGCCGGCAACTGCGGCATTCAGCGATTCCACTCGATTTGTCATCGGAATACGCACGGCGGCGTCACACGCGGCAATCACCGCGTCGCCAAGTCCGTTTCCCTCGTTGCCGATGACCACGGCAAGCCCCTGCCCGACAGCGGGACGCACACTTGCAAGCGGCACGGAATTTTGCAGCGCCGCCGCATAAACCACGCTGCCCATCTTGCGGATTTCGCCAATCATCTGCGGCATATCAGCCTGTAAAAATAAATCAATCTGTCCGATGGCACCCATGCTGCTGCGCAGTGCTTTGCCGCAAAACACATCGGCAGTTCCCGCCGACAGAACAGCGCCGTTAAACCCGAACGCGGCTGCACTGCGCATGAGCGCACCGACATTGGACGGGTCTTGCACATTGTCAAGGCAAAGATAGCGCGCACCCGCACACAGCGCAGGTGCGTTTTTCGGCATTTGAAACAGCACAAACAAACCTTGCGGCGCTTTTGTTTCGCTGAGTTTCTGCGCCACCGATTCGCTGATTTCATACTGCTCGCCGGCAAGCGTTTCTATCGCCGCACATGTCGCGCGCGCCTTAGATGTATAGAATACCTTATCAATGGCAAACGTTCGCGCAAGGTCAAGGCAAAGCTTTAAGCCCTCGGCCAGAAAGCGTTGTTCGCTTTGGCGGAAGGCTTTGTTCTGCCCGATTTTACAGGCATATTTGATGATTTCATTTTCACGGCTCGTGATGACATTCACGATGAAAAGACCCCCTTCCAAGATAGAGATGCGCGGGGTGAAACGCCGCTGTGCCGTGCGCTGCAGTGCATGATTGATTGCAATATAAAGCAACGCCCGGACAGTTGTACGGGCGCAGCTTATAATTTTAATTTAAGGCTTTTTTTGCCGTTTCAATCAAAGCGCTGAAACTGGCAGCGTCGTGAATTGCCATTTCGCTCAGCATTTTGCGGTTGAGCGTAACGCCCGATTTTTTGAGACCGTTCATGAAGGTGGAATAGTTGACACCCTCCGCACGGCAAGCGGCGTTGATACGTGTAATCCACAGACTGCGAAAATCACGTTTTTTGAGTTTGCGGCCGACGAAAGCATAATTGCCGCTTTTCATGACCTGTTCTTTTGCCATTTTAAAATGGGTTGATTTACTGCCGTAATAACCTTTGGCAAGTTTCAGGGTCTTTTTTCTTCTTTTGCGCGTCATCATAGCGCCTTTAACACGTGCCATATTCTAAATCTCCTTTAAATATCAAACAATTTTTATAGAGTTGTCGCGTCACTTACGCGTAGGGCAGCATGTGTTTCACTGCCGCCGCGTTGGTTTTGTCTGCATATGCAGATTTGCGGAAACCGCGTTTGAGCTTTGTGCTTTTTTTGGTAAGAATGTGGCTGCGGAACGCTTTGCCGCGTTTTACCTTGCCGTTTTTAGTGAGTTTAAAACGTTTTTTTGCACCGGAATGTGTTTTGATTTTAGGCATTTTATATGTCCTCCTTAAAAATTACCACGTTACTGGGGTTTTGCGGGAGCCAAATACATTTGCATGCTTCGGCCCTCAAGCTTGGGCTGTTTTTCAACAATGGCTTCGGGCAAAGCCTCTGCAAAGCGACGATGCACCTGCAAGCCAATCTCGGTGTGTGCCATTTCACGGCCGCGGAAACGAATGGAAGCCTTCACTTTGTCGCCTTTGGCGAGAAATTTCTGTGCCATGCTCACCTTTGTATTAAAGTCATTCGTGTCAATATTCAGCGAAAGACGAACCTCTTTGATTTCAACAACCTTTTGGTTTTTCTTTGCTTCTTTTTCTTTCTTTTGCATTTCAAAGCGATATTTCCCGTAATCCAAAAATTTGCACACGGGAGGAATGCCCTGTGGCGCAATTTTAACAAGGTCCAGGTCTTTTTCTGCCGCCATTTGGATTGCATCGCGTGTATTCATTACGCCAAGCTGTCCGCCGTCTGCGTCAATCACCCGCACCTCTTTGTCACGAATTTCCTCGTTAATTTCCATTTCTTTTTTGCCGCTAATCGTAAAGCACCTCCATTTTTGATGTTAAAAAAAGTACGGCTACTCAAAACAAGAGCAGCCGTACTGTGACACAAAATTACGCAGTGACGCGTTTTTGTATGAACCCGCCATTCAAAAGAACAGACAAGGTGAGCAGGGCTGCAACCCATAGCTACTTTGTTTACTTGTTCAGTATAACGTGTGATTTGTGCTTTGTCAAGCATTTTTTAGCGGCACATCTATTTCCGCATTGCGGGAAAAGCTGTAAATGGTGCAGGCGGTCACCGTGACGCAAAGACGCTTTTCAATTGCCGCCTTGTACAGCATGAGCTGCCCCGTATAGGCGGTTAAAAATTCCGCCTCCGTTTTGCCGCGGTCGGTCTTGTAATCCACAATTTCGGCGGTTTTTCCGTTCAGCAACACCGCATCGGCAATGCCCTGCACCAGCACCGGCTGATATTGCAGTTCCGGCGGCATTTCCGCCACAAATTTGGCGGGAATCGCCGTAATAAAATCATATTCACGCAGCAATACTGCGGCATTTTGCATGCGCTTTGCAAGCGGCGTCTGTAAAAAAGCGGTAATGTTTTGCAGCGGCAATTTTTGTGCGAGTGCCGCATCAAGATAGTTTTCTGACACAAGGCGCGCAATTTCTGTTTGCAAATCACGCGTTGCGGCGTCAAAATTTGCAAACTGCAAAAAAGCATGCTGCGCCGTGCCGCGCTCTGCCGCCGTCAGTCCCTCTTGATAAAGGAACGCGGGACGTGCCAAAACCGGCGCGGCACCCTTATGACTGAGCGCCGAAACGCTGAGTTTTGCCGGCAGCGTTTGCAGCGGCAGCAGTGCATCTTTACGCGCAAAATTTTCGCACAATGCCGCATATAATGCTGCATCCGGCATCGCTTTTCGCTCAAAATCCGCCGACGGCAGCGCGGCATCGGCAGCGTCTACCGGCACAATTTCTGCCGTCATATGGCTTCGTGTTTCCAGTAGCGGCAGCGTTGCCGCGCCGATGCTGCCGCGCAACGCATCACAGTCCGGATGCAACAGCGCCGCCGTGCAAAGCCATTGCGCAAAACAGAGATGCTGCGACAAAAGATAGGCGTTTGCGCCGCCTGTTCCGGCAAGCATTGTGGCAATATCGCTTAGCATCGTATAGGGTTTATCATGTGCAAACGTCACAATCAGCTTGTCTTTTGCGCGTGTGAGCGCAACATATAAGATACGCATTTCCTCGCTGAGCGATTCCGAACGCATCGCCGTGCGGATTGCTTTATGCGGCACCGTGCTGAACAAATCGCCCTCCTGTGCGCGCAAATTCAGTCCGATGCCGAGCGTCGGATGCAGCAAAACCGGATTTGCCGCGTCACGCAGATTGAATTTATGCGCAGCATCTGCCAAAATACAAATCGGAAATTCAAGCCCTTTGGAACGGTGAATCGTCATGATGGAAACGCTGCCCTGTGCCGAATGCGCCGCCACCGTGCTTTGCTGTGCGCCGCTCTCGAGCAAGCTGTCCACATAGCGCAGAAAACCGGATAAACCGCCGCTTGTTCCCAGTGCAGACGCCGCGGCAAACGCCGTGAAGCTGCGCAGATTTTCCCGCGCCTCCACACCGTTTTCCATTGCGCCGACTGCAGCAAAATAATGCGTACAGGCGAAAATTTCCGTACAGAGCGCATCCACCGACACCATGCCGGCGCGTGTGCGTAAATTGCGCAATAGCGCACAAAAACTGCGCGCCTTTTCGTCCTCGCTTTGCAGCAGCGCCGCAAACAGAGAGCTGCGCGGCGTGTGCAAGCGCAGCGCCGTTAAATCGTCCGGCGTAAAATCAAACAGCGGCGACAAAAGCGTTGCCGCAAGGTGAATATCCTGCCCCGGATTGTCGATTACACGCAAAAAAGAGATGAGCGGCGACACCGCAAATGCAGTCAACGTGCTTTCGCCCGTATCGGCAAACACCGGCACACCGCGCTGCGAAAGTGCGGCGGCATACAGTGCAAATTTGCCGCGTGTGCGCAGTAAAATACAAAAATCATCATATCTGCACGGACGCGTTCCCTCTTTGTCACGCACCAAAAATCCATCTTCCACCATGCGTACAATCGTGTCAGCAACAACTTTTGTATCGCCGGTTTCCGTTGTATCATACAGTGTATCGACAATTTTTAATTCCAATGCGCCGCCGTCATAATCATTGGCACTGCCCTGCACCAGCTTTTCGTCCTGATTGTAAGTGACGTCGCCGAGTTCTTTGCTCATGAGCGTTTTGAAAATCATATTGATTTGCGCAATGACATTGCCGGCACTGCGGAAATTGTGGCCGAGAACAATCGTCGCCGGATGTTCCCCTGTTTTCGCCTTTGCAAACTCCGTTCGTTTTTTGATGAAAATAGCGGGACTCGCAAGCCGAAAACGGTACACGCTCTGCTTCACGTCGCCCACAAAAAAGAGATTGGAACCGTCGTCATTTGCAAGACATTGATACAGCATTGCCTGCAACGCGTTGGTGTCTTGATATTCGTCCACCATCACCGCCTCAAATTCACGCGACAATGTGCGGGCAATCGCTGTTTTTTTTCCATTTTCATCACAGAGCAATTGCAGGGCAAGATGCTCGAAATCACTGTATTCCAGTATTTTTTCGTTCAGTTTCGCCGCAAAAAACTGTGTTTCGAACGCGATGACGGCACGCGCCAATGCGCGAACCATCGGCGCAATGCGCACACGGTCAGACGCAAATTCCGCTTCACTGCAAATAAAAACATGCTCCTGCATTTTTTTGAGTGTATCTTTTGCCGCCGCCCGCAGCCCTTTTACCCTGTCCATATCGCCGCTTTCATAGCCGCGAATCGCCTTGAAATTGGGAGGGCGATAGTTCTGCACCGCGCATCGCGCATCGTCCCAACGCCGTGCGGCAAGCAATTCCGACAGACTGTCGAAAAAGGCCGCATCTTCCGCAAGCGCCACATCATAATCGCACAGAATCGGTTCTTGCGCCACAATTCTTCGCGCCGTTCGCAATATTTTTCGCGCATTTCGAACGGCATTTTCCGCTTCGCAAAACAAGGTTTTTCCCCACGCCGTCTGCGCGAGGGGCAAATCGGTTTCATAGCTTTGGCACATGGCTTCGAGCGCACTGTGCGGATTGGGCAAACTGCGCAGATAATCATAGAGCGCAAGCACACTGGCGGCGGCGGGAAAATCACTGCGCGCGCGCCCGTAAAGTGACGCAAACGCGCAAAAATCCGCATCTTCATACTGTGTTTCCAACACGGCGGAAAGCGTGTTCTGCCGCAGCGTAAACGCCTTGGCGTCATCGGCAAGGTCAAAATCGGGCGGAATGGAAAGCTCTGAAAAGTAGCGCCTTAAAAGCTGCATACAATAGGCGTCAATGGTGCTGATATTCGCGCGGCCGAGCAAGATGCGCTGACGGCGTAAAAACACACTTTGTGGATTTTCCGCTGCAATTTCGGCAAGACGCACCGCAATACGTCCGCGCAATTCCTCTGCGGCGGCGCGTGTAAATGTGACAATCAAAAGGCGGTCAGCATCTACGGGATGTGCGGCGTCGGTGATAATGCGCACGGCGCGCTCGACAAGCACCGCCGTTTTTCCGCTGCCGGCAGCCGCAGAGACAAGCAGCGTTCCGCCGCGGTCGTCGATGGCGTACTGCTGTGCTTTTGTCCATTTATTCTTGCTCATAACGTCACCTTCTCCCCTGTTTCTGCCGCTTCAAACACCTGCTTCGGCGCAGTGACATAGCTTTCGTTTCGCCCTGTTTCATGGCGGCAAATCGGCATATAATCGCAGGTGGCACACGGATGAAATTTTTTGGTACACAGCGGCATTGCGTCAATTTCGCCCGCGTACAAACCGCGCGCCATCTCCAGTACCAACGATTCCAAATGCTGTTCGATTCTGCCCAGTTTTTCAAAACTTGCCAGTTTTGCACTCGCGCGCGGTGCGCCGCTTTTCAAAAAGCTGAACGGCACAAATTCGCCCGTATGCGCTTTGTCCATGGCGTGAATCACGAGCGCGTCATCCAGCACCAATCCATCGACTTGATAGCGCAGCGGCTGTGCCGCATCGGCGCGACTGCCACTTTTCGGCGCAGGGTCTCCCGCCAGATACAGCACACCTGCCGCAACGGGATTTGGGAATTTATCTTTACCGTTTTTGCACAGCGTAAACAAATAAAACAGCATCTGTGTGTTCAAGCCGCAATACACTTCATCAAGCTGAAAGGTTTTATCGCCCGTTTTATAGTCGATGACACGCAGATATTGCTTTCCCTCGCGCTCCATGCAGTCCACGCGGTCAATTTTGCCGACAAGCTGCATGGTTTTGCCGTCCTGCGTATGCAAAACAAGGGGCGCCACGGCATCTTCGCCATATCCGATTTCCTGTTCAAACGCCACGGGATGAAACGCGCTTTGCGCCTGCTCTTTTTGCAGATAGGAAAGCAGCCGCGTGACGCCGGTTTTCAGCCGCGCAATCAGGTAGGCAAACCGCACACCCGCCTCCGGCATATTTTCAGCCACATAGGCGTCCGCAAGCGTACCGGCAAGCAGTTCAAGTTCCTCCGCCGATAATTCCACGAAATTGCTGCCCGCCTGTTTGAGCGCATTTTCAAGAATATAATGCACCAAACTGCCGCTTTCCATCGGCGATAATTCGGCTTTTTTACGCGGGCGAATCCGCAAGACATATTGCAAAAAATAAGAAAAACGACAGCGATAATATTGCTCCACACGCGTTGGCGACAGCGACATTGTTCTGCCGAGCAACGCTTCGAGCGCAGCGGTATCCATTGCCGCAAACGGACGCGGATGCGTTGCTTTTTCCATCGCTTCCACGCTTTTTGCAGCTTGCCTGTCCGTGTGCAGCGCCGCCAAAAGTGCTGCTGTTTCCGGCGTATCCTGCCGATACTGTGTGCCGAGCAAATCCAGTGCCGCTGCCGGTGTCGGTGCTTTTTGTGCCGGATTCAACACAAGAAGCGGCGGACACAATACCGTTTGAAGCTGCACAAGCGCACTGCTCAGCGGTACACCGCTGACATCCGGACGCAGCGCACTGAGGTAAAGTTTTTCGGACGGCGCCGTGAGTGCGCGGTAAAAAAACATCTGTTCAAGCAGCGTTCGGTTCTCAAAACTGCCGGGCATTTCCACACCGTTTTCAACAAGAAGTTCGCGGTCTGCATGTGTCAGCAGACCGCTGAAACCAATTGTTTTTGGAAATTCTCCCTCCGAAATGCCGAGTACAAAACACACTTTCGGCGCAGAAAGGCGCATTCTGTCCGCCGTTGTAACCATCGCGGCATTCTGCGTTTGCGGCACATGTCCCACATCGGTTGCGCGCAGAATCAGCAGCAAAAGCTCATCATATTCTGTCGGTGTTACGGCATCTTTTTCGAGCAAGAGCGCCATTTCTCCGAGCAGCTCCATACTGGTATTCCATGTGCGATATTCTGCGGCGGCGTCTGTTTCATCGCCGTGTGTCGAAAGCTCCGCCGCCGCTTCGGCGGTATGCACATCGCCGTCAAACGCCGCAAGCAACAGATACAATTCGCGTGAAAGCCCCGCGGCATCCTGCTTTTGTGATGCCGCAATGAAATGTTCGATTTTGGGAATCGCTTCTTTGCGCAGGCGCTCCGCCGTGTCGAGCGCCGCACTGTCCTCTGCGCTCATCTGCGCACCGAATCCCGATGGATTTTTGGTGAACGGCACACGCCAATCTGCCGCCTTGAGCTGCCATGTATACGCATAATTTTCAAGCGTTGCGATGTCAGCCGCCGAAAATCCGCATAAATCCGTTTTTAAAAGATGCAGAATCAGTTCCGAATTGAGTCCACGCGCCGCAAGTGCCAATGCCGCACGTAAAAAAGCCGCCGGCGCCGTATGCTCCGGCGTGGTCGCTTCATCGGCAAAATACGGTACGCCCGCAAGCGTCAATTCATAGCGCAGCGGCGCCGTGTATGCACTCATACTGCGGCAAATGACCGTCATATCGCTGTATCTCATGCCATGCGCGGCAAGCTCCGCCATCTGACACGCCACCGTTTTGCATTCGTCATACAAACTGTCGGCAGATGTAAAACAGATGTTTTCCACGCGTTGCAGCTCACTGTGCAGCGCACCCTGTGTCAACAATTCGCCCACCGCGCGCAAATCTGCTGCGTTTTGATGGCGAAAATCCTGCGTCAAAAGCAGGGGCGTTTCAATCGAAACACCGGCACCTGCCGCAATGCGGCGCAGGCGCTGTGCCATGCGGCGCACGGAGCTGAACAGACCAAATCCGCCCTCATGCTCTGCCAAAGTGTCGGCACACAGCGTTACGGTGCAGCTTTCCGCGCATACAATTTGCTTGAGCATTCTGTATTCCGGCGCGGTAAATCCATCGAAATTGTCGATAAAAACAGCTTTATCCGCAAGATATTCCGGCTGCATACGCTGCGCCGCAACGGAAACGCGGTCAGCAGAATCCATCGCATTTCCTGCTAAGAGTGCATCGTATGCTGCAAAAATAAGACCGAGTTCCCGCAGTTTGATGCCATCATTTCCCAGTTTTTGTGCAACACTGACCAAGGTTTCGCCGGTGGCGCCCGCCGTTTTCAGCTCTTTGATTGCGTCCGCACACATGCTGCAAAAACCGATGTTGCGACGATGACGATGATAGGTTTCAAGCGTGTCCCCCAGCGAATCAAGCGCGCGGCGCACCAGCACCACGCGTCCGGCGTCCGTTAAGGTTTTCAGCGCAGTGCCGCCGTATTGTTTGAGTATTTCTTCGGCAAAACTGGTGAAACTATACACATTCACCTCCGCACACAGTGCATCGCCAAATGCGGTATACACCATGGTTTCCGCCGTGGAAGTGAATTGTTCCGGCACCAAAAAAATGCTTTTCTTGCCCTGCATGGCGCGCGCTTTCATCTGCGCAAACACCTGCCGCGTTTTGCCGGTTCCGGAAACGCCTAAAATCAATTGCAGCACACTGCCACCTGCTTTCTCTCTTTGCTTATGATTGTACCACACCGCGCCCATCGATGCTATCCGTATTTTTTCAGAGATATCAAAAAAGGCGGCCACATTGTGACCGCCTTTTTGAAAAAACTTAGTAGTTGTTGGCTTGCAGAATGAAATATGCTTTGGGATGTGCGCAAACCGGACAGATTTCAGGTGCATGTGTGCCGATGTGCAGATGACCGCAGTTGCTGCAAACCCAGACTTGCTCGGTTTCGCGGGCAAAGACAGTGCCTTTGTCAATCGACTCTTTTAATGCGATGTAGCGTTCTTCATGATGTTTTTCGATTTTGGCAACACCGGCAAACAAATCGGCAATTTTGTCAAAGCCTTCTTCGCGCGCTGTTTTTTCAAAACCGGCATACATATCCGTCCACTCATAATGCTCGCCGGCGGCGGCATCTGCAAGGTTTGCAAGTGTGGCGGGCATACCGTCATGCAGCAATTTAAACCAAATTTTGGCGTGTTCTCTCTCGTTATGTGATGTTTCGGCAAACAGCGAACCAATCTGATTATAACCCTCTTTGTTGGCTTGAGAGGCATAATAATCATATTTATTACGCGCCTGACTTTCACCTGCAAATGCCGTCATCAAGTTTTTTTCTGTGTTTGAACCTTTTAATTCCATGGTTAAACTCTCCTTTATATTATTATTCTATGCAAGCTTTTTGCTGCATTGTGGGCAAATTCCATGATACACCGTGTCATGGCTGACATTGGTAAAACCGGTTTCCCTTGCAACGGTAGAATCGAGCGTTGTTTCATGTACAATGGGTGCATCCGCAAGCGCTCCGCAACGTGTACACTCAATGTGGCAGTGGTCGGCGAGACAGTGGTCAAACCGATCGGCACCGCCCGGCATGCGGATATGGCGCAAGCGGCCATCTTCCGACAGGCTGCCTAAATTGCGATATACCGTCGCTTTGCTAACTGTTGGGTGTGTTTTTGCAATGACATCATATACGGCATCTGCTGTCGGGTGATTGGCAAGCGCCGCCACCGCGTCCAGCACAAGCTGTTTTTGAATGGTATTTCTTTTTTCCATCTTGCGCCTCCTTAACAAAAAGCTATCTTTAATGAAATTATATCTCATTAACCTTGTTTGTCAAGTGTTTTATGAAAAAAAGTTTGGCACATCGTTATGGCAAATTATTCTGTTGCGGTTTCGGCGTCACTTTGGCAGTGTTTTTGCCTGCCGGTTGGCGCAAAGAAGCGCGCAATGTTTTCACTTCCGCGGTACTGCGTGTAAACTGTTCTTCCGTTTTGCGTAGCAGATTGTCGCAATAATCCGTCACTTTCGTGCGCATTTCACGGCTTTGCGTCTGTGCGCTGACGGCGATTTCATTGGCACGTTGCTGTGCCGCTTTCACGACTGCTTCTTGTGAAACTGCCGCGCGCGCGCGTTCTTCCGCACGTTTCACAATGGCTTCCGCCTCTTTTTTGGCAGCGCTTACAATTTCGGCGCGGTCGTTGGCAATCGCTTTTGCCTGACGGATTTCAGTGGGCATATTGAGACGGATTTCGTCGATGATATCGCGCACTTTGTCAATATCAACCATGCGTTTTCCGCCGCTGAACGGCACATTGAAAGCATCTTCCAAAGTTTCGTCCATTTGATCGAGTAATTCATCAATATTCATCTTTACGCTCCTTCTTTCGGGTTGTGCTGCATCTGCTCCACCACATCGGCACAAATGGCTTCCGGCAAAAATTCACTCACATCACCGTTAAATTCTGCAATTTGTTTCACGATACTGGAGGACAGATACATATAATTCGAATCTGTGATGACAAACATGGTTTCAAGCTCCGGATTGAGCTTTTTATTGGTGAGCGCCTGCTGAAATTCAAACTCAAAATCCGTGACGGCGCGCAGACCTTTAATCAGCGTACATGCGCCAACTTGCTTTGCATATTCGGCAAGCAATCCGTAATAAGATTCCACTGTGACATTGGGCAGATGCACTGTTGCGCGGCGAATAAACGCAACGCGCTGCTCACTGGTAAACATCGGTGTTTTGTTGGGATTGACCACCACAAGCACAATCACTTTGTCAAACAAACGCGCGCTGCGCTCGATGATGTTCACATGACCCTTGGTCACCGGATCAAAACTGCCGGGACAAATCGCAATTTTCATAAGCCCTCCATGCGTTTTCACGCAGACTGTTAAAATTCCACTGTGTTTTCATAGCGTCCCACAAGCACCGCACCGTATTGATACTGCTTTTGCAGCGTTAATCCGTCACATTTTTCAGGCAAATCAGCATGTGCTTCCGCTTCAAACAAGACGTTTGCACCGGGCGCCGCCACTTTTGCAATCAACGGCAACAACACCGCCGCCGCATTTTGTCGATACGGTGGGTCGCAGAGAATCAAATCAAATGTTTCACGGCAGGACGCAAGATATCCCTCGGCACTCGTTTGAGCGACACTGGCGCTGTTGAACAGACCCGCCGCTTTTAAATTTTGTTGAATGACCGTGACGGCATCGCGATTTTGGTCGATGAAAACGCATTTTTCCGCGCCGCGTGACAGTGCTTCAATGCCGAGCTGACCGCTTCCGGCACATAAATCAAGCACTTTTGCGCCCGCAATCATAAACTGTACGGCGCTGAACATGCCCTCTTTGACACGTTCAATGGTGGGGCGCGTTACGTCCTCGCCCGGCAATGCGGCGAGTTTTGTGTTGCGTGCGATACCGGAAATCACTCTCATATTTACCTCTTACAGTTTCTTTTTATATTCTACATTTATATTCTATTATGGCGGTATTTCCACTTTTTGTCAACCATGAAAATAGGCATAAACCGCCTTTGCCGCGCTGCTTGAAACATTTTTTGCCGCACACAGTTCCGTTTCGCTTGCCGCGCGTATCGCTGTGACGGTTTTGAAATGCGACAGCAGCGCTTTTGCGGTTGCGGGCCCGACATGCGGCACATTTTGCAGCGTAGATGCGTATGTTTTTCCTTTTTGCAGACGTTTGCGATAGTCGTTTGCAAAACGGTGGGTTTCATCTTGAATGGACGTGATAAAACTGAACACACCGCGATGCAGTGCCAATGTGATTTCGCCGCTGCCGCCCACAAGACCGCGTGTGCGGTGCTTGTCATCTTTCACCATGCCAAACAGCGGCACATCGGCAAAATCGGTGCCGACAAGCGCCGCCTGCACCGCCGACACCTGTCCCTTGCCGCCATCAAGCAGAATGAGATCCGGCTTGACGGCAAACTGTCCTTTGCCGCCCGCTGTAAATTCAGCCGCGCGGCGTGAAAGCGCCTCTGCCATGGACGCGTAATCGTCTGTGCCGAACACGGTTTTCATTTTAAAGCGGCGATAACCGGCTTTTTTGGATTTTCCGTCCTCAAACACCACCATGCCCGCCACACTGGTGCCGTCGCCCCAGTTTGAGATATCGTAACTTTCAATAATGGCAGGCGCAACAGACAATCCGAGTAAATGTGCTGTTTCATCGAGATATTTCTGCTCTCGCGCGTACCGACCGCTCTCGCGCGCAAGCCGCTCAAGCGCGTTTGTTGCCGCCATTTGCACCAGTTTTTCAGTATCGCCGCGTTGCGGCTGATAAATGCGGACTTTGACGCCTTTTGTTTCGCTGAATAACTGCATTAGAGCGTCTGCGTCCGGCGGCAAGGCATCCACGGCAATGGTTTTGGGAATCTGCTCACCGTCCTCTAAATAATAGCGCGGCAAAAATTCTTCGCGCACACTGTCAATCTCCTGCATATCGTGAAACAGAAACTCGCGTTTGTCGACAAGACGTCCCTCGCGAAAGCGCAAAATTGCCGCACACACGGCATTTCCGCTGCCGGCAAATGCAATTACATCCTGTTCATCCACCTCGCTGCGCACTACTTTTTGTCCGCGGCTGACTTTTTCAACCGCGACAATTTGGTCACGCACAAGTGCCGCACGTTCAAAATCAAGACGCTCGGCGGCATCTTCCATACGTTCGCGCAGAATTTTCAAAATTTCACCGACGCCGCGCCGAATCAAATGCGTGGCACCGTCCACCGCTTCGAGATAGTCTTTGTGTGCAATTTTGCCGCTGCACACCGCCATGCAAAGACCGATGTGTGCGTTGAGACAGGGGCGTCCTTTGCCGATGTCCTGCGGAAAACGCTTGCCGCAGCGCGGCAGACGGAACACGTTGTTTGCGGTTTCCACCATTTCACGCACGGCAAAACTGGAGGTGTATGGGCCGAGATACGTGGCGCCGTCCTCCTCTTTTTGCAGTGCCGCCGTGATGCGCGGCCATGCTTCGTTTGTGATTTTAACGTAGCTGTATCCTTTATCGTCTTTGAGCAGAATATTGTATTTCGGTTTATGCTGCTTGATTTGACTGCATTCCAGCACCAGTGCTTCAAATTCGCTTTGCGTGACAATGACATCAAACTCAAACGCATTTTGAATCATTTTCGTCACTTTGGCGTCGTGCGGTACACCGGCTCTGAAATATTGCGACACGCGGGTGCGCAGCTTTTTCGCCTTGCCGATATAGATAATCTCGCCTGTTTTATCGCGAATAATGTAAACGCCCGGCAGAAGCGGCAGCATTTTTGCCTTTTGCCAGAGTTCTTCTGTTGTCATGCGCGCGCCTCCTCTGCTTATATTGTATCCATGTTGCAAATGATATGCGTTTTAAAAAAAAGAATGCGCCGCCCAAAGGACGACGCACTTTCGCAATCAGAACTTATTCCGTGAAGCCGGAATTGACCAATTTAATCAGACCTTCTACGGCTACCTGCTCGTCGGCGCCATCGGCAATGATGCGAATGGTTGTGCCGCCTACGATGCCCAAAGACAAAACGCCAAGCAGACTTTTTGCATTGACACGGCGCTCCTCTTTTTCCACCCAGATGGAAGATTTAAATTCATTGGCTTTTTGAATGAAAAATGTTGCGGGACGTGCGTGCAGGCCCACTTGGTTTTCCACAGTAACTTCTTTAACAAACATAATTTATACGCTCCTATTTACTCTCAAAATGGCTTCTATGCCTTTTACCCTATTTTATACCAAAGAATCGTCGCGGTCAATGATTTTACCGCATTTGCTATAATTTCTATCACAATGACACAAACACTTGCATCCGCAGATACTTCTTTGGCTATAATCACCAATTAGTTTTCAACATCATCGGCGTAATATACAGTTTGCCGCGAATTTCTTTATCTATTATGCTTTTTATCTTTTTCCGCTTGCAGATATTTCTCGTATAAATCAGGACGGCGCAACTGTGTGCGCTGCTGTGATTGTTCTTTGCGCCATGCGGCAATCTTTGCATGATGACCGGATAACAGTACCTCCGGCACACGGCGTCCGTTCCATTCTTCCGGACGGGAATACTGCGGATATTCAATCAAACCGCCATAGTAGCTCTCGTCCTCATAACCCTCGGGACACGCAAGTACCCCGTCGCACAGGCGGCAAACGCTGTCTGCCACCACCAGTGCCGCAAGTTCACCGCCGGTGAGAACATAATCCCCAATCGAAATTTCTTCGTCCGCAAGCGCGTCAATCACACGCTCGTCAATGCCCTCATAATGACCGCACACCAACAGAATACTGTCCATTTTGGCAAGCTGTTTGCATTTTTCTTCCGTGAGCGGCGCACCGGCTGCCGTCATGAAAATCACATGCGGTTTTGCATGTGTTTGGCTTTGCGCCTGCACTTCTTCGATAATATGCGTACAGCAGTCATAAATCGGCTGTGCCTGCATCACCATGCCCTGTCCGCCGCCATAGGGGTAATCGTCCACTTGATTTTGACGATTTGTCGTATATTCTCTGATTTGGTGACAGTGAATATCCAGATAACCGCGTGTGCGGGCGCGCCCGATAATACTCTCGCTGAGAACTCTTTCGCACATTTCGGGAAAGAGCGTTGCAATGTTAATCTGCATCGGCATTGCCCTCGTCATTGTCAAACATGCCGGGAATGCTATGCACCGTCACAAGCGCGTCCTCCGGCGAAAGCGTCGCCAAAAAAGCCGGCACTGCCGGAAACAAAAAAGTCTCTCCGGCATCGTTTTTGACCGTATAAATATCATGTGCAGCCGGATGTGAAATATCCGTTACCGTGCCGTATATTTTGCCTGTATCGGCATCTTTGACCGTGGCGCCGATGATGTCTTGCACAAAATAGCGTCCTGCGGGCAATGTGACGTCACTGCGCTTGAAATAGACCGTTTTTTTGAGAAACGGACGCGCTTCCTCAATGGAGCGAACACCGGCGAGCCGCACAAGGCACATATCTTTTTGTACGCGCACCTGTTCTATTTTAATTTCACGTCCGCCGTCTGCCGTGAAAAACAGACGCGAAAGTGTTGCAATAAATTCCGGCGTGTCGCACCACGGATAGAGCTTTACTTCCCCTAAAATGCCGTGTGTTGTTACGATTTCGCCCGCTTCGATATATTCTTTCATTGATTTCCCCCTGTTTTTATTGGATGATGACGCCGAGCAACTTTGCGAGTTCACACGCCTGCAATGCGGTCACAACCGCGCCGCGCAGTTCGGGTCCTTCCAGTGCAAGCCCGTCAATGTCACACGATGTCAGATTTTGCCCCTTGAGTGTCGTGTGCAGAAATTCAGCGCGCCGCAATGCGCAGTTTTCAAATGCAAACACGCTGCGCGGGCGCAAATCGCTGAACACCGCGCCGGAGAGCCGACAGTCCGTGAATTGCACATTTTTGAGCAGCGCTTCGGCAAACGCCATGTCCTCGGCATGACAATCGACGAAACGCACGTCGCTGATACCGGCATTGGAAAAATTGGCGCCGGAAATGCGGCAATGTGTGAACACGCATTTTTGCAGCGAGGCGCTCACCGCGTGAACGCCCGAAAAATCGCAGGTGTCGAAAATAACGTTTTGAAAGAAAATATCGGTCATTTCCGCACCGGTGAAGCGGCATTGTCTGAACGTGCAACCCTTGTAATCGACGTCTGCAAGCGACAATCCGGCGGCTGTTTCGCCTGAAAACGCATAGCTTGTGAGTGCCTGTCCGTCTGCCGCCGCCATGGCAAACGCCTCCGCCAGTGAAATTTCAGTTTCGAGCTGCGCGGGAATCACGGGAGGTGCCAATTTCATGCGGATACACTCCTTTTTTATTGAAAAAGCCGAAAGCAGCGCGCTTCCGGCTTATACTGATATCCGATAAAAACGCGGATTTACCACGCTGCAATTACTTGTGCAGATGCGGCTGTACGAATTTTTTGCCCACCAAAATACCGACCGCACTGAAAACGACCGCCGTTATTGAAACAACCGCGCCTACAATCCCCAAAATGAGACCGGTCAAACGAAACGCTCCGCCTTTTCTCATGTTCAAAACAACTCCTTTGCTTTCTACCTAATTTATTACTATGTTTATTATACACCGTTTTCTTGTCGGAATCAAGAAAAAGGCATGGTGCAATCTGCACCATGCCAATTTTACCGTCTTTGTTATTTATACGATTGGCGGACATGTGCAAAGACAATCTTCAAACAAACCGAGTTTTGCTTGCAAAATCATCTCAAGGCGCGCCACGGAATCGACCATTGTGCGCACGGATTTGTTTGCCGCTAAAATTTCAGCGGACGTCGCTCCCTGCAGGGCAATGATTTTTTGCAGCTTTTCGCCCTCTGCATTCAAGATGTGCGAAAGTGCGGTTTGCTCAAGCGCGACAGACTGAATGATGTCAGTAATCGACTGACAACGCGTGGTTGTGCTGGGAGTAATGACAGGCATACCCATAAAAAACACTCCTCTTTCAAAATATGTCTACGATTTTTGTCTCGTATACTATAGTATATGGAATGTTTTTTCTTTGGTTACAATTTTATTTGCCGCGTTCATGCGCCGACGCCAGAATATCCATCATGTCTATTGAAAAGTATTTTCATAAATGGTAAAATGATTACAACGCATGAAGATTCATCCGCGGAAAAGCTGTTAGCGCTTCCGTTTTCGTGCAATATCGGATAGACAAAGGATTTTTAACATGGAAAAACGACATATTCTCTGCTATGGTGACTCCAATACACATGGGTATTCCGCCGAGACCGGCGGACGTTTCGACGATGACACGCGTTGGACACGCGTGTTGCAAAAAGAACTTGGCAACGATATTTTAGTGTTTGAAGAAGGACTCAGCGGTCGCACCACCGTGTTTTCCGACCCGCTCAACGAAAGCATGAACGGACTTGCCGACCTTGCCATGATTATGACAACGCATGAACCGCTCGATTTGCTGATTCTCATGCTTGGCACCAACGATACCAAAGAACGTTATTCCGCAACGCCGCAAAACATTGCAAACGGTGTTGACTGTCTCATCAAAAAGGCAAAACAAACACCGGCATGGCGCAGAGATGCGGTTATTTTAATCGTTGCACCAATCATCATCGACCCGCGCATGTACGCCTGCCCCTACATTAACGGTGAAATGGGCAGCGGCAGCGCCGAAAAATCGAACGCTATTATTCCCTTGATACAGGCAACGGCAGAAACAAACGGCGTGTTTTTCATGGACTGCAATGCGTGCGCCACGCCAAACACCATCGACTTTATGCACTTTGATGGACCGTCACACCGCAGATTCGGCATGGCCGCGGCAGAAAAAGTGCGTGAAATATTGCATCTCGTATAATACAAAGGAGAATCTGTATGGACAAAACAAAATTATCGGAAACGCAAAACTGGGTAAAAGAAGAACTGACCCGCAGCATCAATTTTTGGCTCACACACGGCATGGATGCCGAAAATGGCGGCATTTACACCTGTCTTGACCGCGAGGGAAACGTCTACTCCACCGACAAAAGCGTGTGGATGCAGGGACGCTGCGGCTGGATTTTTGCGTATCTGTGCAAAAATTACGGTGTGAAGCAGGAATGGCTTGACGCGTCAAAATCCTGTCTTGATTTTATGGAAAAATACTGCATCAACCGCGATGCGGGCGATCGCATGTATTTTCAGGTCACGGGCGACGGCAAACCCCTGCGTCAGCGCCGCTACTGCTTCTCGGAAGGTTTTTACGCCATTGCCAACGCCGAATATTACGGTGTGACGGGCGATGCGGAATGCCTTACACGCGCACGACGCGCCTACCATATGATTTATGATTTGAACCACGGTCTGATTGCCGACCCCACCGGACTCGGCTCCAAAGGCATTGCCGCAACACGCAGCGGGCGCGCGCTTGCAAACCCGATGATTTTTCTCAACATCACAAGCGTTTTGCGCCGTGTTGACCCTGCAAACATCGCAGAGTATGACCGATATTCCGCAGAATGCGCTGAGACGATTTTCAAATATCATGTCAAACCCGAAATGAAATGCACCCTTGAAAATGTCGGCATGAACGGCGAATTTTGGCGCGATGTCACCGACGGACGCATTGTCAATCCGGGACACGACATCGAGTGCAGTTGGTTTTTGATGGAATATGCCAACTACTTGGGCGATGCCGGCAAAAAACTGCACAGCGATGCAGAAATGGTGTTCAACAATGCCATCAACGCCGGTTGGGACAAAGAATATGGCGGTTTATTGTACTTTATCGACTGCCTCGGCAAGCCGCCCGAAGCATACGAACACGACATGAAATTGTGGTGGCCGCACAACGAAATTTTGATTGCCAGCATGATGGCATACCGCGACACGCAGGACGAAAAATATCTTGCGTGGTTTGACAAAACGCTTGATTACTGCAAAAAAGTGTTCAGCGATCCTGTCAACGGCGAGTGGTACGGTTATCTGCGCCGCGACGGTGAGCCGACACAGCCGTCCACAAAAGGCAGCACGTTCAAAGGTCCGTTCCACCTGCCGCGCTCCCTCATCATGGTGGATAAAATGATTGACGAAATTTTGCAAAAAGCATAATTGCACAAAAAAACTGCGGGGATGCCGCCGAGCTTTCACTCGGCGCATTCCCGCAGCTTTTTATTTATTTTCAGAATTTGTCCGCGACTGCTCCGCCTGTTTTTCTTTGTACTCATGCAGCGCGATATGCTGCGCCATGCGCGTGAGCTGCTGCTGCATTTTCGATATGCGCATCGTTGTGCCGAACAATTTGATAATCAACACGAAAATGATGATTAAAAAAACAGCATTGATGGGGGATTCAATCTGTGCGAATATTGCCGCACGAATGGCAATTTGCGGAAAAAGCCCCAGTAAAACAAGCATTCCGCTGAACAGCGCCCAAAAAATGGAATACTCAATTTCCATGCGGCTGCGGCTGATTTGCCGCAGCATATAAATCAAAGTGCCGAGTGCGCCAACCAACATAATCACGCGCAATAATCCTGTCATGATTTTATCTCCTCCTGCACTGCGGCTTTGTCATGCACAATGTTTGTGCCGCCGCGAAACCACTGAATCAGCAAAATAGAGATACCCATGCGCAGCATATAAGCAACGCTGTGTGTCGCCGTGAGGTAGCTTGTGCCTGCCGTGCGCTGCTGCATCTGCACCGGTATTTCCGCGAGACGCAAACCGTGACGCAACAGGTAACTGAGCGTGTCCGGCTCCGGCGCATGGTTCAGTTCCTGTGCAAATTCCCGAATCATGGCACGGTTAAAAATACGCATTCCACTGGTGGGATCCGTCACTTTTTTGCCGGTCGTAATGCGGATGGCAAAACTGATGAGATGGCTGCCGAGCATCCGCATATTGAAAGGCTTTCGCTGCTCTAAAAAGCGGCTGCCGATTACAATATCGTATCCCTTGCTCAGTTTATACAGCATAGGTTCGATGTATTCCGGCAGATGCTGTCCGTCGCCGTCGAGTTGAACCGCCACATCATAGCCGTTGCGGTAGGCGTATTTCATTCCTGTTTGAAAGGCGCCCGCAAGGCCCAAATTGATGGGCAAACTTACAATATGATAGCCATGTTCACGACAAATATCAAGCGTTCTGTCATGACCGCCATCGTTGACGATTAAATAATCGTACTGCGGATATGCCGCAGTAAACGCCTCTACAACAGCAACAATACTTTTTTCTTCGTTATATGCCGGGATAATTGCCAGCAATTTCATTGTTTTCTCCTTGATTCTTAAAATGCGGGATAACTGATGACCGCATCGGCTTGTTTGCCGAAAAAACGGCATTCTTCATCAGATTTATCATTATAACACTTTCTGACATTTTTCTCAACTAGAAATCAGGCAAAAGGTAAAAAAGCATGAAAGCGTTCTTTTTCCTCCTTTTGCAAAATGCGGAAGAATCTGCTATTCATTGTCAAAATACGCATTTTATGATATAATAATCACGTTAATGATTACTATACATTACCTTTATGCGCACGCTACGCGACGCGCAATTATCAACATTACCATCTTACGGACGGGAGAATATTTGCGATGATGAAACGGCGTCAGAGGAAAAAAGCAGATTGGAAATTTTGGCTTGGATTTCCGATTTTGATACTGCTGTGGGCGGCGTTGGCATTTACAATGTTTTCCGCGCGCATTGCACCTGCCATAGAGGACAATTACTTTCGTGCAACGCCCGAAGATGCCATGTACGGCATTTGCGAC
>JAVWRA010000023.1:20759-21051 GCA_036635095.1 Ruthenibacterium sp. | reverse complement strand
AAATCAGTTTGTCAATCGGCAAACCCATTTGTTTTGCATAGTAGCCGGCTAAAATATCACCGAAATTACCGGTCGGCACACAAAAGCTGACGGCGCTGCCGCTTGTGATTTCTTTTTGCGCCACAAGCTGTGCATAGCTGTAAAAATAATAGACAATTTGCGGCACCAATCTGCCCCAGTTGATGGAGTTGGCACTGGAAAGAGTCTCCCCTTTTTGCGCGAGCGATGCTGCCAGCGTCCCGTCTGCAAACGCGCATTTGACGCCGCGCTGTGCATCGTCAAAATTACCGTT
>JAVWRA010000023.1:8735-20749 GCA_036635095.1 Ruthenibacterium sp. | reverse complement strand
ATGGTGCTTGTGCCGTCGTTTGGATAAAATACGGCAATTTTAATCCCCGACAAATTTGCATAACCCGCAAGCGCGGCTTTTCCGGTGTCACCGGATGTCGCCACGAGAATTTTTGTCATACCGGTATCTTTTTGCAGCTTTTTCGCTTCACACAGCAGTTTTGGCATCAACTGTAACGCATAATCTTTGAACGCACAGGTCGGTCCGTGCCAAAGCTCCAAGGCAAACCTGTCGTCGGAGATTTTTTTTACAAAGCCTGCTTTTCCGTCAAAATTGGCATCACTGTACGTTTGTGTGACCGCTTCTTGCAGAAAGGCGGAATCATAATCCGACAAGAAAAGTTGCAACACTTTTTGCGCCGTTTCCGGATAGGATAAACCATAGCATTCCGTGACGTCAAGCGCCGGAAATGAGGTTGGCACAAACAATCCGCCGTCCGGCGCAAGACCGGTTAAAATTGCCGCAGATGCGTCTGCCGAAACTGTGTCATCGCGTGTACTTGTATATTGCATATTGTCCTCCTGAAACTAGAGTGTAAACGCATTTTCAATGCAGTGAATCCGATTATTTTCGTCTGCGAAAATTTCCGCAACATCAAATCTTACACAAAGGGCATCATTGTTTATTTCTTGCAAATACGCCTTTGCCGCCAAAATCAGTTTGCGCTGTTTTGCGGGCGTAACAAATTCGCAAGGCGCGGCAATTGCGCTTTTGCTGCGCGTTTTCACTTCAATCACCGCCAAAATATTGCCTTTTTGTGCAATGACGTCAATTTCTCCCTGCCGTGTGCGATAGTTCTGCGCAAGAATCGTATATCCTTGTTTGCGATAATAGGACGCGGCTTTTCGCTCGCCTTTGCCGCCCAATATCTGTGCAAATTTCATTTTACAATTCCTCGCTTGGTGAGAAAAGAACGGCGGTAAAAAGGCTGAACGCCATATTGCGCAAGCAATTCATAATGCAGCTTTGTGGGATATCCTTTGTGCTGTTCAAGCTTATACTGCGGATATTCTTCCGCAAGCTTGACCATATAGCGGTCACGCGATACTTTCGCCAAAATAGACGCCGCGGAAATACTGGCGGATTTTGCATCGCCTTTGATGACAGCTTCGGTCGGTAAATCCGTTTTCGGACAGCAATTGCCGTCAACCAGCGCCAACGCCGGCACAAAAGAAAGTCCCTCAATCGCCTGTTTCATGCCGAGCATTGTTGCGTTTAAAATGTTGATTTCATCAATCACGGCAGGCTCTATGAATATAATTTTGTACGCAAGTGCTTTTTCGATAATTTGCGGATAAAGCGCTTCGCGCTTTTTTTCAGTGAGCTTTTTGGAATCGTTGATGCCGTCAATCGGACAGTTTGCATCCAGAATAACCGCCGCAACGCAAACAGGCCCGCACAGCGGACCGCGTCCGGCTTCATCTACGCCGCAAATCACACCAAACTGCGCCTGATACTCCGCATCAAACGCGTATAAATCCGCCGTCATAGTCGAGGTCTTTCCAGCGAAATACGCCCAAGTTTACAGCCGCGAAATTCGTCCACCAACATGATGGCGGCGCGCTCTGTATTGACACCGCCGCCGCTGATGAGCATGCCGCGTTTGCGTCCGATTATAGCAAGCAAATCATACGCGTCATGCTGTAAATCCTCGTCCGTCAAGGTATAGCGTTCTTTTAAGCGGTCTGGATAAATGCGCTGCATTTCGCAAAGCAAACCGAATGCCAGTTCCTCGATGTCCAAAATATCGTCTTTGATGGAACCGATAAACGCAAGATTGCTTGCAACTTCAAGCGAATCAAATTTTTTCCATAATACGCCCGGCATATCCAGCAAATCATAACTGCCCACAGTCACCCACTGTTTGCCGCGTGTGACGCCGGGTTTATCTGCCGCGCGCGCCTTTGCAAAACCGGCAAAGCTGTTGATAAAGGTGGATTTTCCAACGTTTGGAATGCCCACTACCATAATGCGGATTTTCGCCCCGCCCATGCCTTTGACGGCACGGCGCTCTAAAAGCGCGGCAAGTTCTGTGTCAATCGCCTGCTTGACGCCCGAAAGACCGCTGCGGTTTTTACTGGTGATGGCAACGCAGCCGTCACCGTTTTGTTTGAAAAACTGCACCCATTGCGCAGTGATATTGGCATCGGCAAGGTCGGCTTTATTCATCACGTACAAATGCGGTTTTGCGGCGGTCAAACGTGCGAGTTCCGGATTTAAACTGCTTTGCGGAATACGCGCATCCAAAAGCTGCAATACAACATCTACATTTTTCAGCTCGGCTTCAATGAGACGCAGTGTTTTCATCATGTGACCCGGAAACCACTGAATTTGTTGCAGATTGCGATTGTCGCTCATGTAATTTTACCTGCTCTGTTTATAGGGGAAATGCGAAACAAAACCTTTCCTAAAATGTCACGCGCGTCTACAAAACCGATGGATGAAAAACGCCCGTCCAGTGAATGTTCCCGATTGTCACCCATCACAAACACCTTGCCTTTTGGCACGGTGAGCGGATAAGCAACATCTGCCGCAAGCGTTTGTGTTCCTGCGGCAAGATAAGTTTCGTCAAGCAGCGTACCGTTGACCGACACGCCCGCCGCGTCAATCATCACCGTATCGCCCTCCAGCGCAATCACGCGTTTTGCAAGCGGTTTTGCATAGTCAATCCATGCGTCCGTTGTGATAACATCGCCGCGTTTGGGCGTGTAAAAAATCGTCTGTACCAGAAGATGGTCGCCATCTTCCATTGTCGGCGCCATGGAAGAACCGGATACGCGAGAAAATCCAATCACAAAAACAAGAATTGTAATCATAAAACCAAGCGCGAAAACAATAGATTCGCACCACTCATAAGCCTCGTCGGTCGGCTGATTTTGCATTTGAATTTTCACCCCGTAATCTCTTGTAATATAAAGAAAAAGGGACAATTTACATTGTCCCTTTTTTAAATTATCTGATCTGTTCTTTAACCTTAGCGGCTTTACCGGTGCGGTCTCTGAGATAGAAGAGTTTCGCGCGGCGCACACGACCCTTGCGGATAACTTCCACTTTCTCAACGAACGGAGAGTTAATCGGGAACACACGCTCTACACCTACACCGTAGGAAGAACGGCGCACAGTGAAGGTTTCGGCAACACCGCCATGCTTTTTCGCAATGACAGTACCCTCGAATACCTGAATACGTTCACGCTCGCCCTCTTTGATGCGAACAGAAACGCGCACGGTGTCGCCAACATTAAATGTCGGTTTTTCAGTTTTGACCATACCGTCGGTCATGATTTTAATTGCGTCCATAAATACAATCCTCCATATTTTTGTAGACATTCATACCCGAGTGTTTCGGCAGAGGACTGTCCGTTTAATGTTTCGCCATTAACCCTACTGTTGGCACAGTAGTTGTAACGCTTAGCTATGATACCACATTGCGGCGCAAAAAGCAAGCAGTTTACACAAATTTCTCCTTGCTTTTTGTGAGAAGTTCCGTGCGCAACAAATTGCCGCTTGCGGCAGAAAGGGCGTACTCTTGTTCTAAAAAAGTGAGCAGGAGCATCGGGTTCACATTAAAGGTATTGCCTGCCGGCAGCAACAGCACCGCCGTAAAACCGTTTTCGTCCTGCGATGTATGCAGCACCTCAACAAATTCTTTAAGGTTGATTTCTTTCTGTTTGCCACCCTTGCCTTTTTTGAGCATCGGCGCCTGTGCAAGCGCCGCATACTGTGTGAAAGCCGCGTTTGCTTTTTCGGCATACTGTGCATCATATTGAACGTTGTATCGTGCAAAAGCAATTTCTTTCGGGTCCATCTGTGCTTGTTCCACACGTTGCACAGCAAGGCTTTTTGGCAAACAGGCGCACAGTGTTTTTTGAACGGCTTCGAAATTCAGGGTGTCGTCCTCGGTTTTAAAATCGAGCGATTCCACAAGGCTTTCCTGTCCGAGTGACAGCGGTGCCGCGAAGGTCATGTAAATATGCGGATTAAAGCCTTGCGTATACCAAACAGGAAGCTGCGCGCGTTTGAACGCCCGCTGCATCACACGCTGTAAATCAAGCAGCGAAATATAAGACGCTTCTCCTACTTTTGTAAACCAAACTCTAACGGTAATCAAAACACGCACCTCCGAGCATTTTATTGGCGCCGCATCCGGCACAGGCACGGTTGCAGGGTTTTGTGGTGTCTGCCGCAATTGCTTTTTGATATTCGCGCACAAGATAGCTGTGGTCAACGCCATAATCAAGATGACTCCACGGCGTCACTTCGTCAAGACCGATGGCGCGGTTCGCATAAAAAGCGGGGTCTATTCCGAGATTTTCAAACGTTTGCAGCCATGTTTCATAGCGAAAATTTTCATCCCAACCGTCAAAACAACAGCCGCTGCGATATGCCTGCTCAATCACTTTTGACAGGCGTCTGTCACCTTTGGCAAACACCGCTTCCAAAAAGCTTGTTCGGCTGTCATGATAACTCACATTGATTTTATGGCTTTTAACGCTGTGAATCAAGTGCTTTTGCTTTTCCTTGAGCATTTCCTGCGTGTCTTGCGGCACAAATTGAAACTGCGTCATTGGCTTTGGCACAAAGCAGGCAACGCTGATGGTTACCTGTACGCCTTTGCCATGCGGTTTGTTTTCGTTCTGATAAAATAAATCTACAATGCGCTGTGCGGTGTCGGCGATGCCCTCAATATCCTCCATGGTTTCCGTGGGCAAACCGAGCATGAAATAGAGCTTCACAGACGTATATCCCGCATTGAATGCAAGATTACATGTGCGGCTGATTTCTTCTTCCGACACGTTTTTATTGATGACATCACGCAAGCGCTGTGTGCCGGCTTCCGGTGCAAATGTCAAACCGCTTTTGCGCACGCGTGTTGTTTTTCGAATCAGCGATTCTGAAAAATTGTCAATACGCAAACTGGGCAGCGACATACTGACATGCTCTTTTTGTGTCCAAAGCAGCATATCATCGAGCAAGTTTTCCAGTTCACTGTGGTCACTGGTCGAGAGTGATGTCAGCGAAATCTCATCATAACCGGTGTTGTCGCACAGCGCTTTTCCGCCCTCGCTGAGCATTTTCGCATCACGTTCGCGCATCGGTCTGTAGATAAATCCCGCCTGACAAAACCGACAGCCGCGCACACAGCCGCGCAATACTTCCACCTGCGCGCGGTCGTGGACAGCGCCCACCATCGGCACCACAAAATGCGTGGGCAACGGCTCTTGATTCAAGTCTGTAATGATTGCTTTTGTAATGACCGGCGGAACATCTGCGTTCGGTGTGATGGCATCGATGCGTCCGTCCGCAAGATAAGTTACCGTATAAAATGCCGGAACGTACACGCCCTCGATTTTGGCGGCTTCAAGCAGAATATCACGCTTGCAAAGTCCCTTTTTTTTGCCGGCGATGATGACATCACAAACAGCAGGCAGTTGCTTTTCACCCTCGCCCAACATCATCAAATCAAAAAAATCAGCCACAGGCTCCGCGTTGCACACGCACGGACCGCCCGCTACAATCAGCGGCATACTTTCATCGCGGTCTTTGGCATAAAACGGGATATGTGCCAAATCCAGCAACGCCAAAAAATTGGTATAGGAAAGTTCATATTTCAGCGTAAAACCGACAACGTCAAATGCCGTAAGCGCATCTTTGCTCTCAAGTGCATAGAGCGGAATATTCCGTGTTTGCATCTCCGCTTTCATGTCAAGCCATGGCATAAAAGCACGTTCACACCAGATATTTTCGCGATTATTGAGAATTTCGTAGAGAATTTTCATGCCTAAAAAAGACATTCCTACTTCATAGGTGTCCGGAAAACAAAATGCGAAGCGCAAATCAATCGCTGATTTATCTTTATAGATACATCCGGCTTCTCCGCCTGTATATCGTCCCGGTTTTTGCACAGCGGCAAGTGCCGCTTTCAGTGCTTCATTCATGGAAACATCCTTCCGCTTTTCAAATTAACTCTATTGTACCATAAAAATCAAGAACACAAAAGACTTTCTGTCAGAAGATAGCCTGCGGCTAAAAAAAGTGCAATTCTCATTTGAAACGGCAGCGGTGCAAAGATGCACAAGCTGAAAGAAACTGCGCAGAATAGACGCAACAATCCTGTTTGTATGATACAAAGCAAATTCAAATAACGCGCAGGTGTACTGTTTTTCAGCAGTCTGGCACCGTCAAGTACACCAAACGGCAGCAAATTGTAACAACCCGTGCAAAAGCTGACACAGAGCAAAAACCAAAGACCATAACTTGCGTTTTGACGCACGGCAAAGCCGAGTACCGCCGCCAACAGAAAATTGGCAAGCGGTCCGCAAAGCAGCACGATTCTTTCCTGTGATGCGCTTAAATCCGCAGTGCGGTTCAGTGAAATACCGCCCGCGCTCACGGTGATTTTCGGCAGGTGACGCACACAAAAACAATACGCACCAATATGCGCCGCCTCATGAAAAGCGGCGCATAAAAGTGTCATACGCAAAAGAGATGCCGTGTCAAACAGCAGTCCCAAACACAGCGCCGCGCAAAAAAACACGCGCCGTACCGCACTGTGCGTCATGCAGCTTCAACCGCATCCCATGCAAAAAGCGGATTTACACGCAAGCCGTCCAGCATCAATTCAAAGTGCAGATGTGCGCCTGTCACAAATCCCGTTTTGCCGACGGCGGCAATTTGTTCGCCTTTTTGCACCGTTTCTCCCGGTCGCACATAACTGTAAAGCAAGTGTTGATACAAGGTTTGCAAACCGCTGCGATGCCGCAAGATGAGGTAATTTCCGCGCAGTTTGCTGTAGCCTGCCGTTTGCACCTGCCCTTGCCATGCCGCACAAACAGGCGTTCCCTCTGCCGCCGCCCAGTCAACGCCCATGTGGAAATCGTCTTCGCCGTTCACGGGGTTTTTACGAAAGCCGAAGCCGGAGGTCAGCACACCGGTAACCGGAAGTTGCAAAGTCTCTTGCAGTGTAAATGGGGCGAGACTGGCGCTTTCCGGCACTGTTTTTTTATTTTTTACCGGAAAAAGTCCGCCGCTGCCTGTCATTTTTTGCGGTGCAATGGCATCAATCCACTTTTGTGTTTCTGTGCGGATTTGTTCGATTTTTGTATTTGCAAACCGCACCGGCGACATTTCGCCGTCGTATCGCATTCCTTGCGTGAGCAATGCGGTGAGTTGTGTTTTCATCTCCGGCAAAGCGGAAAATGAAATACTGCGCGCAAAAAGCGTGAATACCAACACGAGTGTGCATAAAACGCACTGCAATAACAGGGCATCACTGTCCTGTTTTACAGTGCGTTTTGCAATTGCTTCTTTTTGGGGATACAGTTGTTTTGCGGTAGACTGTGAATCGATTTTCCACATGAAACGCACTTCCCTTTCCTTAACACAGATACTCAAACGTATGCGTTCGAAAGGGAAAAAATGTATTTTGCGCTTACTTTTTCAAAAATCCAACAAGTTTGTCAAGCAAGGTTTTTTTATGCGGACGCACGATGTGTTTTTGCGGCGATTTTACCGGTTGCCGTGACGGAGTCGCCGTGCGCTGTACCGTTTTTATTGCTTTTACGGATTGGAAACCTTGCTGCGGAACAACAGAAAGCGTTTCCGGCCATACGGTAGCAAGCGATTGATAAAGCGAAAGTTGGCTGTCAATCGGTTCGTCGCCATCTTTGCCTTTCACTTTCGTATAGCTTCCGTCTATCTGCATTTCACGCGCGTTGACCGTATCTGCCCATTGTAAATTCAGCGTTTGCACAAGTTCTGCCACAATTTTTTTATCTTCGATGCGAATGCCGGCTTCTACGCGGCGCTGTGTATTGCGTGTGAGAAAATCACCGGAAGCAATATACACACGCACATGATCGCCTGTGCCAAAGGTATAGATGCGAGAATGTTCGAGATAGCGCCCGACAATGCTGCGCACGGTAACATTATCCGTCAAACCGGGCACACCCGCCTTGATACAGCAAATGCCGCGCACAATCATCTTCACAGGCACACCGGCACAAGACGCTTCTGAAATTTTTTCAATGATATCTTTGTCGCTGATGGAGTTGCATTTCAGCAAAATACTGGCATCTTTTCCCATTTTTTTTGCGGCGATTTCAGCATCCATTTCCTGCATCAAAACGCTTTTAAAGCAAAGTGGCGCAACCAATAATCGTGCGGTGTTTTGCGTCAGCCTTTCCATCGCAAGATTATTGAACACACCGGCAAGCTCTGCACCAATGCGTACATCGGACGTGACAAAGGAAAGGTCTGTATATTGCTCCGACGTTTTTTCATTATAATTGCCGGTGCCGATTTGTGTGATATATTCCAGTTGATTGCCGTTCTTTTTGGTAATCAAACAAAGTTTGGAATGCACTTTATAATCCTTGAAGCCATAAATAACCGTGCAACCCGCTTCTTCAAGCTGTTTTGAAAAATCAATATTGTTCTGTTCGTCGAAACGCGCGCGCAGCTCAACAATAGTGACAACTTCTTTGCCGTTTTCAGCCGCAGTCATCAGTGCTTCGATGATTTTCGACTCCTGTGCAACACGATACAGCGTCATTTTAATGGAAATAACATCCGGATCAAGCGCAGCCTCCAGCAGCATACGAATAAACGGGCGAATGCTTTGATACGGATATTGAATCAGGATATCCTGCTGCTTGACCGCCTGTGTCAAACTGAAATTGGCAGGCGGTAAAATCGGACGGCGCGCCGGATAAAACCATGCGCTTACGTGTGCCGCCGCCATCCGTGCCGCAAGTTTGAAGCCAATGGACATGTCAAGCGGCGAAAATTGTTCAAACACTTGATTTGCAGGCAACATCAATTTTTCACACAAAAGTGTGACGATTTCCTGCGGCGCTTTGATGGACGTTTGCAAGCGAACCGCCGCAAGCTTTCGCCGCTTTTTAAGCAGCTCGCTCATCACCGTGCGATAATCAAGGTCGTGGTCAAACATCGCCTCGTCCACCGTGATGTCCGCATTGCGCGTCACACGAAAAATACACCGGCTCTGCACCGATTTTTTACCGAACACAAGATCGGCAAAGTGCATCACGAGTTCTTCCACAAGCGCGTATGTCACGCAGTTTTCGGTCTGCGTGAAGATGATACGCCCATACTGCGCACTGATTGGAATGAGTCCGAATGACGTCTGCACATCATTTTTTGCCTTAATCATGGTGCCGACATACACTTCATTGTTGCGTAAAAACGGAAACGGATGTCGCCTATCAATCACCTGCGGCGATAAAACGGGAAAAAATTCTCCCAGAAAATATTTTTTCCAAAAGCGCGTTTCTTCTTTTGTCAGCTTATCAAAATTCACTTTTTGATAACCGAGTTTTTGCAGATTCTCCGTCAGCTTGATGACGATTTTATCGCAATGCGCCTGCAATTCAGCCACTTTTGGCATAATCGCCTGCAATTGTTCATACGGCGTCATTCCTGTTTTATTTTCGGCTTCTGTTTGCTTGAGCAGTGTGCGGTCATACAGCGAACCCACGCGCACCATAAAAAACTCATCCAGATTGCTGGCATAAATAGCGGCAAATTTGAGCTGTTCTCCGATTGGAACAGATTTTTCTTTCGCCAAATCCAACACACGCCGATTGAACGCAAGCCAGCTCAATTCTCTGTTGATGAAGATATCCTGCTCTGTTTGATTTTCCATATGTATCCTCCCATTCAATTGAAAGAAATCCATTCCCTCAGCTTTTCTGCACGCGCAATTGAAATACCGTCCACCTGTGCCAACTGTTCCAGGTTTTGAAAATCGCCATGTTCCGTGCGATACGCAATGATGCGCTCTGCCTTGACAGCGCCAATTTGCGGCAGACAGCAAAGCTCGGCAAAAACCGCCGTGTTGATATGAATGACATCCGCCTCCCCGATGCTCTGCGTCGGCACAGGCGCATATTCTTTTTGCCACAGCGGCGGCAACGTCCATGCCGTCACACCTGTGAAAAGAAGAATTGCAATGCAAAACGCGGCAAAATAATGGTTATTCTCCGTTTTGCATCACCTCTTTTCCATATTATAGCACAAATGAAAATAAAAATCTCTTTCCTTACAGAAAGAGATTTTTACTGTTTAGTATTGTTTCATGAGCTTATATAAAAATTGTCCCACACCGCCGTTGAGACAGGTATCCGTCACTTCGTTTGCGATTGCTTTTACTTTTGCCGGCGCGTTTTGCATCGCCACGGCATAGCCCGCCGCCTGCATCAAATCAATGTCGTTGTAATAGTCACCAATCACAATTGTATTGGCACGGGGTATCTGCAAATAATCGCAAAGCGTGGTAAGTGCTGTACCTTTTGTGACACCCACGGGCATAATTTCAAAATAAATCGTGTTTGTGGCAAGAAATGTTATGCCGTCATAAATGCGGTTTTTTACAAATGCTTCTATTTGCAGCAAGGTATCATGGTCACACGCAAAAAGCACTTTATTCCACCCGACATGAATATCGCCGATTCTGCTTACAATATAATGCAAATGTTCATGCAGCAAGTGTTCATAGGTGTATTGATTGCCTTTGATTATATAAATGCACCCGTTTTCAGCCATGATTTCAATGCCGATATGCGGAAACGCATTTTCTATTTCCACTATTGCCTGTGTGGCAATTTCCTTTGGCAGCAGAAAGTTTTGCAGTACACTTTGTTTTCCATAATCATATAGCACACCGCCGCCGCAGGTTATGGCGGGAACCGAGAGTGTCAGCCGATCGAGATAATGGCGGACGGATTCCACTGTGCGACCGGACGCGACTGTGAATCTGCCGCCGCGTTTGCAAAACAAATCAATGCTTGCAAGGTTGCATTGCGGAATCCCTTGTTGTGCCGTGAGCAGCGTATTGTCCATATCCGCTACCACTAAAATATCTTTGAGCGCTGGTTTTGTCATGTCAATCCTTTTGCAATGTGTTGATAAAATCCGTAAAATAAGCGGGAAGTTCGCTGTCAAATTCCATATATTCGCCTGTGCCGGGATGCACAAAGCCTAATGTTTTTGCATGCAGGCACTGACCGTTGAGTTTCGTTAATACCTTTTTCGGTCCGTAAACTACATCGCCCGCAAGCGGATGCCCGATGCTTGCCATATGAACACGAATTTGATGGGTACGCCCTGTTTTCAGTTGCAGTGCAAGCTGTGTAAATCCACGATACTGCTCCACCACTTCATATGCGGTGTAGGCGTATTTGCTGTTTTTATCGGTTATCGCCATGCGTTTTCGGTCGATTGGATGACGTCCGATCGGCTCCTCTACAAAGCCGCTGTCTGCCTTTACTCTGCCATAAACAACTGCGCGATAAACGCGCGTGATGCTATGCACTGCAAATTGTTCGCTGAGTGCCAGATGCGCTTCGTTGCTTTTTGCAACAACAAGTAAACCACTGGTGTCTTTATCGATGCGATGCACAATGCCCGGACGTATTTCGCCGTTGATGCCCGATAAATTTCCGTGGCAATGATACAGCAGCGCATTGACGAGTGTGCCGTCCGGATTGCCGGGCGCCGGATGCACCACCATGCCTTTCGGCTTATTGACCACAAGCAGCATCTCGTCTTCATACACGATGGAAAGCGGAATATCCTGCGGAATTATCGGAACCGTGCGCGGGTCCGGAATGGATAACACAACCGCATCGCCCGCAAGCATTTGATAGCTTTTCAGCGGCACAATACCGTTGCATAAAACCTCGCCGCGCAACAGCATTTGCTGTACTGCACTGCGCGTAATAGCAGGACATTGCTGTGCAACAAAGGAATCAATGCGCAACCCCACCTGTGCATCGCACGCCAAAAGATTAACTGTCTGCATGAGATGTTCCCTTTTTGTTCTTGACTTCCTCTAATACAAAAAATAAAAGCAGCAGCGCTGCGCCGACACAAACAAAACAATCCGCTACGTTAAAAACGGCAAAGTTCATGAAAGTGACTTCAAAAAAATCAACCACAACACCGTTCAAAACACGGTCTATCAAATTGCCGATTCCGCCTGCAAGAATTAAAAC
>JAVWRA010000023.1:0-8725 GCA_036635095.1 Ruthenibacterium sp. | reverse complement strand
CCGTGATTGCGGTTTTTTAAACAACAAATAAAGCGTGAGTGCCAACAGCGCAACACTTGTAACAGCAATTAAAAAGAAACGGTTTCCCGATAAAATACTGAAAGCCGCGCCATCATTTAAAATATACCGAAGCTGCATAACGCCCGGAATAAACGGCAACACACCGACAGGCGCAAGATAGGTTGTCGCCAACATTTTGGTGATTTGGTCAAGTATAACAAGCGCGGCGGTTAAAAAAACGGTAAATATCAAAATATTTCCCCTTTCGTGTCATTTATAAAGCAGTAAAAACAGCGGCGTTTTTACTCAAAAACGCCGCTTGTTCTATCCTGTTAATCTTCAAAACGAATGCCTTGATAATTGTCAAACATCGGGGCTTCATCATTAGTTTTGTTGACCGGAGCCGATGATTCGCGAAATAAAAACGAGCTTTTAGCGGCAGGTTTTGGCGCTTCTGTCTGTACAGAAGATTTTTCCGGTGCCAAAACAACGGAATCCGGTTTTTCACTCTGTGCGGAAGCAGGTGCCTGACGCGGCGGCTTTTTATCCACTGCACCCGGAATGGCGCTGAGCGATTCAATATGCTGTCGGTATAAGTTCAGCACATCATTTTTAAAGCGCGCTACCGAACTTTGAAGCTGTGCCAAAGCAAGCTCTTCCGCCGCAACTTTATCGGTGGCTTCTTCTTTTGCCTGACTTGCCTTGCTGTTTGCGTCATAAATAATCGTTTCAGCTTTTTGCTTGGCTTCATACACCACGGTTTCGCCGAGACGCTGTGCATTCAAAAGCGCGGTTTTCAATGTTTCTTCATCGTTTCGATATTGGTCAACCTTTTCCGCCAAAATATAAAGCTTTTTTTCCATGTCTGCTTTTTCTTTGGTGATGGTTTCAAATTCTTCCGCAAGCTTCGCAAGGTATTCATCTACCTCATCTGTGCGATAGCCGCGCATTGATTTTTCAAATGTAACGTTATGAATATCCTGTGCAGATATCATGACGCATCCCCCCTGTCAATATTGTATGTAAGACACAAATGTGCGGTCTTTTTTACTTTTGCCGGATATTTCGCAAAGCTTGTATTTTCCCTTGCCACGTACGGAAAAAACATCGCCTGCATAAACGGCACCGTGGATATCGGTTGTTTCCACATGGTTAATCATCACGGCTTTTGTGCGGATATATTCCGATGCCACGCTGCGGCTTGTTTTCAGCATGGCTGCGAGCAGCGCGTCCAGCCGTAAGGAGGACACCGTTGCTGTCATCCATGCAGGTTCTTGTGCCGTCTGCGGTGCAAGCGGCAATTCAATCCGCGTCACTGTGGCGGAAAACCGTCCGATTTCACAAAGCGTGTCGCACACAAAAGTGGCCATTTTAGAGGTGAGGAACACCGTTGCACCGGTTTCACTCGTGAGAATGTCTCCGATTTGTTCGCGTTTTATTTGCAAAGCCATCAGCGCACCCAGATAATCGCGATGTGTCAAAACTGCACCGCCGCGCACGGCAATGAAAATCGATACAATCGAAAAAGCACTTTCAGGCAGTGCATCCGAGAAAACGCAGAGCATTTTGCGTTCTGCCTCCGGATATCCGCCCTCAAAGATGTACTCTTTATGCCCGTTTCGGTTGAGCTGTGCGATGGCAAGTATTTGCTCACGCTCATTCAAGAATGTTGTTGTACGCGCAGTTTCCGTTTGCTTGACGGCATGAATTTGGTCTGCCACGCGCTTCATGCAAAGACGTTCCGCATCATTGACCGGCGGCAAAAAGCCGCGCGTTTCAGAAGAATACGCCATTGCTCTCCAGTTCATCCAGCAAATCGCCCATGAGATCAACATTGTACGGCGTGATGATAAATGTGCTGTTTGCAACACGTTTAATCTGACCATTGTTGGCATAGGCAACACCGGATAAGAAGTCTACCAATCGGCGTGAAATTTCCTTGTTGGTGGATTCCAAATTCAACACAACCGTGCGTTTCGCGTTCAGATGGTCTGCAATGGTAGAGGCATCATCAAACCGCTCCGGCTTTACAAGTACAACTTGCAACTGCATTGTGGAGTTGATGTTGACAACTTTGTTGCGCTTTTGCTGTGCATCAAGCGATTCCGCCGCTGCAAAATTCTGCGGCGCGATATCGTCGGCTTCTTCTTCCGGAAATCCCATTTCATCTTCATAATCATTATCATCGGAAACGCCTATCATTCCTTTGAGTTTATCAAACATACTCATGCTTTCTATCTCCCTTTTATACACAAATTAAAGTGCAGTATCTGCACTATGCTTTGCTTGAAATTTCTGCGGCTTTTCACAAAGCAGCAAAGTCACACAATACTTCTTATATTGATACGGCTAAATCTATTATCCTTGTTTTTCATGTCAATGTCAATAAACAGATGCTATTTTTGTGCAAATAATAATAAATATTGTAAAATCGTTCTAAATAGTCTTTCCATCTGCCAAGTTTTTACCGGATAAAATCACTTCATCATACATTTTCACTTCATTTACATCTTTTGTATATGTTTTTGGTGCCAGCAAATACGTGTCGTTTTCATATAAAACATCAATTTTTCTGAATTTTATCAGATTTCCATATTTTACATACACGCCTTTGACGCCATCTTTGACACGCAACGCCTCTTTGTTAATGCAAATACCGTTATAATTTCGAAAGGTTAAAGTCGCTTGTGCGTGTTCCAGTGTCACAACGCTTTCGTTGATATAATCGCACAGAATTTCGATTTTCGCAAGATTATTTTCCGCATCGATTGTAACATTGACTACTTTTGCAGGCACTTGTTCGTCGGAAAGTTCTGTGAATGCAACATAAATGGTGCTGCCGGTGTCCATACATTGTTTGAATTTTTCACCTTGTTTTTCAGAAACACAGGCAAAATAACGCCATTTATAATCGGCAATCAGTTTTCCCGCCACCGTAGCTTCATTGAGCGGCGGCGTCGTGTCTGCCGCACTTTCAAGCTCTGTCGGTGTCATTGCCTGCAACTGCTCTGTTGTATATAAACGGCTCACGCTGTCCTCTGCCGCAACAAAATATCCGGTGACAGGCGCAAGTACCTGTGCCGCATTTGTACCTGCAAGCATTGCGTCACGCTGTGCGGTCAGCGCGGCGATTCTGTCTGCAAAGCCTGTGCTTTCCCCTGTGACAATTTGTGTTTTTCCGATTGCTGCCTGCAAATCATATTTGACCGCGCGTAAATTTTCATAAACGCCATTTTGCAGAATATCCAGTACATCATAGGCTTCCGCATACATTTCTTTGAGCAGCATTTCGGCGTCTGCATTGGCAGAAGCCGTTTGTGCTTTTGTGAGAAGAGTGATTTCGTCTGTCAATTGCTGTACGTAAGCGCTGTTTTGCGCGCTCTCTTTATCGGCAAACACTTCGGCAACGAGATTGCCGGCTTTTACACGCTCTCCGTTTTTTGCCACATACCCCAAAACTCCGCCGCCTTCATACGTTGCGGCAGTTTCTGTCATTCCCAAAATGCCTTTGCATGAAATACTGTCTGCCAAAACGTCCTCAACAACCGTTTGCGTTTGATAAGAATTGTTCAAAATGGCAAAAAGTTGCACAATAATATAAATTGTGGGAATCAGCAGCAGTATCCAAATCCATATTCCGCGTTTTTTCGATGCTTTTTCCGTCACTTCAAGCTCCCTTTTGTTTCATTCCAAATTTTCAGCACCTGTGCCGCACTTCCCGTTTCGCTTGCCGGCAGCCACAGGAGATGCTCCATGCGGGCAAACCATGTGATTTGTCGTTTTGCGTAATTACGCGAGGATTGTTTGAGCTTTTCCACACAGTTTTGAAGAGAATCCGTCTGTGTAAAATACGGAAACAGCTCTTTATATCCGATTGCCTGCGCCGCTGTCACATAGCTGTCACGATGCAAGAACACCTGTTCCGCTTCATTTAAAAGTCCTTGCTGCATCATTGTGTCAACACGCGTATTGATGGCGCTGTATAATATTTCACGCGTGGCATATTGCAAGCCAATCAGAACATCTTGATACGGACGTTCCGGCGGGCGCGATGCGGCAAGCTGCTGCGACATTGTTTTTCCTGTTTGCAGATACAATTCCAGCGCGCGCAAAACGCGACCGTGATTATTGGGATGAATGGTATTGCCATATTGCGGGTCAACTTGCAGCAGCCGCGCGTACAGCGGCATGATTCCTGCGCTGTCAAGCTGCGCCTGCAAATCTTCCCGCACGGATAAATCTGTTTTTTGTGCGGCGAATTGAATCCCTTCCACAAGACTTTTGATGTAAAGTCCCGTGCCGCCCACCACAATCGGCAGTTTGCCGCGCGCCGTGATGTCCGCGATGGCATCCTGTGCCATTTTGACGTAATCCGCAACCGAAAAACGCACATCGGGCGATAAAAAGCCAACCAGATGATGCGGCACACCCTGCATTTCCGCCGTTGTCACCCGTGCGGTACCGATGCTGAGATTTTGATAAATCTGCATAGAATCCGCACAGATGATTTCGCCGTTCATCTGTTTTGCAAGTGCCACGGAAAGACTTGTTTTTCCCGTGGCTGTCGGTCCGCAAATCACGAGTAATTCAGCCTTGTCTGCCAAATTGTATTTCCAGCTCCTTCTTGGTCAGCTTTAATGTGATGGGTCTGCCATGCGGGCAAAACGGCGGAATTTTTCCGTCGAGAACGTCTTCCGCAAGATGCAAAAGCTGTGCCGCATTCGTTTTGTCTCCTGCTTTGATTGCCGCACGACACGCGATGGAATGCAACACCCATTCGGTTTTTTCGCTTTTGGTGTAACGCGGATTGTTCTCGAGTCTGCTCGCAAGCTCTACCACAAGATTTTCAATGTCATCCGGCACAATATCTGCCGGAACAGCACGTACCACCACGGAATTACCGCCGAAATCCTCAATGGCAAGTCCGCTGTCGGCAAGCGCCGTTTCATTTTGCAGTAAGGCATTTTTTTCATTTGCGGAAAGCTGTACAGTTGCCGGACAAAGCAGCATTTGACTGCTAACATTGCCATATGCGGCAACAAGCGATTCATAAATAACACGCTCATGCGCGGCATGTTTGTCAATCAAATAAAGCGTGTCTGCGCATTGTGTTACAATATAAGTGTCGAAAACCTCGCCGACAAAACGCAGCGTTGTGCGCGTCATTTCCGGCTCGGTCTCAAGCATTGCCGTTTGTGCGGGCGGCGTTATCGGCTTTTGCGTTTCCGCTGTTATTGAAGGCACACATTCCGGCACATCCGGCTCATCATATTCCACATCGCAGGACGGCATTTTTTTGCTTTTTTGATACGGAATCGGAGATTCGCTTGCAAGCGAATCCGGCGCGCCTGTCCATGTTACAGGATGCGGCACGGGACGTATCGCCTGTGAAAAATGAGATTCCGCAGGCATCGGCGTTACCGTTGCGGCAGAAAGCACGGCGGTTTGCGGTGCTTCTTTTGGTATTTTCTCCACCATATCCGATGGAAAAGAAAATGCTTTTTCGGTGTTTTCCGGCAGCAGCAAAACGGACTTCACAGCATGATAAACGGCTTCAAACACATCTTTTTCGCGCGCGAATCGCACTTCTGTTTTTGCGGGATGCACATTGACGTCTACCAAATCCGCCGGTAAGTGCAAGGATAAAACGCAACCCGGAAATTTGCCCTGCATCATCATGCCTTTATAGGCGGCTTCGAGTGCCGCCATCATTGTGCGGTTTTTCACAAAGCGCCCATTGACAAAAAAATACTGCATTCCGCGGCTTGCTCGTGCGCCTTTTGGCGGCGTGATGAGACCGGTCACCGTATAGCCTTGTATTTCGTAATGAACTTCTGCTAAATCATGTGCAAAGTCACGCGATAATACCGCATATGCCGCACCACGCAGCGCTCCATCGCCCGGCGTTTGAAACTGCATTTTACCGTCACGCATGAACTTAAAGGAAATTTCGGGATGTGACAGCGCAAGCTGTGTGGCGACATCTGCAATATAATTGCCCTCACTACTGTCTTTTTTCAAGAACTTCATGCGCGCGGGCGTGTTGTAAAATAAATCGCGCACGGTGATGGTCGTGCCAATCGGACGCGCGGCTGCTTCGATTCCCTGCTCGACACCGCCAAAAATACGGTAAAGACACGCATATTCATCTGCGGGTGTTTTGGTGAGCAGTTCAACACGCGCAACACTGGCAATTGACGCAAGCGCTTCGCCGCGAAAACCGAGTGTGTGAATATTTTCAAGGTCTTCCTGTCGTTCGATTTTACTGG
Organism: Ruthenibacterium sp.; assembly: GCA_036635095.1. Taxonomy (GTDB): domain Bacteria; phylum Bacillota; class Clostridia; order Oscillospirales; family Ruminococcaceae; genus Ruthenibacterium. Next base: position 2,456 of record JAVWRA010000023.1, on the reverse strand, counting down.
TGGCATGACGAATAAACGCAGTGGCAATAAATTCCGCATCAATGCCGCTTCCGTTGTCTGCTATTTGAATCAGAGAGGTTCCGCCGCGTTCAATGGCAATGCTGATTGCTGTCGCACCGGCATCAATCGCATTTTCAGTCAGCTCTTTCACCACAGAAGCCGGACGCTCCACCACTTCACCGGCGGCAATCAACTCTGCGGTATGCCGGTCTAAAACATGGATGACAGCCAAATGAATCTCTCCTTTTTAAAGAATGGTTTTTTTGAGTTCAAACAGAAAATTCAGCGCTTCAAGCGGCGTCAATGTTTCTACATCCAGTGCCGTGAGCTTATCAACAAGCGCGCTCGGCACAGGTGTTTCTGCAAATTTTTCAAAGTTTGCAAAATCAAGCTGTGTCACTTTATCGGCATTTGGCGCGTTTGCTTCAAGCACTTTCAGCACTTCTTTGGCGCGTTTTGTGACAGATTCCGGCAGTCCGGCAAGTTTTGCCACTTCGATGCCATAGCTGTCGTCCGCAGGGCCGCGAATGATTCTGCGTAAAAAAGTGATATCATCACCGCGTTTTTTGACGGCAATATTATAGTTTTTCACACCGTCAAGCGCATTTTCAAGGTCGGTTAATTCATGATAATGCGTTGCAAACAGGGTTTTACAGCCGATGCCGCTGTCGGTGTCGGCAATATGCTCCACCACGGCGCGCGCAATGCTCATGCCGTCAAACGTAGAGGTGCCGCGTCCGATTTCATCCAGAATGACAAGGCTTTTATGTGTGGCATATTGCAGAATTTCAGCAACCTCGGTCATCTCCACCATAAAAGTTGATTGACCTGCCGCTAAATCGTCTGACGCGCCGACACGCGTGAAAATAGCATCCACAACACCCATTGTACAGCTTTTGGCAGGTACAAAACTGCCGATTTGTGCCATCAACGCAATTAAAGCGGTCTGCCGCATATAGGTCGATTTTCCCGCCATATTCGGACCTGTAATAATCAACATGCGATTGTCGGCACAATCAAGCAAGGTGTCATTCGGCACGAAAAGCGCACCTTTGAGCATCTGCTCAATCACGGGATGCCGCCCCTCGTCAATCACAAGCGAATCGCCGGTGTCCACAGTCGGTTTTACATAATTGTTGCACACTGCCACTTCTGCCAGTGCCGCCAAAACGTCAAGCCGCGCAATGGCACTCGCCGTTTGCTGAATACGGGAAAGCTCTGCTGACAGTTTGCCGAGTAAATCGTCAAAAAGCTGCCGTTCCAGTGACGCAAGCCGCTCATTGGCGCCTAAAATTTTACTTTCAAGCTGTTTTAATTCGTCTGTAATATAACGTTCTGCATTGGCGAGTGTTTGCTTGCGCACAAAATGCGCCGGTACATCGCCGCTGAAAGAACGACTGATTTCAATATAATAGCCAAACACGCGATTATATCCGATTTTGAGCGTTCGAATGCCGGTTTCTTCCTTGAGTTTTGCTTCCATTGTGGTGAGATATGCTTTGCCGCCATGGGCAATATCGCGCAGCTCGTCCACTTCCGCATCTGCGCCGGCACGAATCACGCCGCCGTCTTTGAGCGATACCGGTGCGTTTTCGTCAATTGTCGTCAAAATCAAATCATGGATATCCGAAAGAATATCCATGCCGCGTATCGCGGCAAGTTCCGCACTGCTGAAATTTTGTGTGAGGGATAGAAGGCGCGGCAGTTGTTCGCAAGTGGCTGCCAGCGCATAAATTTCACGCGGGGAGGCGGAGCCGTACACCGTGCGCGTCATGAGCCGTTCCATGTCAAATATTTTAGACAGTGCGTCTAAAATATCGGCGCGCACAACGGAATCCGACACCAGTTCTTCCACGCCGTCAAGCCGTGCGTTGATGGCATCCACATGCACAAGCGGCTGTTCAATCCATGTGCGCAAAAGGCGTTTGCCCATTGCCGTTTGTGTTTTATCAAGCACCCAAAGCAGCGTTCCCTTTTTTTCGCGTCCGCGCATAGTTTCGGTAAGCTCCAAATTTGCGCGCGTGACAGGTGAAAGCTGCATATATTGCGCTTCTGCGTAATAATGTACTGTTTTTAGGCGTTCAACGCCTTTTTTTTGCGTTTCTTTTAAGTAATGAATCAAAATGGCAAGCGCCGCAAATGCGGGATTTTCTGCGGCGATGCCGATGGTTCTCTCACAATTTTCGCCAAAATGCTCCGTCATGGTATCTGCGCATATTTCAGCGGCATACTCTGCATTTTCAGATAACTCCACGGCACACGCAAGCTGGGTTTTGATGTAATTTGTCACCTGCTTGCAACTCAGAACATCCGTGTTCATCAGCACTTCGCTGGGCGTATAACGGCACATTTCCGCAATGATTTCCGGCTCCAAATCGGCGCTTGTCAAGCAAGTGGCATGTACCGTGCCTGTGGAAATATCCGCAAAACAAATGCCGGCTTTGTCATCGTGCCGA
>JAVWRA010000022.1:0-21267 GCA_036635095.1 Ruthenibacterium sp. | reverse complement strand
GAAGAAAAAGTAGTATATCTGACATTTGACGATGGACCGTCTAAAACAACAGGACCTGTTTTGGACGCTTTGGCAAAGGCGGGTGTGCCGGCAACTTTTTTTGTAATCGGCGGCGAACAATTGCCGCGCGGCATTGCCTTTTTGCAGCGCGCCGTGGCAGAGGGACATTTGATTGCATTGCACAGCGACAGCCACGAATACAAGGATATTTACAAAAGTCCCGATGCCTATTGGAGCGACCTTGAGATTCTGCGGCAAAAACTGCTGCCATACGGCTGCGGCGATGAAAAAATCTTGCGGTTTCCGGGCGGCAGCACCAACACGGTCAGCCACAAATACGGCGGCAAAGACATCATGGAACAGCTCAAAACACAGGCTGCGGCGCGCGGATATACCTATGTGGACTGGAACGTCTGTGCCGATGACGCCCTTGGCGGGCATCCGTCTGCCGACACCATCTACAACAACGTGATTCACGATGTCGGCGACAAGCACACGGTTGTGGTGCTGATGCACGATGCCGCCTACACAAAAAACACGGCGGCGGCTTTGCCGGACATCATTCTTTGGTTTAAAAATGCCGGTTTTCGGTTCGACACCGTGAATCATTTACAGAAACAAATATGAAGAAATTGCAAATTTTACGCAAAAACAATTGTTATGGGTCATAATAATTGTAAACGGACGAGAAATATTGTATACTGAACCTATCTTATACGAATGCGACACGTTGAGGAGGGCAAAAAATGTTCGGCTATGTACTGCCCCTGAAACCGGAGCTGAAAGTACGGGAATGGTATGCTTATCGTGCGTATTACTGCGGTTTATGCAAAGAATTGAAACGCGAATACGGCTTTGTGGCGCGCCTGCTTTTGAACTATGACCTTGTGCTGCTGGCAATGCTTGCCGACAGCCTTGCCGATGTGCAAAGCACGGCGTGTGCCGAGCGATGTATTGCAAATCCGCTTTCAAAACAGCCTGTGTGTCAAACAAGCGGCGGGCTTGCGCTTGCGGCGGATTGTCTTGTGCTGACGGCGTATTATAAAGTGGCGGACGATGTTGCCGACGAGCATTTTTTTCACAAGCTGCCCGCGCTGATGCTGCGCCCTTTTTTAGCGCGTATGCGCCGAAAAGCGGCGGCACACAGACCGCAGGCAGATGCTGTTTTGGCACAGCAAACAGCGGCGCAGGCGGCTGTGGAAGAAAGCAAAAGCCAAAATGCGGACGCGGCGGCAGACGCTACCGCGCAAATGACCGCCGCATTGTTCTGCTGCGCCGGCACACAAGACGCCGAACGACGGATTTTGGCGCGGCTGGGGCTTTTTGTGGGCAAAATCATCTATTATCTCGATGCCGCCGAGGATTACGAAAAAGATGCCGCGCGCGGTGCATACAATGTATTTGTACTGCAAGGCAAAAGCAAGGCGGCCGCCGTGCAGCAAGCACAAATTTTGTGCCGCATGTGCGCGGGTGAAGCGAGCCTTTGCTACAATTTATTGGAACTGCATCAAAATCGCCCTTTACTGGATAATATTTTCTTTTTGGGCGTACCGCACAGCATTTCCCTTGCAGGACAAAAACGCACAAAACCCGACAACAACGGAATGAAAGAGGATTGAAAAATGGACGCTTACAGAATTTTAGGCTTACAACCCGGCGCAAGTGAGGACGAGGTAAAAACAGCTTATCGCGCACTGGCGCAGAAATATCAGCCGGAAAACTACGAGGCAGGTCCTTTGCGTGACGATGCACAGGCAAAAATGGACGAGTTGAACCACGCCTTTGACACGGTTATGGGCGCGCTGCGCACCGGCGATGATGCCGCAAACAATGCCGACAGCACGGCAAACAGCGCCGCATCGGGCGGAAAATACAACGATATCCGCGCCATGATTAACGGCGGCGATGTGGAAAACGCACTTGCGCGTTTGAACGGCATTGCCGGCGGTGCGGACGATGCCGAATGGAACTTTTTGGTGGGCAGTGCCTACTATTACAAAGGCTGGCTTGCCGATGCGCTGCGCTATTTTGACACCGCCTGCCGCCTTGAGCCGGACAATCGCGAATATGATGCCGCACGGCGCAATTTGAACAGCAGTGCAAACGGCAATATGCGCGGCAACCCGTATGCAAACACGGCAAATCCTTATAATTCCGCCGGTGCCGGCTGCTCTTGCTGTGATATGTGCAGTGCCATGATGTGCATGAACATGTGCTGCGGCTGCGGCAACGGAGGCTGCTGATATGCAGAGTCGTCACAGCGAAAGCGGAAAAATCGCTCTTTGCGGCGTATTTGGCGCGCTTGCCGTTGTCATGATGCTGATGGGCAGTGTCATTCCGTTTGCAACTTTTGTTGCGCCTGCTTTTGCCGGCATTTTAATTGTGCCTGTCGTGATTGAATACGGTTTCGGTTCCGGCATTTTGCTGTATACCGCTATTTCCCTGCTGGCTCTTTTTTTGGCGCCGGACAAAGAAATGGCGCTCATTTTCATCTTTTTTCTCGGATATTATCCGATGGCAAAAGCAAAGCTTGACCGCATTCACGCAAAAATCGTTCAATGGTTTGCCAAAATAGCGCTGTTCAATGTCAGTATTGTGGCGATGTACAGCGGTATTTTGCTTTTATTTCCCATTGCTTCCGTTGTGGCGGAATTTGAGGAAAGCGGCGTTCCCCTGTTAGGTTTACTGCTTGCGATGGGCAATGTCACCTTTGTGCTGTATGACATTGCGCTGTGCCGCATCATTGGACTTTATATGCACAAATTGCGCCCGCGCTTTGTGCATCATCACTAATTGGAGAGGACTGTGATACTATGGAAATCAGAAGCAGTGTGAAATTGCTGAATTTCGTGCGCAAATTGCTGCTGGGCGAGACCGACGCCATTCTGCCGTATCCCGTTACACCGCAAAAACCGCAGCGCACCGGCAAAAAGCCGACACCGCTGCCGCGCATTTCGCCGGCGGACGCCGGCGTCAGCGCCATGGCTTTAGACACCTTGTATCGCACTCTTGCCACCGCCAAAAACGGCGGTGTGCATAGCTGTATTGTTGTGCGGCACGGCAAAGTTGTCAGCGAAGGGTTTTATGCGCCTTATTCCGCCGAGCGCTGGCATGTGACGCACAGCCTGTGCAAAAGCTTTACAGGCACCGCCATCGGCATGTTGATGGACGAGGGACTGCTCACACAAGACGAAGCCGTCAGCAGTATTTTTCCCGAAAAATGCAATTTATTGACGGGACGGCGTTCAAAAGCCATCACCGTGTATCAATTGCTGACCATGCAGAGCGGCGTTTTGTTCAAAGAAGCGGGCATTGTGCTTGACAGTGACTGGGTCAAAGCTTTTTTTGATGCCGATGTTGCGTTTGAACCCGGCACACAATTTGATTATAACAGCATGAACAGCTATCTGCTCTCTGCCATTGTCAAGCGCAAAACAGGGCTTGGACTGATGGATTATTTGACGCCGCGCCTGTTTGAGCCGCTTCAATTTGGCGATATCGCGTGGGAAGTCGGTCCGAACGGCATTGAAAAAGGCGGCTGGGGCATGTATGTTTATCTGGAGGACGCCATCAAACTGGGTCTGCTTTATCTGCAAAACGGAAAATGGAATGCAGACGGCAGTGAAAAGCAGCTTTTGAGCGAGGCGTATATTGCCGACGCAACACGCACCCATGCACAGCGCGCGGACGGCGAGGAATACGGGTATCAAATCTGGACCAACAGCAAAAACGGACAGTTTATGTTCAACGGCATGTTTGGGCAGTATGTACTGGTTGCGCCGCAGCAGGACATGATTGTTGCCGTCAACGCCGGCGCTGCAAATTTATTCACAAAAAGCGAAAGCGCGCGCGCCATTCACACCTTTTTAAACACCTGCCTTGTCGCAGACGATTCTGCGGCGGATTTTGGCGCAAATGCGATGAAACAGCTTGATTTTACACTGTCACATCTGCAATTCGGCGATGCTGTTCCCGCCTTGCCGCCACCGCAAAAATGGTATCAAAAATTGTGGGAAGCGCTTGCGCTTCGCCCGCAGAAAGCAGCGCCCGCCCTTTTGCCGAAAACCGAATTTTTATCTGATAAACCGTATCTTTTTGCGGAAAATCGCGCCGGTATTCTGCCGGTGATTGTCTCGTGCATGGAGTGCTGGTTTCCCGCCGGCATCACGGAAATGCTCTTTATCCGCACGGACGACACCTTGGAGCTTTCCATCACCGAAAGCGGCGCTGTGCAGCGGTTTCCCATTGGGTTTGACACGTTTGCAACGGGCGAACTCAACATCGGCGGCAATCGGTTTGCCATCGGCACACGCGGAAAGTTTACCACCGATGAGGACGACCACCCTGTGCTGAAAGTGACGATGTGTCTGCTTGAAAGCAGCGGCACACGCCTGTTTAAATTCATTTTTATGGAGGACGGCGCACTTATTGTGAAGATGGACGAAGCGCCCGCCGTATCGCTTGTGATTGAAATGCTTGAGCCGCACACAGGCACTTCCGCTTTGCGTCTCGATTCGTTCAAAGACCTCGGCTATTTCAAATATAAATTAGACGCGTTTTGCGCCCCGACACTCACGGCACTGCCCGATGATACCCCTGTGGCAGACGCAAAACCCGAACATTCCGTTTAAACGCAGCAGCGGCTCTGTGCATTTTACACAGAGCCGCTGCTGTTTTATTTTATTTCCAGATACTGTCGAACAGCCGCCGTAAATTCTTCGCCATACATGCGCGCTTTGTGCGTTCCTACGCCGGATACCTTGTCGATATCCGCCACGGTCGTTGGTTTTTTGCGGCACATATCCTGCAAGGTTGCGTCGGTAAACACCGCAAATGCCGGCAAGCCTTGCCGCTTTGCAAGCTGCAAACGCAAAGCGCGCAGCACTTCAAACAGTTCTGTCTCCTCGGCGGAAAGCGGAAACGGATTTTGCGCGGCACTCTGTTTTCTGCCTGCCGCTTCTTTTTTACGCGGCGCTTTCATGCCCACCTTTTCGCCGTCAAACAGCACACGGTCGGCATTTTCGCCCAGTGCCAACACCGGATAATCACCCGTCATCACCACAAGATACCCTTGCGTGATTAAGCTTTGCACCTCCGCCTGCACCGTTGCTTCCGGCTTGTCACGCAGAATGCCGAAGCTCACGCTGTCCTCAAGATGCCAGCGCTCAATTTGCTCGTTCACTTCACCGTGCAGCACACGCACAATCATCTTGCTGCCAAACCGTTCTTCCGTGCGCTTGACGCAGCTCAAAATCTTTTGCGCGTCCAATGTGATATCCATGTCACCGCCCGCGTTGCAGTTGCCGCAATTCTGACAGGTCATGGGCGAATTTTCGCCGAAATACTGCAAAATTTCATGCCGCAAACAGCGCGGTGTCGTGCTGTAAAAAGTCATCTGCCGCAAACGGTCATAACCGCGCTGCAAAAGGCGCTCGCGTTCGGCGGCGTCCTCAACGGCGGCGGCTTCGTTGCCTTTTTCAATCAGAAACCGATTGGTCATCACATCGCGCCCGCTATACAGCAAAATGCAGTCCGATGCAAGCCCGTCACGTCCTGCGCGGCCGGCTTCCTGATAATAGCTTTCCAAATCCATCGGCATATTATAATGCACGACAAACCGCACGTCTGACTTGTCAATGCCCATGCCGAATGCGCTTGTCGCCACAATGATATTGCAGGCGTCAAACAAAAACGCCTCTTGATTCTGTCGGCGTTCCTCGGCGCAAAGTCCCGCATGATAGCGCGTTGCCGAAAAGGAATGCGCACATAAAAACGCGCACACCTCGTCTGTTGCCTTGCGTGTGGAGCAATACACAATGCCGTTTTGTCCGGCATGTTTTTGCAGTATTTTCAGCAGTGCCGCCTGTTTATCACGCGGCTGCTGCACTTCAAAATACAAATTTTTGCGGTCAAACCCGCTGATTTGCTCTGTATAATCATGCAGCTCAAGCTGTTTGATGATATCATTTTTCACTTTATCGGTAGCCGTTGCCGTAAACGCCGCAAGCACCGGACGCTGCGGCAAACGTGCGATAAACTGCGGAATTTGCGTATAACTCGGGCGAAAATCTTGCCCCCACTGCGAGATGCAGTGCGCTTCGTCCACCGCCAAAAGCGAAATTTGCAATTGCGTTACCGCGTCAAAAAAATCTTGATTGAGCAGCCGCTCCGGCGCGACATAAATGATTTTATACTGCCCGTTTATCAGATTGGCAAGCGCCTTGCGATACTGCGCAAACGAAAGCGAACCGTTGAGATACGCCGCCGGCACACCTGCCTGACACAGCGATGTCACTTGATCTTTCATCAGCGAAATCAGCGGCGAAATCACAAGCGTCACGCCCGACAGCAGCAGCGCCGGCACTTGAAAACAGAGGGATTTGCCCGCGCCCGTCGGCATGATGCCGATGACGTCCTGTCCGCGCAAAATGCTTTCCACCAAAAGCGCCTGACCCTCGCGAAAAGTTTCATAGCCGAAATATTGTTTTAAAATCTCCGTTTGATTCATGGAAAGCTTCCTCATTTCATTGCGCCGATGTGAATATCCATCATAGCATATTCAGGCGCAAAAAGAAAGCAATCCGCATACGCTACATACAGGACAATCAAAAGGAGTGAGCGCATATGTCAAAAATTCCAATCGCAGAAACGCGCATTTTCATCGACGAAATTGCAGGCTATGACTTTGTAATCGGGCAAAACGACAACCGTGACGTCAATGATAAAATACAGGCATTTGTGGATTGTTTTCGCACAAGCGCCGCCGCGGCAAGCGCACAGACGCACGGTCTGCCCGCCGCTTTTATTTTGGCGCAGTGGGGCGCGGAAAGCGGCTGGGGCGCAAATCCGCTCGCCGTGAAAAATCAAAACTGGGGCATGCTGAAAGCAGGCGGCGCAACGCCGTCAAAAGGACGCGGCGCAAACGGCTTTTCCGTTTTTTACGGCAGAGACACCTTTCAAGCGGCATATGTGCATATTTTAAATCATGTATCCAATTATGCGGCGCTGCGCGCTTATCTGCGCGATACGCCAAATCCGTCGCTCACCGCCTGCATTGCATGGATGGCAGAAAGCGGCTATTGTGAGGGCAGTGCGCAAAGCTATCGCGATTTGCTGCATGACTGCGTGGCGACGCTGCGCAAACGCAGTGATTTTTTTGCGGACGCCGCAAGATAAAATGCAGTGGCAATCCACGCAAAAAAATGATAAAATAAAGCAAAGTATTTTATCGGATATAGCATAGAAAGGGACTTTAAAATGAATCTGATTCTGCAATCGCTGCACGAGAGAAAATCCGTGCGCGCCTATGAAAACCGCGCCATCTCAGCCGCCTGTAAAAACGAAATATTGCAGGCGGCAATGGCAGCGCCGTCAGCCGGAAACCAGCAGCTTTACACCATTCTTGACATCACCGACGGGCAAGTGAAAGACAAGCTTGCCGTCAGTTGTGACAACCAGCCGTTTATTGCACAGGCACCTCTTGTACTTATTTTTTGTGCGGACGTGCAAAAATGGGTCGATGTGTTTCGTGCCGGCGGCGCCAAACCGCGCAAAGCGGGCGTGGGAGACTTGATGTTGGCAATGCAAGATGCCGTCATTGCCGCACAAAATGCAGTTGTCGCCGCACAAAGTTTGGGCATCGGCTCTTGTTATATCGGTGATATTTTAGAGAAATGCGCCTACCATCGCGCCCTTTTGCACCTGCCGGAAACCGTTTTGCCCGCCTGTATGTTGGTGTTTGGATATCCCACCGCACAGCAGCTTGCGCGCACAAAACCGCAGCGCTGCAAGTTGGAAGATATCGTATGCGAAAATTTTTACGTGCCGAAAACCGATGCGCAATTGCGCTGCATGTTTGAAAAAGAAACGCACAATCGTTCTTTTGAAGCATGGGCGCAAGCATTTTGCGAACGCAAATACAACGCCGATTTCTCCGTGGAAATGACGCGCTCCGTGGCGGAATATCTGCAAGCTTTTTCGGATTGACCGTTTATTCACCGAATGCGGCGGCAACCCGTTTTAATTTTTCGCGGATGGGCAAATGATACGGGCAGCGCGTTTCACATGCGCCGCATGCAACACAGGCGGACGCCTTTGTTTTCATTGCGCCGTAACGCGCTTTTGCCCAGTCGGCAAGCCCGTAATTGCGCAAATAGGACTCCATTGTAAAGCAGGTGGGGATATCAATGCCCGCCGTGCAGGGCGCACAATAACCGCAACGCCGACAGAAATTGCCCGTAAGCTCTTTGCGAATTGTCGCAATTTCCGCCTGCTGCGCATCGCTCAGCGGCGCATTTATTTCTGCCGCCGCTGTGTTTTGCAAGATTTCTTCCGCATTTGCCATGCCCGGAATGGCAAGCGTACAGTTTTCGTTTTGCAAAATATAGCGCATGGCAAGCGCACCGTTTGTCAAGTTTCCGCCCGCAAGCGGTTTCATGGCAATCACGCCCACATTTTGCGCCTTAGCCTGTGCCATCAGCGCTTCGCCCTGCGTTTCCACAATATTATACGGAAACATGATGGTTTCAATCTGCGGATAGGTGAGCAGCCGTTTGAAGCTGTCTGCGCTGTGTGCCGTCGCACCGAAATGCCCCACTTTTCCCGCCTTGATGGCATCTGTAATTGCCGCAACAGCGCCGTTTTCAGAAAAAATAGCGGCAAAATCCGCCTCCGGTTTGATATTGTGAAGCTGGTACAAATCGATGAAATCCGTGTTGAAATTTCGCAGGCTGATGTCGATATCGCGCGCCATATCCGCCTTTGTGACAGCCATTGATTTTGTCGCCAAAATAAAACGGTCACGGCAGTGATGCTGTGTGAGCGCCGCGCCGATATATTCCTCCGACGCGCCGTAAGCGCGCGCGGAATCGATATAATTCACGCCGCGCTCCATCAAAAGCGGAAACAATTCCGCCGTTTTTTCAGCGGTAATACGTTGAATCGGTATGCCACCGAGTCCAACTGTCGAAACGGTCAATCCCGTTTTTCCAAGCGTTTTATACTGCATCTTTCATTGCCCCATTCCTCATTTTTTATGCCGACATTTGTAGAATTTATCTTATTATACCGCATCCGTTGCTTGTTGAAAAGAACTTTTTGTGATACGATAAAGATGGGTGATAAATATGAAACAACAAACAAATCGCAACTTTTTGATTCTGGGTTTTTTTCTGTTCTGCATCGGTATGACTGCCGCCGCATTTTGGGATTTACCGCTTGACGCCGCCTTGCATCACGGCACTTGGCTGCCCGCTGTTTTGATGGAATGTTTTGGCTTTTATCCGATGTATCTGCCGCCGATTTTTCTTTTTTTCTGTCTTGCAAAAACAAAAACCGTGCCAAAATGGGCGCGATTTCTGTTTGCCGTCCTTGCCGTTTGTGGCGGCGCCGCGCTGATTGTGTATGCGGGCAATGGACTTGTGAAGCGCGCCGTGCCGCATTTCGGCGCTATTCTTTGCGGTTTTTCCCTTGTGTTTGCGCTGTGCTGCGCCCTGTTTATTTTTGCGCTGCGCGATGGTGTTTTTTTGCAAAAGATAAAATTTGTCTGCGCATGGGGCTGTGTCTATTTGCTGCTTGACGGCGTTTTTATCAATGTGCTGAAATTGATTTGGAATCGCACACGCTTTGACGACATGCTTGCACTGGGCGATTTTACGGCATTTACCGCATGGTATCGTCCGTTTGGCGCAGGCGGCACCAGTTTTCCGTCCGGTCATGTTGCGGCGGCATGCAGTATTTTTGTTCTGGTGCTGTGCTGTGATGTGTTTGCGGCGTTTGCAAAGCGGCGTCTGCTTGTGTGGAGCGGCTGCTGGGCATATATTGCATGGATGGCGCTGTGCCGCATCATCATCGGTCGCCACTATTTAAGCGACACCTTGATGGCAGCTTTTGTAATGATTGTTTTGTTTTTCGCAATGACGCAAAATCGATTTTACCGCAGTGCGCTGGCGCGGCTGCATCAAAACCAAACGGAATAAATTCTGTTTTTGGGGTACACTGAAGAGAGGACATGCCGCATGGAAACCGTTATTATAACAAAAGAAGCCTGTTTTGCGCATCTGCCAAAACGTGCGCCGAACACGCACAAAGGCGATTACGGCAAGCTTTTATGTCTGTGCGGATGTGCGCGGTATCGCGGTGCTGCCGCGCTGAGCGTTCTTGGCGCACTGCGCAGCGGTGCCGGCGTTGTGACGCTTGCCGCCGAGGAAATTGTGCTGTCAAGCGTGGCATCGCGTATTTTGGAATCCGTTTTTCTGCCTTTGCCCGATGATGCCGCGCTGCTTTCGGCAATGAAACGCTCTGATGCCGTTCTTGCCGGCTGCGGCATGGAGGAAAACGCCGCAACCGCCGCCCAAATGCACATTCTGCTCAAAGCCGCCGGCGGCACTGTGGTGCTTGACGCGGGCGGTTTGTGTACGTTTGCGCAAGATGTCACGGCGCTGCGCACGGCGGAAAAGCCGCTGATTATCACACCGCATATCGGGGAAATGGCAAAGCTTGCCCATCTTTCCATCGAACAGGTTTTGCAAATGCCCGCCACGGTTGCGCTGACTTTTGCCGAAAAAACAGGCGCCGTTGTGGTGCTGAAAAGCCATCGCACTTTAATTGCCACGCCAAACGGCGCCTTGTTTGAAAACCGCACCGGCAATGCCGGTCTTGCGCGCGGCGGCAGCGGCGATGTGCTTGCCGGCATCATTGCAAGCCTTGCCGCACAAGGGCTTTCGGCGCAGGACGCCGCCGTTTGCGGCGTGTATCTGCATGGCGCGACAGCCGATTTATGCGCCGCACAATTTTCCATGCAGGGAATGCTGCCGGAAGATATTCCCCAAAATCTTCACAAATTGTTTCTTGAAAACGAAGCGCAAACGTGATACAATCGATAAAATCAATTTGCAAACGAAGAAATCGCTTGCATCATTTTCATTGATTTGCGCGATGAGCGCAGGGAGGTTTTTTTATGGATTATCAAAACAACCGCACCGACAACGGTCTGCGCTGGATGGACGCAAATGTGCAGACGCTCGGGCAATATACCGCCAAAACCTTTGGTTGGATGGCGCTCGGTTTGCTTGCCACATTCGCAATATCAGTCGCTTTTTACACAACCGGCATGGTCTCGATTTTATACACCATACGGACGCTGCCGTTTATTTTGGCAATTGCGGAGCTTGTTGTGGTGTTTGTGCTTTCCGCGCGCATTCAAAAAATGTCGGCGCGCACCGCAACAACCTTGTTTTTCGCCTATGCCCTGCTCAACGGACTGACTTTTTCAAGCCTGTTTTATTTTTATGACATGCAGGTTATTGTCTATGTATTTGGCATCACATCGCTTTATTTTGCAGCTTTGGCAGCCTATGGTCACTTCACGAAGCGCGATTTGACATCGCTGCGTCCGATTTTATTTTTCGGCGCATTGTTCCTCTGCGTGTTCTGGGTTTTATCCCTGTTTTTGCATCTGTCGCAATTTGAAACCATCATCTGCCTTGTCGGACTTGTCATTTTTATGGGGTATACCGCCTACGATACGCAAAAAATCAAGGCGTACTATGCCATTGCCGCCAATGACGGCGAAATGGCAGCCAAAGGCAGCATCGTCTGCGCCTTGGCGCTCTATCTTGATTTCGTCAATATGTTCCTGTATATTCTGCGTTTGGTCGGACGAAAAAACGAGTCTTAACGGAGAATTTACAGCAAAAAGCGCCGCTTACTGCGGCGCTTTTTTTATGCTTCAAAACCGATTGTTTTATGATATGCGGCACACACCGCCTCTATTGCCGCGCTGCGCAAACCGCCTTTTTCAAGCGCCGCAACCCCCACAATGGTAGAGCCGCCCGGACTGCACACGGCGTCTTTTAACTTGCCGGGATGCTCGTTTGCGGCAAGCACCATGCTCGCCGCGCCAAGCACCGCCTGTGCGCAGTATGCCAGCGCCTTTTCACGCGGCAAGCCTGTCAGCACCGCACCGTCTGCAAGCGCTTCCAAAAAAAGATACGCAAACGCGGGTGTACAGCCTGTCGCCACGGTTGCCGCTTCCATTTGCGTCTCGGCAATGCAGTCAAAATTGCCTGCCGCCGCCATGGTTTGTGTGAACGTTTGCACCGCCGCCTGCGTGGCATCGTCCGGCTGCGTTTGACCGGTTGTCAGCAGCACAATGCCCTTGCCGATGGCAACCGGCGTGTTCGGCATAATGCGCAAAATCGGCTGTGCTGCGCCGAGCGTCTGCGCCAATGTCGCCACGCTCACGCCTGCCGCCATCGACACCACAATGCGCTCCTCCCCTTTTTCACGCAGTGCCGTGAGCAGCGGCGCAATTTCATTCAATACTTCATGCAAAACCTGCGGCACAACTGCCAACATCACAATATGCGCCTGTGCCACAATTTCCGCATTGGTTGCCGCCACGCAGCAGCCAAGCTGTTTTGCCAGTGCATTTGCCTTTTCCGGCAGGCAGTCGGTAATCAGCACATCTTGTGCATTGTTGCCGCGGCAAGCGGCGGTAATCAGTGCGCCGCCCATATTGCCCGCGCCGATAAATCCTATTTTTTTCATACAATGCTCCTCTTTTTGGCGATTCTGCCGCAATAATTTTTCAACAAATGCAAATATTTCGGCAATTCTGTGTGCATGCGTTCAAATTGAATGGCAGCCAGCATTGCAAACAGCGGGAAAAAGATAATCAAATAGCGTCCGCGCGGCTCAAACAGCGTCAAAAACAAGAGCAACCCGACAATGCCGATTTGCATACCGGAACGAATAAAAGATGCGCCCGAATACTGCTTTTTGGCTTTGCCGCAGTAGAAAAAAGTGCTTGCCAACAGCAAACAAATGCCCGCCCACAGTCCTTGTGCATAATTTACATACCACTTTTGATAGAAGCTTGTTTCAGCATATGTCAGATTTTGCAGCGTGCCGCGCAACCCGTCTGCCTGTTTTTCTTCACCGCCGTGAAAAGTACCCTCCGTCCCATAGGAAAACGTTCCGTCAATGACGCTCCACATCAGTTTATGGTAATATAAATTTGCCACGCCGCTGCATTTTAACTCTGCACGGCGCTGTGCCGCACGTTCCAGATTGGCGCTTTGCCGCGCCTGCTTTGTCGGCTGATTTGCGGAAAAAATCACATCTTCTTCGAACCAATTTCCATAATAATTGCCGTGCTGCTGCAAACCCATCATATAAAAATGCGTCATGGTGAAGGCATGGTTTTGCCATTCCTCTTTCGGCGTCAGCGTATATTTGTAACGGCTGAAAAGCATTTGCAGCGGCAACATCACAATCAATACCACTGCCACCGTCAAAAGCCATGTGCTTTTTTTGCTTGTCCGTCTACAGGGCATGTGCAGCAGTGACGCAATGCACAGCGCTATCACAAGAATGAAAATTGTCGGCTTGACGGCACCGCCCACAAACAACAGAGCGCCCAGTAAAACACTCCACAGAATTTTATTTTTCAGCACCGTTTCCTCACGCAGACGCGCCCACACATAAAAAGCGCCCATCACAAACGGCAACCCGATTGTGTCTGTATAGGGAATTGTCAGCCACGGCGAAATGCAAAGCGTCACCGACAATAAAAAAAGCGATGTATAATAAACCGTCATCGAAAACCACCGTTTGCACAGCAGCAAACTGAGGCACACGGCAATATCCATGCAAATTACATTGAAAATAGCGGCAAAAAGCCAAATGTTTTCGCTGTGAAACAAATTGGCAACGCCAATCACTGCCTTGAAAATAATCAGCAGCATCACATTGTTCGGATATTGTGTGAAATAGTAATACGAAGCGCCGTCCTGTGCGGTCTGCATCACCGCACCCACATCCCAGCCAACGGGCGTAACGGTGTTCCACACAAAAAACATCTGCCAACAAAACAGCAACGCAAGGATACCGCATGAAATAAGCGTTCGTTTTTGGCGCAACACCTGTGCCAAAGTTTTGCTGCGCACACTCAGCGCACGAAGCGCCACCAAACTGCCGAGTGCCACCAAAAGCACACACAGCACACGCAGCGGTCTAACGGACGGCACCACGTACTGTTCAGCATGCGAGGTGCAGGTATACAGAAAGACAAATCCAAAGAAAAGTCCAAAACTAATGTTTAAGAACACAAGCAATGTGCGCTGTATTGATTTCATCATGAATCTCCTTTATTTCGGAATTTGCATTCCCAAAAGTATCTGGTATCTATTGTAAACGTTCATGCGGCAGATGTAAAGCGATTGTGGCATTTGCATGGCATGCAAACAAAAAACAAGGCGTCCATTTTCCGAACGCCCTGCTTTTTAATTATAGAATCGTTATATTTTTGCCTTGACTGCGCAGCCACATCTCGATGCCTTTGCCAAAAACCTCTGCGCTAATCAGATAACCGCCCGGTGTTTGCTGCAAAATTTGCGCCGTGGGCAAACGGTCGAGAATCGCTTCCACGCTCGGACCTGTATATTTGAATTTTATTGTTTGCAATTCGCCGCCATACATAAACTGAATCCGTTTGCGCATTTCGCCCTCTTGAAAACGGTCTTTATACATTACCGGAAAATGTTTTTTCGTCACCGAAATTGTTTCAATTTGGTCGATGCGGTAGATGGTGGGCGCTTTGTCTTGCGGATTTTCAAAATGCTTGTTTTTGTCGATTCCCTCAATAAACGCCGCAAGATAAAAATAATATTCGCTGAATAAAATGCCGACGGGATGCAAAACACGATGTACTTCTTTTTGCTGATGTGTGCGATAATAAATTACTTCTATGACGCTCTGCTGTTGAATTGCGGTGCCGAGCGTCCAGAGGTTGTCGATGAAAAGCTTGCCGTGATGCGGCTCTACATAATGATATTTTTCGTTGGCAATCAAACTTCTCATCTGTGGCAGACTTTTATGTGATGTACTTCCCCGCACGAATTTATCGAGAATCGGAAACATTTCCGCTCGCATCATGCTGCGGCTTTCCAGTAAAATTTTTGCAACCGCCAATATTTCGCTGTCGCTCAGGCAAAAATCGTCTTTTGCACTCAACAGATAGCCGCGCTGCGTTTTACTGTAAATGAGCTGTTTTTCGCTCCCGCTGGCACTCAAATAATCCCGCAAATGATCCAAATCACGCTGAATGCTTTTTTCACTGGTGGAAAACTCTTGCGCCAACTCTTTCTTTTGCAGCAGCGCGCCTTGCATAAGCTGCGTATAAAGATGTAGGATGCGTGTGTTTTTGTTCGCGTGTGAAAAATCCATTTGTTCGCCCCCTTTTCCGTATTATACAAGTTTTGTTCTGCTTTTTCAATCTTTTTTGGATACTTTACCTAAAGTTTTCATTTCTGTTCTATTTTACGATGTTTTTTAGTATAGCGCTTTTTGCCTGCCTTTCGTTATGCTACCGGCATTGTTCTGTACTTTTTCATTATACGCCTTTTAGGTGGACGGAAAACGGGCATGTTTTAAAAAAATAATTGTAAATACGGTAAAGTTCACACTTTGTCTACTGTTATATTGTGTCGAAAATGGTAGAATAGAACTACTTTTATTATAATATAGAGAGCTTAGGGGCAAAAATGAAAAATATATTTTCAGAAATCAAGCAAAACAATTTACACAATGGCGAAAAACAGGCGATGTCTATCAGCACGGACAGCGGCGAATATCGCACCTATACCTATCGCGCCGTGTTTGAGGCGGCGGAACTGTTTATGAGCCATCTCGTGGCGGGCGGCGTGTGCAAGGGCGACCGCGTTATCATTGCCGCTGAAAATTCTCCGGAATGGAACATTGCCTATCTGTCCGTGATGCAGCTTGGCTGCACGGCGGTTCTCATTGATTTTTCACTGCCGGCAGCGGATATTTTACATCTGATTGCCGTTTCAGACGCGCGCTGCGTTTTTACCTCTCCAAAAGTAGGCGAAAAAATGGGCGACACCTTTCCGCAGAATTTGCCCATTCTCAATATCATGGAAAATGCCGCGCCGCTGCACGGTTATTCTGCCCATCTCGCAAAAAATACGCCGCCGACAACAGACGGAGATGCCGATATCGCTTTCATTATTTTTTCTTCCGGCACCACAAAAACCGCCAGCGGCATTCAACATACCCACGCGGCAATGCTTGGCACAACACATGCCGCCATCGATTTTAACCATTTGAAAAGCGACGAAAAAATGCTTGTGGTGATTCCGAACAGCCACATTTACGGCGTGGTAACCTCGATGCTCGGCCCGTTGATTTTAGGCGGTTCGATGCACTTTATTGAATCCATGACCGCCGAAAACGTCCTCAAGGCTTTCGCGGAATTTAAGCCGACGGTGTTTTCCTGTGTGCCGCGCGTGTTTGAAATGTTCGAAAAGCAAATCACGAAAAAAATCAACGCAAACAAGCTGACCGCCACGGTGTTCAAGCTGTTTTTCCCGCTTTGCGTGTGGCTGCGGCAGAAAACGGGGTTGAATCTCGGCAAAGTGATTTTCAGCAGCATTCATCACGGTTTCGGCGGTGAAGTGCGCATTTTATGCGCTGCCGGTGCGCCGATGAATCCCGATACCGTTCGTTTTTATTTTGGCGTAGGCATGAATTTATTCTTGAATTACGGTCTTACGGAAACGAATGTGCCTGTCATTGCGAACGGTTTTGACAATTACACCATCGATTCCTGCGGCAAGGCTTATCCGCAGGTTGAGCTGAAACTCATGCCGCAGGAGCAGAGCGATTTGTGCGAAATTTACATCAAAACGCCTTTTATGATGAAAGGTTATTTTCGCGATGCCGCCGCCACGGCAAAGGCATTTGATGCGGACGGCTGGTTTAAAACAGGCGATTTGGCAACGCGTGACGCCGCCGGAAACCTGAGCATTGTCGGGCGCTGCAAAGATAATATTGTGCTGTCCACCGGCAAAAAAGTGACGCCGGACGACATTGAAGCCGGCTATGCCGGACTTGCGGGTGTGCGCGAATTTGTGGTGTGCGGTGTGCCGGCGGCAGACGGATATGACGACGTGCATGCGTTTGCCGTATGCGAAAGCACCGACGCCGATGCGCAGGAAGCGGTGACGCAGGCGGTCAATCGGCGCGCGGCGGATTTGTCGCAGTATATGAAAATCGCAAGGCTGCATTTTGTCGATGAAATCCCGAAAACCTCGCTGCAAAAGCCGAAACGGTATTTGCTTAAAACGCTTGCACTGGAAGAAGCCGTGCCGGCGAGTGCGACAGTGGCGGTCGCGCCGGAAGAAAATTCCATGCTGACGCTGACGCGCCTTGTGCGGCAAGTGAGCAAAACGGAACAGGAAATTTTGCCCGAAACACGCATTTTTGAGGATTTGCAGCTAGACTCGCTGAGCTGTATTGAGCTGGACATGTTGATTGAGCAGGCGTTCGGCAAAAGCATTGCTGCCGGTTTTTGTCCGCTTGTCACCATTGCGCAGCTTGCGCAGGATTTAGACGCGCCCGGCTGTGACACCTTGACGCCGCTGCTGGAAAAGAATTTTCCTGCCGAAAAAAAGTGGTATGATTACACCAATTTCAAGTTCTACAATTTTCTGGTGCGCTGGGTGTATAAGGTGGATATTACCGGACTTGAAAATCTGCCGCAAAACGGCAGTTATCTGCTTTGTCCCAATCACCAAACCAATTTTGATTTTCTGTGGGTGACGCTCAATTTCAGTAAAAAGCAATTTCAAAAGCTCGGCTGTCTTGCCAAAAAGGAGCTGTTCAACACCTCGCTTGCCAGCAAAATGCTTGCGCGTATCTGCGGCATGATTCCGATTGACCGCAATTGTCAAAACTTTGAGGCGCTTTCGCTTTGCCGCCAAAAAATGCGCGAGGGATGGAACTTTTTGGTGTATCCCGAAGGCACACGCACACAGACAGGCGAGATGGGGCCTTTCAAAAAAGGCGCAGCGACACTGGCTGTCAGCGAAAATGTGCCGATTATCCCCATCAAAATCAAGGGCGGGTTTGAGATTTTTCCCGCCGGATGCAAACTGCCGAAATTGTTTGATTTCAAGCATATGCGGCGTTTTCACGTACAGGTTGCCTTTGCCGCGCCGATTTCCAGTGCAAACACAGACGCCGACAGCCTGAACCAAAAGCTTTGGGACACAATTTCTGCCATGTAACGCTATTTTTTCAATCACACAGCCACCGATTTCAGCAACGAAATCGGTGGCTGTTTTTTGCTTTTGACGCGAACGCCCGCATCTGCATACAATGGAACAGACGGAACACGGCTGTCGGTTCGGCAAACAGCGCCGCGCAAAGCAAATTGAGAAAAAGGGAAACGAGGGTGGTTCCATGAAAGAAGTGTGGAATATGATACAGATGATTTTTGCGGGTATCGGTGGATTTTTCGGCTGGTTTGTCGGCGGTTTCGACGGGTTTCTTTACGCGCTGCTCACTTTTGTGATTCTGGACTACATCACCGGCTTGATGTGCGCGGTGGTGAATCGAAAACTTTCCTCCGATATCGGTTTTCGCGGTATTTTCAAAAAAGTGCTGATTTTTATTATGGTCGGTGTCGGGCATATCATTGACGTTCGCATCATCGGCAGCGGCGCGGTTTTGCGCACGGCAATCATCTTTTTTTATTGCTCCAACGAGGGAATATCTCTGCTTGAAAACGCGGCGCTCATCGGGCTGCGCATTCCGGAGCGGCTCAAAAATGTATTGGCACAATTAAATAACGAGGGAGACGGCAGTGATGATTAAAATTTATCTTTCCCCATCCAACCAAGCCAACAATGTCTACGCCGTTGGCAACACCACCGAAAAAGCGCAGATGGAAATTGTGGCGCAAAAGGCAAAGCTGTTGCTTGACGCAAACTATGTCTGCGAGACGGAAATGGCAACGCTCGGCAAGGGCATCGGCTACAATGAGCGTCCGCTGGAAGCAAAACAAAAAGGCTGTCATGTTTATCTTGCCGTTCATTCCAACGCCGGCAGCCCTGCCGCCAGTGGCGCTATGGCGTTTTATCACCCGTCACAGCCGGTGGGCAAAGCGTTGGCGCAGGCGCTTGTGACGGAGCTTGACGCCATCTGTCCGATTGCCGGCAACCGCAATGTGTCTGTCGTCAACGGCATGTCTGCTTTTCGCGGCGCGGGATATGGCGAAATTCGCAGTCCGGCACAATACGGACTGGTTGCCGTATTGGTCGAGACCAATTTTCACGATAATCCCAAAACCGCACAGTGGATTTTAGCAAATCACGACGGCATTGCAAATGCCATTGTGCGCGCACTTGCCGCGGCGTTTCATCTTGCACCGAAAGGCAGCGCGCCGCCTGTTCCCGCACCTGTCGGCGCATTGAATCGGGTACAAATCGGCGCATTTGCCGTAAAAGCCAATGCAGACGCCATGCTGCAAAAGGCAAAAGATGCCGGTTTTGAAAGCGCTTATATCAAAGAGGATTGACATCGCAACACGCACAATATCGCTGTGCGGCTGCTGTTTTGCCGTGATTTCGTTTCCGCCTGCACGTCAAAATGCACGGCGGATTTTTACGTTATAGCCGCTGATTAGTTGTATTTTTATGCAATTTATATTATAATGTAAACTATATATTAGTCTGCACATTTTTTGCGGAGGGCATTATGAATCATCCTTTTGAGCAATTTCATCTCTGCTTTGACACAAGCCCCATCGCTTTTTCGATTGTACAAATGCAAACAGACGCGCAAGGCAAGGCGACGGATTTCATCTTTCGCTATCTCAACGGCGCGTATGCAAATTTGTGCGGTCAGCCAATCGGCGCGCTGCTCGATAAAAGCCTGCACAAAGTTTTAACCCCTGAAAAACGTTCTCGCCTCAAGCTTTATGCCGATGTGGCAATGCACGGAAAGCTGCATACTTTTACCGAATATGCTGCTGCAAAAGGCAAGTATCTGCATTTTATCTGCTATCCGGTTTTGCAGGGATATTGCGCCACTTTTTTGACGGATTTCACCGATGAAGTAAAGATGTGCAATGCGCTCACGCACTCTGATGTGCCGATGCAAACGCTGATGGACAATATGCCGGGCGGCATTGCGCTGTTCCGATGCGGCGCACAGATTGAAACCCTCTATTTCAACAGGGGTCTTTGCACTTTGAGCGGCTACACGCGTGAAGAATACAGTGCGCTTTTCGCACAGGACGCCACGCCCGCTATTTTTGAAGAAGACCGCGCGCATGTTCTGGAAGAAAGCGCTGCCGCCTTGCGCGAAAACAGGCAGCTTGACATTTCTTTTCGCCTGTGCGTCAAAAGCGGCGCGCCTGTTTGGGTGCGTCTGTCGGGCATCAAAATCAGCGACGACGGCGGTTTTCCGATTATGCACGCTGTTGTGATGAGCATTTCGCAGGAGCAGCGCATGGTGGAGCGTCTGCGTGATTTGGCAGAGCATGATACGTTGACGGGACTGTATAACCGCGCCGGTTTCAAAGCCTGTATGCAGGAATTTGCACAGACAAATCCGGATACCGATGCGCTTTTTGTGGTGCTGCATCTTGAGAATTTCAAACAGATAAACGACACTTACGGACACACACGCGGCGATGACGTACTGCGCACCGTCGCTGCCGCTTTGACACACGATATCCGTTACAACCACCTTACCGCGCGCATCAGCGGCGTTGAATTTGCCCTCCTGCTGCCGCAAAAAATTCTGCCTGACGCCCCCTTGTCCATGGAAAAACTATCCTCCTTTTTCGATGTGAGTGGCAGCGACGACCTGCGCACGATTTTCGACACCTGTACGGCAGGCATTTGCGCCTATCCGCTTGACGGCACGGATTTTGACACCTTGTATGGCAAAGCAGACAAAGCACTGATTGCCGCAAGACGCAATGGCGACGGCTCTGTTTGTCTTTACAATGAAAAAATGCAGCTTTTATCACCCGATTTGGTGCAGAATATGGAGTGGCTTCTGGATGAAAACTCGGAAGCAATTTATGTTTGCAACGCCGATACCTATGAGCTGCTTTATCTCAACAAACCTGCACACGCAATGGCAAAGCTCGCAAATGATGATGTGATCGGCATGCCCTGTTATCACGCTTTGATGGGGTTTGATGCGCCGTGTCCGTTCTGTCAGGTTAAAAAATTACAGCAAAATAAGCTGTATGAACGCGAATTTTGTCCGCCCAACACAAACACACATCTTGTTTTGCGCGGCAAGCTGCTCAACTGGAACGGCGTGTCTGCGCATGTTGAATTTATCCACGACAACACGCGCCGCGCATTGTTGACAGAGCAAATCGAAATCAGCGAGGAGCGGATGCGCACCGCGATTGCCATGACGGACATCTCCGTGTGGGAG
>JAVWRA010000021.1:0-21489 GCA_036635095.1 Ruthenibacterium sp. | reverse complement strand
CACGACCGAGCACAACAATTTCAAGCACCAAGTCCATGTCGTATTCAAGTTTTGCATCTATATGTGCCGCTTCTGCCACAGGATAATCACACAGATGAATACTTTCCGGTGCATTGGCATCAAGACCACGCACAAGATTTTGATAAATACTTTCCGCCATAAACGGCACCATCGGCGCCGCCAGTTTACACACGGTTACAAGCGCGGTATACAGCGTCATATAGGCATTGATTTTATCCTGCGGCATATCTTTGCCCCAATAACGCTCTCGGTTGCGGCGTACATACCAGTTGCTCATATCATCCACAAACGCCTGCAATGCGCGCGCAGCTTCCGGCACACGATAGTTTTCAAGATGACCGTCTACCGTTTGTATCAAAGAATTCATTTTGGAAAGCAGCCAGCGATCCATCACGGACAATTTTTCATAGTCCAGCGTATATTTTGTAGCGTCAAATTTGTCGATATTGGCGTACAGCACATAGAACGCATACGTGTTCCACAAGGTACCCATGAATTTGCGCTGACCCTCCTGCACGGCTTTTCCGTGGAAACGGTTTGGCAGCCATGGCGCGGAATTGGAGTAAAAATACCAGCGAATGGCATCGGCGCCGTACGTGCCGAGCGCTTCAAACGGGTCAACGGTATTTCCTTTTGATTTCGACATTTTTTGCCCGTTTTCGTCCTGCACATGTCCGAGAACCAAAACATTTTTATAAGGTGCTTTGTTGAAAATCAAAGTTGAAATGGCAAGCAGTGAATAAAACCAACCGCGTGTTTGGTCGACACCCTCAGAGATGAAATCTGCCGGAAATTGTGCCGCAAACTCCTCTTGATGTTCGAACGGATAATGATGCTGTGCAAACGGCATGGCACCGGAATCGAACCAGCAGTCAATCACTTCCGGTACACGGTGCATCTCTTTGCCGCACTGCGGACATTGAATCGTGACGGCATCGATGTACGGGCGATGCAGCTCGATATCGTCCGGACAGTTTGAGGACATGGATTTGAGTTCGGCAATGCTGCCGATGCTGTGTCGATGTCCGCATTCGCACTCCCAGATATTGAGCGGCGTACCCCAGTATCGATTGCGGCTGATGCCCCAGTCCTGTACATTCTCAAGCCAGTCGCCAAAACGTCCTTTGCCGATGTTTTCCGGAATCCAGTTGACGGTGTTGTTGTTGCGAATTAAGTCGTCTTTAATCTCCGTCATTTTAATGAACCACGAGTCACGCGCGTAATAAATCAGCGGTGTGCCGCAGCGCCAGCAATGCGGATAACTATGCTCAAAAACAGGTGCAGAGAATAGCAAGCCGCGCTCTCTCAAGTTCTTGAGAACCTCTTTGTCGGCATCTTTGCAAAAGACGCCCGGCCAAAGCGTTTCTGCCGTCATTTCGCCTTTTGCGTCCACAAGCTGCACAAACGGCAGGTCATAATTGCGTCCGACATTGGCATCGTCCTCACCGAAAGCCGGCGCAATGTGTACAATGCCGGTGCCGTCCGTCAACGTGACATAGGTGTCGCAAGTGATGAAATAACATTTTTTATCCGGCTTCACAAAGTCAAACAGCGGCTCATATTCTTTATATTCAAGCGCGGTGCCTTTGTAGGTTGCAAGCACGGTGTAATCGCCTTGCAGCACAGTATCCGCCAATGCCTCGGCAATATAATACACAGTGCCTGCGTTGTCAACTTTCAGGTACGTCTCGTTCGGATTCACGCACAGTGCCACGTTGGAAGGCAGCGTCCACGGTGTTGTTGTCCATGCAAGAATATAGGCGTTCTCGTCTTTCACCTTAAATTTGGCAATCGCAGAGCGTTCCTTGACGTCTTTATATCCTTGTGCCACTTCATGGCTTGACAGTGGCGTACCGCAGCGTGGGCAATAAGGTACAATTTTAAAGCCCTTGTACAGCAAGCCGTTTTCCCAAATTTTTTTCAGCGCCCACCATTCGGATTCAATATAACTGTTGTCATAAGTGACATACGGATGTTCGATGTCCGCCCAAAAGCCGACGGTGTTCGAAAAGTCTTCCCACATGCCCTTATATTTCCAAACGCTCTCTTTGCATTTTTTGATAAACGGCTCAAGACCATACAGCTCAATTTGCTCTTTACCGTCAAGACCGAGCGCTTTCTCAACTTCAAGCTCCACCGGCAGACCATGTGTGTCCCAACCTGCCTTGCGCGGCACATGATAGCCTTTCATGGCACGGTAACGCGGAATCAAGTCCTTGATGGCGCGTGTCTCCACATGCCCGATATGCGGCTTGCCGTTCGCCGTAGGCGGTCCGTCATAAAAGGTGTATTCTTTTCCCTGCGCACGTTTTTCAACGCTTTTTTCGAAAATGCGGTTGTCTTCCCAAAATTTCTCCACCGCTTTTTCGCGTTCCACAAAGTTTAAACTTGCCGATACTTTTTCATACATCGTGTTTGTTCCTCCTGTGCAAAATAAAAGAGCCTTGCCCTGTAAACAGGACAAAGCTCTCAGCTTCGTTATAACCACCTGGTTTTGTAACGCACTTTTCCAAATGCGCGTTCCGATAACGGCGGAATGCCGGATAAGCTTACGGATACAACAGTTCAGCCAATCCGCTCAAGAGTGATTTTCAGACGCCGCCTCATGGCACAGGGCTTTCACTCTCCCCTGCTCGCTTGTGCTTTCCGGCAGCGCTTACTGTCTCTGTCAACGCGTTTTTATTGATTTTTTTAAAAGAACCCGCTTGTCAAGTAACAAGCGGGCATTGTGGCGGAGAGTTAGGGATTTGAACCCTAGGATACATTTCTGCATCACACGATTTCCAGTCGTGCGCCTTAGACCACTCAGCCAACTCTCCGAATAAATGGTGCTTAACTATATTATCCAATTATTGCTGAAATGTCAAGTGATATTATGCCGGTTTTATAAAATATTGTTTTTTCATTGACCCGTCACCCTTTTCATATTATAATGTAATTTAAAAGGTTGTTATGTTTTTAACAGCCAAATTTACAGAAACGAGTGTGGATTATGAACATTTGTGTATGTGTTGGCTCATCCTGCCATTTAAAAGGTTCGTACAATATCATCAATTTGATGAAAGAAAATTTAGAAAAACACGATTTGACAGATAAAGTAAATTTATCTGCCGCTTTTTGTCTTGGTAAATGCACCAATGGCGTGAGCATTAAAATTGATGACGAAATTGTTACGGGTTTGAATCCGGACAATTTTGATGCTGTTTTTGAAGAAAAAGTGCTTGGAGGAAAAACTGAATGAACAAGTTCCTTCAGTTAAAACGGTCTAACTGTAAAAACTGTTATAAGTGCATTCGCAATTGTCCTGTCAAAAGCATTAAATTTGCAGATGGACAGGCAAATATTATTCAAGATGAATGTATTTTATGCGGCCGCTGCTTCGTAAACTGCCCACAGGACGCAAAACAAATTCGCAATGATGTGCCGCTTGTCAAAGATTTGATTGCTTCGGGCAGACCTGTGATTGCAAGTGTTGCGCCGTCTTTTATTGCGGAGTTTCCTCTTGCGGATTTCTCCACCATGAAAAGCGCGTTGCTGGAACTCGGCTTTGCGGATGCGGAAGAAACTGCCATCGGTGCAACCGTTGTCAAACAGGAATATGAAAAAATGATTGCCAGCGGCAAGTATGATGTGATTGTATCATCGTGCTGCCACAGCGTCAATTCGTTGATTCAAAAATACTATCCGGGCGTGCTGCCCTATCTTGCGCCGGTACTCTCGCCCATGCTTGCACACTGTAAACTGATTAAGCAGGCACATCCGAATGCCGCCACCGTTTTTATCGGTCCGTGCATTTCCAAAAAAGAAGAAGCCGAACAATACGGCGACTGTGATGTTGTGCTGACATATGAAGAACTCGAAAGTTGGATGAACGAAAAAGGCATTGTGCCACAGGGCAAAAGTATTGACGATGCCGGTGTGAAACGCGCGCGCTTTTTCCCCATCAAGGGCGGCGTGATTAAAAGTATGCACACTGAAAATACCGGGTATACTTATCTTGCGGTAGACGGTGTGCAAAACTGCATGGCAGCGTTTAAAGAAATCGAAAGCGGCAATTTGAAAAAATGTTTCATTGAAATGAACGCCTGTGAGGGTGCTTGCGTCAGCGGCCCCGGCATCAGTCATCATCATCAACCGGTTTTGCGCGGTGAAGTAAAAGTGGTCGCGTTTGCCGGCGATGATGAATTTAACGTTGCCATGCCGGTTCCCATGGCGAAAAATATGCCCTATGTCGGCATTCACAGCAGTATTCCGGGGGAAAGCGCCATCAAAGAAATTCTCTCGAAAATGGGTAAAACAAGTCCCGAACAGGAGCTGAACTGCGGGAGCTGCGGTTATAACACCTGCCGCGACAAGGCAATTGCGGTATACCAAGGCAAAGCGGATTTGTCCATGTGTTTGCCGTTCCTCAAGGAAAAAGCGGAAACATTTTCAGGCTATGTCATCAACAATACGCCCAATGCTATTTTTGTAATGGACGAAGATTTATGCGTTCAGCAGATTAACAAAGCTGCTTGCAGCTTATTTAATCTCAAAAATCCGTCGGATATTCTCGGCGCACCCATTGTGCGGCTCGTCAATCCCGCGGAATATTTGAATGTGATGTCAAGCCCGATTCCGATAAAAAACAAGAAGCATTATCTTGCCGAATATAAAAAATATGTAGATGAAAGCATTGTGTATGACCACGAATATCACATTGTATTCAGCATTATGCGCGATGTGACCGATGAAGAAGTGCATGACACCGAACGTGCGGAGTTGTGTAATAAAACCGTGGAAATCACCAATGCCGTGATTGAAAAGCAAATGCGTATTGTGCAGGAAATTGCGTCGCTGCTTGGCGAAACAACTGCCGAGACCAAAATTGCACTCACGCAGTTAAAAGACACGCTGCAAAAATAACCTTGAAAGGTTTTAGATTTTAATGATGAATAACCTTTGGACAGATACCGGTTTTGTCAGCATCAATCATGTCAATGAGCAACTCTGCGGCGACCGCGTGGAAATCATCGGCAACAACGAAGACACGCTTACACTCGTGCTTGCCGACGGACTCGGCAGCGGCGTAAAGGCTAATATTTTATCGACTCTCACCAGTAAAATCATCTGTACGATGATGGCAAATAATATGCCGGTGGAAGAATGTGTTGAAACCATTGTGAAAACGCTTCCCGTCTGCAATGTGCGTCAGGTTGCCTATTCCACATTCACCATCATCCATGTCACCAACAACACAACGGCGGAAATTTTCCAGTTTGACAATCCGAACTTGATTTTGCTGCGCAACGGAAAAAGTATCGATTATCCCGTTGTCAGCCGTGTCATTGAGGGAAAAACCATTCTGGAAAGCAAAATCAAGCTGCAACTGCATGATGTTTTCATCACCATGAGCGACGGCGCCATTTATGCCGGTGTCGGCAAAAGCATGAATTTCGGTTGGCAGCGTGAAAACATTGTGGAATACATCGAGCGGCTATATGAAAATACACTTTCCGCTAAAATGATTTCGTCCATCATTGTGGACGAATGCAACCGTTTATACGAGGGTGAACCCGGCGATGATACCACGGTTGCCGCTGTTCGCATTCGTGAGCGTTCCCCTGTCAATTTGATGATCGGTCCACCTGCCGACCCTGCCGACTGCAATAAAATGATGACGCTGTTTTTCTCGAAAGAGGGCAAAAAAATTGTCTGTGGCGGCACAACTTCCAATATTGCAGCTTCCTATTTGCACGAGGAAATTAAAACCTCGCTCGACTATGGTTCCGATCCGGATATTCCACCCATTGCATATGTGAAAGGCATCGACCTTGTCACGGAAGGCGTGTTGACACTCAGCCGCGTGGTGGAATATGCCAAGGCGTATGTCGAGGGAACCGATTTGTCGAATCTATGGAGTCTGCAATCAGATGGTGCATCGCAGATTGCACAAATACTATTTGAATATGCCACCGACATCAGCTTTTTCGTGGGACGTGCCATCAATCCGGCGCATCAAAATCCCAATTTGCCCATTACGTTCGGCATTAAAATTCGTCTTGTGGAAGAATTGTCAGAATCTTTAAAAAAGATGGGCAAACAGATTAAAGTGAGTTATTTCTAAGATGCTTTCCTCCTTTTTGCACACTTTCCCCTGTTTTTCATATACTGGGGTATCACCGGTAAAAAGCAAAATAAGGGAGGAATCATTTATGTCAATGCCTGTTATTTCTACATCTCCGAAACCCATCAGCATGTGTCAAGCCATCACGGATTTGCTGGAGTCTATCGCACTTGAGGAAACGGCGCTCAGCCATATTCTGAATGCGGAGGGCGAAAAGCTGCAACGTGTTATCGGCATGGAATGTGTCACGTTTGAGCAAATCATGGAGGTCAATGAGACGGTTGCCAACATGATATCGAACATCAACGACCTTGAACACACTTTGCGTGACAAACTTGAATTTATCTCGAATAACCTCTACTATCCGTCGCGTGAGGGCGAGTGCGGCTGCAACTGCTGAACACGCCAATCAAAAGACCCGCATCATTTTTCAGTGATGCGGGTCTTTTTTTCGTCTTTTTATGCGCCGAGATACGCCTTGCGCACTTTGTCGTTGTTGGCAAGTTCAGAGGCATCGCCTGACATTGAAATCAGTCCTGTTTCCAGAACATAAGCACGATTTGCAATTTCAAGTGCCATTTTTGCATTCTGCTCCACAAGCAAAATCGTCACACCGGACTGGTTTACGTCGTGAATGATATTGAAAATTTCATGCACAAGCAACGGTGAAAGACCCATGGACGGCTCATCCATTAAAAGCATTTTCGGGTTACACATCAATGCGCGTCCGATGGCAAGCATTTGCTGTTCACCGCCGGACAGTGTACCGGCGATTTGCTTGCGCCGTTCTTTCAGCCGTGGCAGACGGTCAAACACCATCTCATAATCTGCCGCAATGGCATCACTGCCATCTTTGCGAATATAGGCGCCCAATTCCAGATTCTGCTGCACGGTTAAGCCTGCAAAAATGCGGCGTCCCTCCGGAACCTGCGTCAAACCGAGGCTGATAATTTTATGTGCTTCCACATTGCCAATCGGCTGATTGCAAAACGAAATTTCGCCTGCACTTTTTTGAAGCAAATTGGAAATAGCGTGCAGTGTCGTGGTTTTTCCGGCGCCGTTTGCGCCGATTAAGGTGACAATTTCGCCCTCATCCACATCAAAAGAAATACCTTTGATGGCTTTGATTGCGCCATAACAAACCTCTAAATCTTTGACGGTCAACATTGTACCCATGCTCATTCCCCTCCCAGATATGCCGCGATTACTTTCGGGTTATTGCACACGGTTTCGGCATTTCCCTCGGCAATAATGCGCCCATAATCCAGCACCACGATATGTTCACAAATGCCCATGACAAAGTTCATGTCGTGTTCAATCAGCAAAATTGCGATTTTGAACTTATCGCGCACGAATTTCACCGTTTCCATCAATTCGGCTGTTTCGTTTGGATTCATGCCGGCGGCAGGTTCATCCAGAAGTAAAAGTTTTGGATTTGTCGCAAGTGCGCGCGCAATTTCAAGCTTGCGCTGTTTACCGTACGGCAGGCTGTTTGCGGGCAGTTTTGCCTCATTTTCGAGATCGAAAATTTTCAAAAGGCTCATGGCGCGGCCTTTCATTTCCTGCTCTTTTTCAAAATACGACGGCAGGCGCAAAATGCCCGAAAGCGTCGAATAATAAATTTGATTATGCAGACCGACCTTGACATTATCCAATACCGTCATGTCTTTGAACAGACGAATATTCTGAAATGTACGTGCAATACCCGCCTTGCTGATTTTTTCAGGACGCTGTCTCGTAATATTTTTACCGTCCAAAATGATATCGCCCTCTGTCGGCTGATACACGCCGGTCAACATATTAAACACGGTTGTTTTGCCGGCACCGTTTGGTCCGATTAAACCGTACAAGCATCCGTTGTCAATGGTGAGGTCTACTTTATCCACGGCTTGCAGACCACCGAATGCAATTCCGAGATTCGATACTTCTAACAAAGCCATCGTTATTTCTCCTCCTTTTTCGCCTTTGCCGGTTTCCAAACAAATGTCGGCATTTTTGAACGCATCTTTTTGCGCCATTCAATCATTTTCGGATTTTGATTGAAAATCATCATGCCGATTAAGATGATTGCATAAATCAGCATTCGATAATCATTCAAGCCGCGCAGCATTTCCGGCAATACCGTCAACGCCGCCGCCGCAATCATCGAACCGCGCATATTGCCCATGCCGCCCACAACAACAAACACCAGAATCAAAATAGAGGTGTTGTAATCGAATTTTTTCGCCACCAAGGTAGAGAAGTTATGCGCATACAACACACCTGCCACACCGGCAAGCGCCGCAGAAAGCGAAAATGCAAGCATTTTGTATTTGGTGATATTGATGCCGACGGATTCCGCCGCAATGCGATTGTCGCGAATTGACATAATCGCACGACCTGCACGGGATTTCATCAAGTTCAGCACAATAAACAGTGTCATCAAAACCAGAACAAAGCCGATGGTAAATGTGGCGTTTTTCGGCGTACCGGTAATGCCCATTGCACCGTTGATAATTACTTTTCCCTCCGGCGCCATGCCGAGAGAAGCAACGTCCGTCAATGAAAAATGCGCACCACCGGCATCTATACCGACGTAAAACGAGTTGAAAAGATTTTTGATGATTTCGCCGAACGCAAGCGTCACAATGGCAAGATAGTCTCCTTGCAGCCGCAGAACCGGAATGCCGATGATAATGCCAACAACTCCGGCAACAATGCCGCCAATCAAGAGTGCCAGCGGAAAGCGCAGCCACGCAATGGGAATTATCTGCTCCGTACACACGGAGAAAAAAGCACCGGCAAATGCGCCCACACTCATGAAACCCGCATGACCAAGGCTCAGTTCTCCCAAAACACCGACTGTTAAATTGAGCGAAATCGCCAAAATAATATACGTGCAAATCGGCACAAGCTGTCCACGCAATGAGTTGGAAAGAACGCCGAAGCTGCTCATAATCTCCATGGCGAGATAAGCGAAAATAACAATTGCATATGTGACAAAATTATAACGTGTTGTTTTGCTCCAGTTTTTTGTTTTCATCCTACTGCCCTACACTTTCTCGTTGATTTTTTTGCCTAAAATACCGGTAGGCTTGACGAGCAGTACGATAATCAAAACGCCGAATACAATGGCGTCTGCCATTTGAGAAGAAATATAAGCTTTGCTGAGATTTTCAATTACACCCAGTAAAATGCCGCCAATCATAGCGCCGGGAATGGAACCGATGCCGCCAAACACCGCCGCCACAAACGCTTTGATGCCGGGCATTGCACCGGTTGTCGGCTGCAAGGTCGGATAAGTAGAGCAAAGCAGTACGCCGGCAATTGCCGCCAGTGCAGAACCGATTGCAAAAGTCAGCGAAATGGTCGCATTGACATTGATGCCCATGAGCTGTGCAGCGCCTTTGTCCTCTGAAACCGCAAGCATGGCGCGCCCCATCTTTGTTTGATGTACGAAAAACGTAAGACCAATCATAATCACGGTAGAAATAAGAACCGTTACAAGTGTTTCACCCGAAATGACAAGTTTTCCGTTAAACAATTTAATCGGGTCCATGTGAATGACGGAGTTGAACGATTTTGGAGAAGACCCCCACACCAGCAGTGCCACGTTTTGCAACAAATAGCTGACACCGATTGCCGTGATGAGTACCGCAAGCGACGGTGCCATACGCAAAGGCTTGTAGGCGATACGTTCAATCGTAATGCCCAGCACCGTGCAGACAACGACTGCCGCCAAAACGGCAATAAGTGCCGGCATTCCGAGTGTATTCATCGTCATGAAAGTGACGTATCCGCCAATCATAATTACATCGCCATGCGCAAAGTTTAGCATGCGCGCGATGCCATATACCATGGTGTACCCCAGCGCAATAATCGCATAGATACTGCCGAGACTGATTCCGTTTACCAAAAATGATATGAACTCCATATTGCACGCCCCTTAATATATTACAAATTCCGCAAGATTTCTGATTTGAAAATAAGGCTGTCGGTATGGACCGACAGCCTTTGATTTGAATGTTCCGATAAATTACATTGCTGTATAAGCACCGTTTACGATTTTAACGGCTTTCGGCGCTTTGTTCGGTTCGCCCTCCGGTGACCATGTCATTTTCGCACCGGTCAAACCATCGATGGAAATCGTCGGGAACGCCGTTTTGAGTGCATCGCACATTGCAGAGGCATCCCAGTCTGTTTGCACCGCCGCTTTTTCGCAAGCGACAGAAATGGCATACATGGCGTCATACGCATCAGCCGCAAACTGGTTGGGGATTTCTTTGTAGGCTGCTTTGTAATCCTCTACAAATTTTGTTGTCAAATCATCTTTTGCATCTGCGGCAAACGGTGTCAAAAGCATCACATTCTCGGTCAGCTTCATGTCAAGATTATCAACCGCCAAAATACCGTCAAGACCGTCACAGCCAAAAAACATCGGGGCATAGCCGAGGTTGTTAGCCTGTGTGAGAATCAAAGATGCTTCGGTGTAATAAATGGGCAGGAATACAAGTTCGGCACCGGCCGTTTTGGCTTTTTGCAGCTGCACGGAGAAATCGGTTTTGCTGTCTGCCGTAAAGGCTTCGGCTGAAACGATTTCAAGTCCTTGGTTGGCTGCTTCGGATGCGAATTTCGAATAGATACCGGAAGAATACACGTCCGAGCTATCATAAATGACCGCGACTTTTTTGGCAAGCTTATTTGTGCCAATATATTGTGCCGAGGCGACACCCTGGTTCGGGTCTGAGAAGCAGACACGGAATGCGTTGTCATATTTTACACAGTCAACGGCAGAGCCGGATGGTGTCAACTGAAAAATATTGTCCGTATGGCTTTCTTCCGCCACCGCGATACAAGGTGTACTTGTCACGGTTCCCATCAGTATTTGCAAACCCCAGTCTTTCAAATTGTTATAAGCGTTGATTGCTTTTTCAGCATCATGCTCATCATCTTGAAAGTTCAGTTCATACTGCAAACCGCCCGCCGCATTGATTTCTTTCACGGCAAGTTCTGCACCGTTTTTAACGGCGTTGCCATACACAGCCGCACCGCCTGTAAGGGGGCCGATACCGCCAATTTTAATTGCACCGCCTGCGGACGAAACCGCTGCTGTGCTTTTTGCTGTGTTGTCTGCGGTTGAACCCGCTGTACTCGTTGCGGTTTTTGCTGTGCCACATGCAGCCATGCTAATTGCAAGGCACATTACCACCATCATACTAACAAACTTTTTCATACTCTCTCTCCTCCAATTAAATATTATCCAAATACAAATGGCACAAACAAATACGCACTTGTAAAAGATTTGAGTATTATTCTATACGGATTATCGAAAACATACAATACACTATTTCGCCATACTTTATCAATCTAAAGTGCTGATTTGTGTGATATTGCATAAAAGAGCCGCGCAAACGGCTCTTTTTTGACATATATTTGACATTATTTGTTCATTTTTTGACATAATTTCATTCCTGTTGCTCTGCTCGCTTTAAAATTTTCTCATAACCGCCGCTCCCATATTGGATACAACGATTGATGCGGCTGATGGTTGCTGTGCTGATTTCCACATTTTTCACAATTTGTTCGTATGTTTTACCGGCAAGCAGCATATTGGCGGCTTGCACACGCTGCGCCATATCTGCCAGTTCTTTAATTGTGCATAAATCTGCGAAAAATTCGTAGCATTCTTCCTTGTTTTTGAGTTGTAAAATTGCATCAAAGAGCGTATCTGTTTGCTTGTTTCTGCAAGAGTTCTTTTCCGCCATTTTGATTTCACCTCTTTCAACATACAGGCATTGTTTTCCATCACCTGTTCGCTTTCATACTTTAACACAATAAACAGGTAAATGCAACTGAAAATTTTATTTGCGTATTGCCCCGCTCTTATGGTACACTTTCCTTATAAGGAAGTGATGTGCATGAAACCGCAAAAATATGAGGACAGTAAATTTCTGTGGGGTTCCATTTTATTTGCCGCTGCCGGACTGATTTATCTGTTCAGTCCCATTGATATTGTGCCTGATTTCTTTTTCGGATTTGGGCAAATGGACGATGTCGTTGTCCTCGGATTAACACTGCGTGAAGCATGGAAAAGCTGGACTTATTATAAATTGCATCGCACACCCAAAAACACAGATAGTCCGCAAGATGCAGCCGAAATTCATGCAGAAGGTCGTGTGGTAGACGATATGCAAGATGATTCTGACGATTCTTCCGTATCGTGATGGATTTTTTCGATATTTTGTGTTATGATAAACCGCAAGCTTTTTCTGCGGCTCATTTTGCCGCAGTTGATGCGGATTTCAATGGATTTATCGCATATGTGCAATCAAAACGGTTGAAACGGTTTTGATTCAAAAGAAAGAGGTTTTTTCATGCAAATTTTGCGTGTCACCCCCGCAACCTGTAATCTGCTCAGTGATTTTTTACTGGCGCAGTATCCCCTTTTGACCTCCGGCAAACTTCACAAATATTTGCGTGAAAACAAAATCAAAGTCAACGGCAAAAAAGTGCCGCTGACAACGCGCCTTTTGATGGGCGATGAAGTGAAAGTGTTCATTCCGGACGAGATGCTGTTTGCGGTGTCCGGTCCGCAATATCGTAGCGCACAAAACCGACTGACCGTGGTGTATGAGGACGCAGATGTTCTGCTGGTTGACAAGCCCGCCGGTTTATTGGTGCAGGACGAAACCGGTCTTGTGGCAGATACGCTCATCAATCGCGCACTGCGTTATTTATATGAAAGCGGTTTTTATACCGACAATGCGCCGTTTACGCCCTGCCTTTGCCATCGGCTTGACACCGGCACGTCCGGTCTTGTCGTTCTTGCCAAAAATGAAAGTGCATACAATGTGATGACGGAGCTGCTCAAAAAGCGCACACTCAAGAAAAAATATGTCTGCGTTACATTTGGTCGTCCATCTCCGAAAAGCAATGTGTTGCAGGGATATTTGCAGAAAGACGCTGAAAAAGGGTTTGTGCGTGTCATTCAAGATGCCGCTTCTGATGCCAAACCCGTGACAACCGCTTATGAAACCTTAGCGGAAAGCGGACGGCTCGCCTTGCTTTCTGTGGAGCTGATTACAGGACGAACGCATCAAATTCGGGCGCATTTCACCTCCATCGGCTGTCCGCTGCTCGGCGACAGCAAGTATGGCAACAACGCGGCAAATCGTGAATACAAAATGAAATATCAAGCACTGTGTGCCTATAGTATGCAGTTTCCGTCCATTGGTGAGGGTGCGTGTCATGCACTTTCCGGCAAAAGTTTCACGGTGCAAAAGCCGTGGTATTATCAGCAAATACTCGACGGTACATTGCGATAAAACAAAACAGCCACCGCACGAACCGCAAAAAGTTCGTGCGGTGGCTGTTTTATGTGGATTATCTCTTTATACTCGAATCGTTGCATGAAAGGAATGCACTCGACGCAATGCTCATAATCTTGACCTAATTAATTCGGCAGCTTGTGATGGCGTATTCCGCTTATCAGAATGAATGTTTTCAATTATTTTACCTCGCAAAAATATAAATTTTATTCACCGTATCGCGCAGATGTGTAAAAAGATTCTTACTGATTGGGCAGCGTGTTTAAAAACTCCTCATACGTATATAAGCTGTTCAGCACTTCGCACAGCGCTTTTTTAGACAGACGCGGCGGCAGACCGATTTTTTTCAGCCATGTGCGCCGCAACAGTGCGCTCCCTTGTGTGCCGGACAATCCCAATTCGTATAAATCTGCATATGTGATGATTCTTCCCTCACGCGCTTTGCGTTCACTTGCGCCTGCCTGTGCAAGCGCCGCAAGCAATACTTCGCCACACACACCCTCCACACCGAGAAGTCCTTCTTTTGAGGGTTGCGGTTTGCGTTTTTCTTTGCCGGAAAGCGCCGGAATATATGCGTTTTTTACAGAAATATTCTGTGCAAATTGGTTGATATATCGTCTGATACGAAAACCTGCCGCATCAGAATCCGTGAGGACGATGATGCCGCGTTTTGCGCCAAGCTCTAAAATTAAATCTTTGGTATCGGATGCGGAAAAGACGGAAAAACCGCCGGTTGTGATGATGAGCGCATCCACCAAATCCGCAAGTTTTGCCGCGTCGTATTTTCCTTCCACCACAATGATTTCTTCAATCCGCTGTTTTTTTGTCATAGCGCGCGCCTGCCTGCGGCAATCATTTCACACAGTGCCGTTTGCAGCAGCACGGTACTGCTCGCCGCCGAACTTTTCAGTTTGACATCGAGTGTCAGCAAAATTTGCAGGATTGCTTCAAGCTGTTCTTTTGTGTAAGGCGCTGCCGTTTCCGCTGATTTTTTAAGCCGATAATCGTTGCCGCGATAGGAAAAATCTTTAAAAACCGTCGCATAGCTCTGCCTTTGTGCCGCACCGCATTTCACGCGGTACATATCGATAAACGAGCTGGAAAGCGCCGCTGCAATGGCGATGGGTTCATTTTGCAAATCAAGCAATTGATTGAGCTTGCCAAGTGCGCGCGCCGGCTGTCTTGCCGTGACAAAGCGCACCATTTCAAACACATCTGCCTCAATATTTTGTGTGCCGAATTCCCCAATCAATTGCGGTGTGATTTCGCCGTAATCGCAGGCTGCCGCAAGCTTTGCAATTTCATTTTCAAGTAAAAAATAGTCCGTGCCGCACCGGTCAACCAGTGCCGCCGCCCCTGCTGCAGAAAGTGTCGCCCCCAAGGCTGTCGCTGTTTCGATTGCAAAACTTTTAACATTCTGCACCTGCGGTTTGACAAGTTCTGCCGCAATTCCGTTTTTTTCAGCCACAGCAATCAACTGCTTTGCTTTTTTGGTCAGTTTCGCTTTATCGTCGCGAAACACCGTTGTCATCACAATCACCGCATTTTCAAGGCTGTCGCACAAATCACACAGCGCCGCAACATCGGCATCGACCATTGCGGACGGTTCCATATTCTGTATGGAGACAATGCGTTTTGTTCCGAACATGGAAATGGTTCCGGCTGCGGCAATGATTTCGGCAATCACCGGTGCCGGACCTTCCACACGCGTAATTTCGGCATCTTGTGCGTTGCTGAGCAAGTTCTCTGTCTGACGCGCATAGTTTTGCACCAGATATTCCTCGGTTGAAAAATAATAAAACACCGTGCCGGCAAGCGATGTTTTCAATGCCTTTTTGAGAGCGATTTCATTCAAAATCATGCGTTACTCCTTGTAATTTTACGGATTTTCCACCGCGCACCAACAGTTGCGGCGCTCGAACCGTCAGATATTTTTCTGCGGAAATTTGTTCTGACCATGTGTTGACACGCGATAAAATCAGCGTGTCACACTGTAAATTCTGCGGCGCATTTTTACCGGCAAAATACAGTTCTATACCCTGTTGATTTGCAAAATCGACTGTGCCGTCCGCCACGCAAACGGTATAATCTTTGATATCGATTGTTGCCGCATTGCCTTTCTCTTGATGATATACGGTAATAACGACATCATGAAACGGGCGCAAAATACGATGATGCAACAAATCGCGCTGTGCAAAAACCATTGCTTTTACCGGAAAATCAGAAAGCGGAAATTCCGCTTTCGCATTGCGGCGTAAATCCACCCATAAATCAATTTCATGGCGATTGCGTGAGATTAAATAATCTGCTATCGCCTGCGATTGTGTAGACGCACCGCGGCAAATAACGGCTGTTCTCAAGTTTTGCGTAATCACAACTGACGGCGTTTCACTTTCGCCCACCAGCGCTATCCGCACTACATTTGCGTCAAACGCAATATAAATGCCAATGCAAATTGTCAAAAGGAGTCCACAGTACAGCTTGTTTTTGTTTTTCGCAATACCACAGACAACCCCATAATAAAAAAGCGCGCCGCAAAGCAAAATACATAAAATCGGCACAATACCCGCCACATGTACAAAAGCACCGGGAATATGCGCCGCCCAATCACTCATTCTAATCAAGAGCTTTACGCAAAAGCCGCAAAGCAGACCGCTCAATTGAAAAATCGGGGAAAGAAATGAAATATTCGCACAAATTACGATGAGAAATCCAAACAACAAAACAAGCGGCAAAAGTGGCAACGCAATACAGTTGCACAGCACGGAAAGCAGTGAAACACCACTGCCGATTGCCATCAAGACCGGCAGTGTCGCAAGCGCTGTTGCCAGCGGAACGGCAACAAAAAACAAAAAGCGACTTACCGCCCAACGCCAAAAAGATGCCTCTTGATGCTGTGCATCATATTCGACTTTTCGGTCGCTGACAAATAGAACCGCAAGCGTCGAACTGAACGAAAGCAGCAGTCCCACATCAACGGCAGCGTATGGATTCAACAGACAAAGCAGCAATGCCGCCGCACCGAGCGAGGTCAGAGCATCGCTTTGCCGGTTGCAGATTCCACCGCCATAAACGAGCAGCATCGCAATGCCCGCGCGCATTACGGACGGTGTAAAGCCAATAAAAATCATAAACCACAGCACACCGACACAGGCAAAAGCAGACGCAATTTTACGGTTCATAATCTTACGAAATATTGCATAAACAAGGCTTGAAAACACGCTGAGATGCAGCCCCGAAACCACGAGAATATGTACAATTCCGGCGCATTTAAAATTGTCTTTTATCTGTGGAGACAAGGCGCTTTTATCCCCCACCACCATAGCACACGCCACCGTGCCATACTCTCGCGGCAAAATGCGGCGAATATTGATGCTGCTTTTTTCTTGCAAATAACGCATCTGATACGGCAGCGTATGGCGCTTTTCTTGCACTGTAAAGCTTTCAATGTCCGATAACGTAATGAAAATCCCATTTGCATACTTGTAAAACAGATATTCGTCATTGCTGTCAAGCGACATCGACCGTGCCGTGAAGCACACCTCGTCTCCCATTGTGCATTCCGGCAGCAAATACGCCGTAGCCTTGAGCGGAATATTCTGTTTTATTCCGTCCACCGCACGTATTTGTATTTCCGCATTCATTTTTCCGTCGATATAACTGCCGTGTACCGCCTGCACCGTGCCGCTGATGCTGTGCGTTGTATTGTGATAACGTTGCAGCGGAGAAATGACGATGCGCTGATAACCCGCACGCAGAACAAGTGCCGTCACAATCGTGAGTGACAACACAAAAATATGCACTGCCCATTTTGACTTTTTGTGAAGAAGCCAAAGCCAGCACAACATGAAAAATGCCGCCGACAGCAGACACGCATACGGCGGCAAAAAGGCCGCAAGCAACTGTGTGAGCAAGTAAACAAACCCAACAAAAGCAAGTGGTCGTTTCATAACAATCTACTTGAAAAACAGGGGCAACGGCTCCAGAAAAATAATGTCTTTGCGCTCAGAAGCGTCGCCCTCGGCGAGTGCCGCCGCTCTGCCGACAATCGTTCCTTTGCTCTTCTCAACAAGCATTTCCAGCGCATGCAAACTGCCGCCTGTGCTAATCACATCGTCTACAATGAGAATCCGTTTGCCGTCCATGACATCCAAATCTTTTTGGTCAATCACAAGTCGTTGTGACGCAGCCGTTGTAATGGATTTATCCTCTACAACCACCGGTTTTTCCATGTATAATTTTACAGCTTTGCGCGCAGGAATATAATTTTTTCCACTCTGGCGCGCCATCTCATAAGCAAGCGGTATCCCCTTTGCTTCTGCCGTAACAATGATATCAAATTCCGGCGTTTTGGCAAGCAATGCCGTTGCGCAGGCGATGGTAAGCTCCACGTCACTGAACATAATGAACGCAGCAATATCAATTTTGTCGTTCAGCGGGCAAAGCGGTAAATCGCGTGTGACACCTGCAACTGTGATAGAATATGTTTTACGCATTTCAAAAACCTCCATGCGCTTTCGCGCAAAAATAGTGATGAAAAACCTCGCCTTGGAGGTTTTTCGGCATGTGACGCGGCTGCCGCGCCGAGTAATAATCAATGTCGTATGAATTTTCTCAGCCCGGAGGCCACTTCAAACTGCGTTTTGCCAGTACGTGAAAATGCAGATGCGGCACACTTTGCCCGCCATCTTTTCCACAATTGCTTACCACACGGTATCCGTTGAAAAGCTCCAGTTTTTGTGCAAGTTGTGCAATCACCGCATAAATATGACCTATCAAAGCGGCATTTTCTTCCGTAATACACGCCGGTGACGCAATATGCTGTTTTGGAATCACAAGAAAATGAACCGGAGCCTGCGGGTCAATATCATAAAATGCAAGCACTGTATCATCTTCATATACCTTGTTGACAGGGATTTCTCCTGCCGCCATTTTACAGAACAGACAGTCCATATTTCCTCCTTTTACAAGCCGAGTGCTGTGGATACAATGTGCGACACCGCCTGTAGTGCTTCGTCAATTTTAGAAACATCTTTGATGCCCGCCGTGGCAAAATCCGGTTTTCCGCCGCCTGTTCCGCCTGCAATTGCGGCAATTTCTTTGACCAGTTTTCCGGCAGTCAATCCACGCGCCTGCACATCTTTGCCAAGCGCCACCATTAAGGTTGTTTTTCCGGCAGATTCGCCGATGATTGCCGACACGGACGCAGGGAATTTATCACGCGCCTTTTCGCACAATGCGCGCAAGGCATCCGGAGCCGTTCCCATTAAATACAGCGTCAAAATTTTCACGCCGTCAATTTCCTCTGCGTTTTCAAACAGTCCATCTACTTTGGAACCGGCAACTTTCATCTTCAGTTCGTCAAGTTCTTTTTGTGTTGCTTTCAGTTGTGCTGCCATGCCGGCGGCATGTGCTGTCAAATCACGCACGTTTGCCACTTTCAGCGCACCGGCTGTTTGTGCCAAAAGGTCTGATTTTTCATTGAGCAGACGCAAAACGCCATAACCCGTTGTGCCTTCAATGCGGCGA
The DNA here is from genome assembly GCA_036635095.1 of Ruthenibacterium sp. GTDB lineage: Bacteria > Bacillota > Clostridia > Oscillospirales > Ruminococcaceae > Ruthenibacterium. The sequence continues at coordinate 2,526 of JAVWRA010000021.1, read as the reverse complement.
ATGCCCGCCGCAACAGAGGTTTCCGATAGGATTTTAAAGCAACCGAGCTGTGCGGTATTGGTGACATGTGTACCGCCGCAAAATTCCGTTGAAAAGCCCTGCACATCAACAACACGCACAATATCACCGTATTTTTCACCAAACAGTGCCATCGCACCCATCTCTCTTGCTTGTTTGATTGGCACTTCTTTAATCGTAACCGGCAGTGATGCAAATATTTTTTCATTGACAATGGTTTCAACCGCTTCAAGTTCCTGCGGCGTTACGGCACTGAAATGTGTAAAGTCAAAGCGCACACGTTCGTTGTCCTCATAAGAGCCTGCTTGATGCACATGCGCACCAAGCACTTCACGCAACGCTTTTTGCAGCAAATGCGCTGAGGTATGGTTGCGCATAATCGCATAGCGACGTTCCGCATCTACTGCGGCATTCACCACCTCGCCCACGCGAATCATGCCGTCTTCCAAAGTACAGGTGTGGACAAAAAAGCCTTTTGGTGTTTTTTTGCACATGTTGACGCGCAGATGTGCGCCGGATGCCGTTGTAATCATACCGGTATCGGCAACCTGTCCGCCGCTTTCCGCATAGAACGGCGTTTGATTCAGCAGCACCAATATGCCCTCTTTTGCGTCATCATCGGTAGAAAGCGCCTCCACAAGCTCGTTGCCGTCGGAAAGTGCCAGTACCGTTGCGGTACTCTCCAGTTTTTCATAACCGAGAAATAAAGTTGCCTCTGCCTGAATCTCCGCAAAAAGGTCGGCAGTCCAACCGGAAATATCGCGGCTTGCACGGTCTTTTCTTGCGGTTTCACGCTGCTTTTTGAGTTCAACATTAAAGCTTTCCTCATCCACTTCAATGCCTTTTTCTGCCACGATTTCTTTGGTTAAATCAAGCGGAAAACCGAATGTATCATTGAGTTTGAACGCATCTGTACCGGAAAGCAAGCGGCGTTTCCCCGCGATGGCGGCTTCTTCGATGCCGTCAATCAAATTGTTTAAAATAGAAAGTCCTTGGTCAATTGTGCGTGAAAAGCGTTCTTCTTCCGCAGAAATTGTCTTTTTAATATAATCGGAATGTTCCACAAGCTCCGGATATGCACCGCCATTTTCCTTGATGACGGTATCGCAAAGTTCTGCAAGGAACGGACGCATAACGCCAAGCATTCTGCCATGACGTGCGGCACGGCGCAGCAAACGGCGCAGCACATAACCGCGTCCCTCATTGCTCGGCTGGATTCCGTCGCTGACCATAAACACCGTGGAACGCACATGGTCGGTAATTACACGGATGGAAATATCTGTTTGCGCATCTTTCCCGTATTCTTTTTCGGTGATTTTTTCAACGTGCTTTAAGATATTATTGACCGTATCAACTTCAAATAAATTGCCGACACCCTGCATCACACACGCAAGACGCTCAAGACCCATACCGGTGTCAATATTTGGCTTTTCAAGCAAGGTATAGTTGCCTGCGCCGTCAGAATCGAACTGGCTGAACACCAGATTCCACACTTCCATGTAGCGGTCACAATCACAGCCGACTTTGCAATCTGCCTTACCGCAGCCGTATGCTTCACCGCGGTCAAAATAAATTTCGCTGCACGGACCGCACGGACCTGTGCCATGTTCCCAGAAATTGTCTTCTTTGCCGAAACGCACCATGTGGTCAGGTGCGATATGCACATCATTGACCCAGATATCATAGGCTTCGTCGTCTTCTTCATACACCGAAATGTAAAGCAAATCTGCCGGAATTTCAAGCGTTTTCGTCAAAAATTCCCAACCCCATGCAATAGCTTCTTTTTTAAAGTAATTTTGAAAGCTGAAATTGCCGAGCATCTCAAAAAAAGTGCCATGTCGTGCAGTGATGCCGACACGCTCAATGTCCGGTGTGCGAATACATTTTTGGCAAGTGGTCACGCGATGTGCCGGCGGTTCTTCCTGTCCTAAAAACCATCTTTTCATCGGTGCCATGCCGGAGTTAATCAGCAAAAGGCTTTTGTCATTGTGCGGCACAAGCGGAAAGCTCTCAAGGCGCAGATGCTCTTTCTCCTCAAAAAACGAGAGAAACGCCTCGCGCAATTCGTTTAAACCAGTCCATTTCATATCTGTTTTCTCCTCTTTTATGATTCCTGAATTGTAAAAAAAACAGCTTCCGCCCCTAAAAAAGGGACGAAAGCCTAAAAGCATCCGTGGTACCACCCAAATTGTGTGCCAAAAAGCACACCACTTTGTATGCGTTAACGCCGCAATTACGTTCTGCTCATCGCAAAAAGCTCCGGGGTGGCCGTAAAGTGCAAAACGAAAGCGTTTCAGCCGTGCGCTTTCTCTCTTTGGAATTGCTCCCTTTATTAACCCAATCATCGCCTATTTTTTATTACTCTTATATTATAAGGCAAAATCGCTAATTGTCAATATCCGCAAGGAAAAAGCGCAGTGCATTTGCCACTTTTGCAAAAATTTTACCGGCATCATCTCCGCTGTGCGTGCCGCTGTCGAGTAAAACAGCAATGGTATACTGCGGATT
>JAVWRA010000020.1:0-22798 GCA_036635095.1 Ruthenibacterium sp. | reverse complement strand
CCTTGTCGGATACCGTGCTTGCCGCCATCGGGCGCAAGCACACGGCGCAAGATATTTTGACTTGTTATGAAAATGCGCGCGCCGTCGGGCATCATAATATCAATATGGATTTGATTGCGGGTTTGCCGCTGGATACGCCGGCAAGTTTTGAAAAAAGCCTTGTGGGTGTGATGGCGTTGGCACCTGAAAACATCACCGTGCATACGCTGACGCTCAAGCGCGCTTCCAGTTTAGTCATTGACCATGCGGCACGTCAATACGGCGACGCCGCCGCCATGGTGGATACCGCGCAGGCGCTGCTTGCAGAGCGCTATCAGCCGTATTATCTTTACCGACAAAAAGGCACACTGCAAAATCTCGAAAACACAGGCTATACACTGCCGGCGTTTGCCGGACTTTATAATGTTTATATCATGGAGGAAGTGCATACAATTCTATCAGCCGGCGCAGGCGGTTCCACCAAACTTGTGGAGCATTTGCAGCAGGGTGGTGCGCGGATTGAGCGCATTTTCAACCACAAATATCCCATTGAATATCTCAAGCATTTCGATGCGGTGATGCGGCGAAAAGAAGGAGTGAACACTTTTTATGGCAAATGCACAAATTTGGATTCCGAAACGGCTCGTTGAACTGGGTTTGCTGAATGTGGCGGCAGCGCAGCCGTCTGCTTTTGTACAGTATTGTGAGGACGATTACAAAATGCGCATCAAGGCGGCAGTCACCGATATTTTACACAGCGGTGCAAAAGTTGTGATGCTGACAGGCCCGTCCGCGTCCGGCAAAACCACCACGGCACACAAGCTTTCTGCCGAAGTGATTGCGCGTGGCGGGGGCAGTGCGGTGATTTCACTGGATAATTTTTTTAAAAACATTGAAGATTATCCGCGCCTGAGCGACGGCACAGTCGATTATGAAAGCGTAGATGCACTGGATATCAATGGCATCAACCGCGCTTTGCTTGCCCTTGTGCGCACCGGAAAAACCGAAATTCCCGATTTCGATTTTTGCCGCGAACAGCGGAGGCAGGGTACCATACAGGTGGAAGTGGGCGATGGAATTGTATTCATCGAGGGCATTCATGCGCTGAATCCGCGGCTGACTGCGCTGCTGCCGCAACACAGTGTGTATAAAATTTACGCCGGTATGCGCGAGGAATATTCGTTTCACGGGCAGCGCATTTTGCCCACGCGCGATGTGCGCCTTGCGCGGCGCATGGTGCGCGACATCAAATTCCGCGGTCACGGCCTTGAAAAAACGATGGCGATGTGGCCTGCCGTGTGCGACGGTGAGGATAAAAACATCAAGGTGTTCAAACCGCATGCCGACTTGCTGCTCGACACCAGTTTTTCGTATGAAGTGAACTGCCTTGCGCCGTTTGTGGAAGAATTTGAACACGGTCTGCCGCAAAACAGCAAGTTTGAAAAGCAGTTGCAATCGCTGTGTCAGCGTTTTGCGCTGTGTAAAACGCTGGATGTCACCGCAATGCCGGAAGATTCCATGTTGCGTGAATTTTTAGGGTGACATTTTCAAAAAAGTGGATTATAATAACACTATAAAGCACATAGGAAAGAGGGAACAAGATGATTTCAATGGAACAAATCAAAAAAAACGCAACGCGTTTGGCAGACAGTGCCGTGCAGGTCGGCACTGAAATTTATCAAAAAGGCAAAAATAAGATAGATTTGCTCACGCTGGAAAATAAGCTTGCAAAAGCACAGCGTCAGCTCGGCGCACTGGTGTATTCGCTGCAAAAAAACGGCGAGGAAAACGCAGAGCTTGTGGCACGGTACATCAGCGCCATTGCCGCAATTGAACAAAAAATTGAGGTATATGGCGTAGTGACACCCGAAACACCGACAGCGGCGGCGCAAGATGCCGCAACAACCGTGCTTTGTCCGCAATGCGGCGCGGAGGTCGATCCCGATGCCATATTTTGTCCTGGGTGCGGTTACAAATTGTAACGCGGCAAAAGCGCGTGTGGTTGTTGTGCAAAAAAAGAAGGAAAAGAGCAAAAAATGACGCAACATAGTACAATGTGCGGATTTTAACTGCGATTTTTACACAAAAAGCTACCAAACTGGTGAAAAAGCTTGCAAATAGCATTGCGATAAGGTAGAATACAGAAGCGATATTTAAAAAACCCTGTTTATTCCAGTAAAAACAGGGTAAACTATGGACAACCGGCACACAAATTCGGTTTGTACAAATTCGTAAGAATTTGATCAACATACATCCTATTTATTTTTCGGAGGTTATGAAACATGACTAAAGTTGAACTCATTGCTAAAGTGGCAGCAGATGCCGACTTGACTAAAAAAGACGCAGAAAAGGCAGTTGCCGCAATGCTTGAAGGCATTACCGCAGCGCTGAAAGCCGGCGACAAAGTCTCTCTTGTCGGTTTTGGCACATTTGAAGCTCGCCATCGCCCGGAGCGCAAAGGTCGCAATCCGCAGACAAAACAAGAAATCACCATTCCCGCCTCCATTGCTCCCGCTTTCAAAGCAGGCAAAGGATTGAAAGACGCTGTTGCAAAATAATTTTCGCGAATAGGCACAGCCGCTCGGTTTCGGGCGGCTTGTTTTTTTAATACGAAGCTCACTCAAATTCGTTGATTTGCGCGCAAGCGCACGGAGGGTTTATGCGCATTGATAAATATTTAAAAGTAAGCCGGCTCATCAAACGCCGCACACTCGCCAATGAAGTGGCAGATGCCGGACGCATTTCCGTAAACGGAAAACCCGTCAAGGCAAGTTATGCCGTGAAAGAGGGCGATATCATTGAGATTATGTTCGGACAAAAGCCTGTGCAGGTACAGGTGGTATCCATAGACGCGCCCGCAGGCAAAGATGTCGCGCGCGAAATGTACACGGTTCTTTCTGAATAACACATAAACAAAGACACCTCACGCATACAGTAGTAGTGCAAAGTGAGGTGTTTTTTTTGAACCAACCGTCAGCCGCCGCGCCGCCGAAAATGGCGCATGAAATCACGGTTAAAAACCGTAAAAATCTTGTTGCAACGGGCGTTGTGCGCATTATTTCCTATGATGCGTTTGCCGCCACGTTGGAAACGCAGCTCGGTACGCTGTGTGTCGGCGGGCAAAATATCGAGGTCAGCGAATTATCGGTGCAGACAGGCGAGGTAAAAATCAACGGTGAAATTGAATATGTGCAGTATGCAGCGCCAAAAGCAGAGAAAGGTTCGTTTTTTCAAAGGCTGGTGCGCTGATGGTAGGCGCGGTGCCGATACACCTTGCGCTGCGTGACACGCTGCTTGCGGCAGGACTGGGTTTTCTGCTTGCGGCGACATATCGGCTGCTGCGGCTCGTCGCGGGCAGCAAGACGCTTCTTGTGGCGCTGTGCGATGTCCTTCTGTGCATGGCGGGCGCCGTTTTCTACCGCAGCGCTGCCATGAGCGTTTTTGCGGCAGGCACAATGCGCTGGTATACGGCGGCAAGTTTGCTGCTTTGTTACGCACTGTGTACGCAGATGCTCTACCCGCCGTTTTATGCCGTGCGCACGATAATTTGTAAACCGTTTTTATGGCTGAAACTTTGTTTTTTACAGCCATTTTATCAAAAAATCGCTCAAAAAAAGATAAAAAGGCGTGAAAAGAAACAAAAGAAACCCATAAAGGACTTGCCAAACCATGTAAAGATGTTGTATAATTCAAACTAAGTAAAACAAACATTTTGGGTGGAGTGCGCCCTTTTTGCAAACGAACGGGAGGAACCGGCAATGAAAACGGAAAAACGTAAAAAAAGAATATCGTTTTCCGCGCTTGCGCTGCGTTTCGGGCTTGTGTTCGTTTGCGGTTATCTGGCGGTTACGCTTGTGTCCACGCAGGTTGAAATTGTGACAAAGCGGCGCGCGCTTGAAAACATCAATGCACAGGTGGCAGCACAAACCGCACAGAATACCGAATTGCAACGGATGCTGGAAACGGGCGATGAAGCGCAGTATTATGAGCGCGTTGCCCGTGATAAACTCGGCTATGCCCGCCCGGACGAACATGTTTTTGTGGATATGTCCGGTAACTGACACCTTAAAATTGCGTTGCAATTTTTTAGGATAAATTACTGATATAAGGAGTTTTTTCATTTCATGGCAGTTGAGATAGGAAGCATAGTGGAAGGCAAGGTAACCGGCGTTAAAAAATTTGGCGCTTTTGTGCTGTTACCGAGCGGCGATACCGGCATGGTGCATATATCTGAGGTTTCAAACGAATATATTCAGGAGCTTGCAGATGTTTTGACCGAGGGACAGGAAGTAAAAGTAAAGGTTATCAGCGTTTCTCCCGAGGGCAAAATTGCGCTGAGCATCAAAAAATGCGAGCCGCGTCCCGTGCGGGTGCAGCGCGCCGATACCGGTCGTACATGGCAGCCGCGCGCAAATGCGCAGCCGGCAGGCGAATTGTCGTTTGAGGACATGATGAGCCAGTTTAAAACACGGAGCGAAGAAAAAATTTCTGATTTGAAAAAGGTAACCGAAGCGCGTCGCGGCGGCGGATATTCTCGAAAAGGTCACTAAAACACGATAAAAAAGCCTGTGTGACTGCACGGGCTTTTTTGGGTTCTGAACAGGTAAAATAGCAAAACAGATAAAAAATATCTTTCATATAAGTACATTCTGTAAACTTTGTATACGAAGCGATTGAAAAACGGTGTCGGATATGCTATACTGAACACATGAAAAGCAATGCTTTTCAAAGCGAATGGAGGTTATGGTTATGAAAATTACCTGTACAGGACGCAAAGTAAACCTGAAAGATGCCTTTGTCACGCGGGTGGAAACCAAAATCAAAAAGTTGGATAAATATTTTTCTGACGGCGCAGAAGCACTTGTGACGGTGACGGTTGAAAAAGACTGGCAAACCGTTGAAATTACGGTGAAAGACAGGGGATTTACCAGCCGTGCCGAGAAAGACGCCGAGCGCATGGAAGACGCATTTGACACGGCGCTTGATTTGCTTGAACGCCGCATTTTGAAAAACCGCCGTCGCCTTGAGGACAGAATGCAGCATCCGATTGAGGCTGTTGATGTTGCGGATGAGGGTGAGGAAGACGAGGAAGAATCGTATCATGTGATTCGTGAAAAACATTTCGCCGTGAAACCCTCTACAGTCGATGAAGCAATTTTGGAAATGAATATGCTCGGTCATGCGTTCTTTATGTTCCGCGACGCCGATACAGATGATATTCATGTGGTATATCGTCGCAAAAATGGCACATATGGTCTGATTGTTCCGGAGCGCTGACCGTCGTGCGCCTAAAAGCGAAAACGAAGTGAAACTTTTGCGCCCCTGCTACACAGCGGGGGCGTTTTGTGATATACTATATCTACTTATGATAAAAGCACATTCTATACTTGAAAAAAAGAGGAATTTATTTTGAATTATCATCTCATCGCACCGTGCTATTTCGGCACTGAAGCTGCCGCATCTTTTGATTTTAAACGACTGGGCGCACAAAATATTGCCGTCACAGACGGACGCGTTGCCTTTGAGGGCGATGAAAATCTCATTGCCGCCGCCAATTTGTGGTCGCGTTGTGCCGAGCGTATTTTATTGCTGCTGAAAACTTTCAAAGCCACAACATTCGATGAATTGTTTGACGGCGTGAGCAGCATTGCATGGGAAGATATTGTGCCGCAAGACGCGGAATTTCCCGTCAAAGGCAGCAGCCTTTCCAGTACGCTGACAAGTGTGCCTGCCTGCCAAAGCATTGTGAAAAAGGCGATTGTGGAGCGGCTCAAACGCGGTCATCATGTGTCCGAGTTGCCGGAGGACGGGCCGCTGTATAAAATTCGCTTTTCCATCCGCAAAGATACAGTTGAAGTGATGCTTGACACCTCGGGAGACGGGCTGCATAAGCGCGGCTACCGCAAAAACAGCATGGAGGCGCCCATCAAAGAAACGCTTGCCGCCGCCATCATCGACCTTGGGCGTATTTATCCCGACACGCTTGCGCAAGATCCGTTTTGCGGCAGCGGCACGTTGATGATTGAAGGCGCCATGAAAGCCATGAATATGGCGCCCGGCTTGCGCCGTCGTTTTACGGCAGAACAATACGATTTTATTCCGCAGACGGCGTGGGCGCAGCAGCGCGAAAAGGCGCTGTCGGAAATCAGAACCGATTGTACATTTGAGGGCATCGGTTTTGATATTGATCCGGCTGCGATTGCACTTGCAAATGAAAATGCAAAGCTTGCGGGCGTGGAAAAACACTGCAAGTTTTTTGTGGCAGATGTGCAGAATTTTGCGCCGGCAAGCGGCAGCATGATTTTCACAAATCCGCCGTATGGCGAGCGCATCGGCACACCGGCAGAGGTGGCGGCGCTTGAAAAAATGCTCGGTTATCGGTTGACGCAAAATCCTGTGCGCAGCGCGTATATCATTACGGCAGATGCCGATTTTGAACATAATTTCGGCAAAAAGGCAAATCGCCGCCGCAAACTGTACAATGGCATGATTCCGTGTCAGGTATATATGTATTTTTAGGAGGTCATTGCAATGGCAAGAAATTATTGTGGAAGCTGCGGCGCCTGCCTGCCTGAACACGCAGCGGTCTGCCCGAAATGCGGACGGTTGTTTGAAACGGAAACGGCGGCGCAAAACAGCACTTTGCAGGAGCCGGACGAAGTAAAAATGTTGGACGATGCCTCCGACGCGCAAGATGCGGAGACATTGGCAGAAGCCGCATTGCTGGACGGCGAGGAGACGCCCGCAAAAGAAGCGCCCAAACAGGAAGCACCCGTACCCGGTGCAAAATATATCGCACAGCGTCCGCCGCTCACGGCACCGCCGCTTGAAAATCCGCCGCATTATGCGCGCATCACGCAAACGTCGGAGCAGCTTTGCTTTTCCGATTATTTCGGAATGCTGATGATTGCGCTGATTCCGATTGTCGGTCTTGTGATGCTGTGCATTTGGAGCTTTGGCGAAAAAAGCAGTGCAAACCGCCGCAATTTGGCGCGCGCCATTTTACTGGTTCAGGTTGTTATGGCGCTCATTTTATTGACGTCATTCTGCTTCCTTTTTGTGACGCAGCTTGTTTATTTTAATTTATTTTGAAAAACAAAAAAGGACTGCCGCACAAATTTTCGTTTGTACAACAGTCCCTTTTATCTTTGCAGCGGGAGACTATTCGACGCCCTCAAGGTCAAAAACAGGCGTATATTCCTCTTTTGCACTGCTCTTTTCCTGCATAAAACCGTTTGTCAGACCCAAATCAACCGCGGTGTTCACCACTTTGCGGTACTCATACGTGGAGATGCGCCGGCGCAATTCCTTGTGTTCACACGCCTTGTAAAAGGGCGTATACTGGCTCATCACACTGGTCAAAAACTGTTGCTGCGGCAATTCCTCCGCCATAAAATGCAGCACAGCTTTGCTGTCGTCCACTGCGCCCGGCAGTGCAAGATGGCGGATAATCACCCCTTTTTGCAGCATTCCGTCCGCGTCAAAACGCGGCGCACCAACTTGAGCAATCATCTGTTTTGCGGCACTGCCCGCCACAGAAAAATAGTCGGCGGCATTTGAATACGCCTGTGACAAATCCGATGAAAAATATTTCAAATCGGTCAAATAAATATCCACAACACCGCGCAATGCGGCAATCGCCTGCGGCGTTTCGTAGCCGCCGGTGTTGTACACAACAGGAATAAAAAGCGCAGGTTTTGCAAGCTGCAAAGCGTCTAAAACCCATGGAAGATAGTGGCTTGCGCTCACGAGATTGAGATTGTGCGCACCTTGCTTTTGCAGACGCAGAAAAATTTCGGCAAGATGCGTAACGGAGATTTCTTTTCCGAAATTTTCGGCGCTGATTTTATAATTTTGACAGTAACAGCATTGCAGCGCACAGCCGGAAAAAAACACCGTGCCGCTGCCGCGTGTGCCTGAAATACAAGGCTCCTCCCAAAAGTGAAGTGCCGCGCGCGCCAGTTTTATCGCAGCACCGCCGCCGCACAGTCCGTGTGAAACTTGCCGGTTTGCACCGCATTTTCGCGGGCAAAGCGTGCAGTGAACAGGAATTTCCATGATGCACCGGCTTTCTCTGAATTTTTTACTATTATAGCACAAAATGTGCTGGCATCCAATTAGAAATAAGACACGGAAAGGGGCATAGCGATGTTTACTTTTTCGAGCGAAGCGGAGCGTAAGTATTTATCACAGCTTGCAAAAGAATATCCCAGTACGGCGGCGGCGTCCGGCGAAATCATCAACCTGCAAGCGATTTTAAAGCTGCCAAAGCCGACCGAGCATTTCATGAGTGACCTGCATGGAGAATTTGAGGCGTTTACACATATTTTAAACAATGCGTCCGGCGTTATCAAAGAGAAAGTTGACCGTGTACTCAGTCAAACACTGTCGGCGCAGGAACGCGCCGAATTTGCCACGCTGATTTACTATCCGGCGCAAAAACTGGCGCAGCTCAAGCCGCTGCAAACCGATTTAAACGCGTGGTATCTGGAAACGCTCTATCGGTTGATTGACGTTTGCCGCATGATGTCGTCCAAATATACGCGCAGCTTTGTGCGCAAACGACTGCCGAAAGATTTTGCGTATATCATCGATGAGCTGCTCCATGCGCATTTTGAAGATCATGACAAAGACCTCTACTATGAGCGCATTTTGTCCTCCATTTTGGATATCGGGCGCGCAGACGATTTCGTCATTGCATTGGCCCAGCTTATTGGACGCCTTGCGGTGTTCAAACTGCATATTGTAGGCGATATTTTTGACAGAGGTCCGCGTCCGGACATCATTCTCGACGAATTGATGCAGCATCATTCTGTAGACATTCAATGGGGCAATCATGATGTACAGTGGATGGGCGCGGCGGCAGGCAGTGCGGTGTGCATTGCGGGTGTCATTCATGTAACGCTCAGCTACAACAATCTCGAGACATTGGAAGACGGTTATGGCATCAACTTGCGTCCGCTTGCGCTGTTTGCGGAAGAAGTTTATCAAGATACGGATATTTCCGCCTTTTTGCCGAAAATTATGGATGACGGCGACTATACACCGCAGGACATCGACCGCGTGGCGCGGATGCACAAGGCAATCGCAATGATTTTATTCAAATTGGAAGCAGCGGTGATTGCACGTAATCCCGATTACCGAATGCAAAATCGCAATTTGCTTTCGAAGATTGATTTTACCACACAGATGGTGACGATTGACGGTGTGGAATATCGAATGCGCGATTGTGATTTTCCGACGATTGACCCCAAAAATCCATGTGAATTGACAGCGGCGGAGCAGGATGTGATGACAAAACTTTGCCAGAGCTTCACGGAGAGTGAACGGCTCAGCCGACACATTCGCTTTTTGTACGGCAAGGGCAGCGTGTATAAAATTGAAAATGGAAATCTGCTGTTTCACGGTGCAATTCCGCTGCATGAGGACGGCACATTTGCAGGCGCGGTGATGGACGGCATTTCCTACAGCGGACGTGCGTGGATGGATTATTGTGACGCCATGGCGCGACAGGGTTATTTTGCACCGAAAGGCAGTGAAGCGCGCCAAAAAGGGCAGGATTTTTTATGGTTTTTATGGTGCAGCAGCGCATCGCCGATTTACGGACGCGATAAAATGAGCGCGTTTGAACACTTCTTTGTGGAGGACGAGGTCGCCTACACAGAGCATAAAAATCCATATTATGATTATATTGAAAATGAGGACGCGGTGATAGCGGAACAAACGGTGCTGCGTCTGTTCGGAGAATTTGGACTCGACGGCACACACGGACATATCATCAACGGACATGTGCCGGTGCGCGCGGCAAACGGCGAAAAACCCATCAAGGCAAACGGCAAATTGATTGTCATTGACGGCGGTTTTTGCAAGGCATATCACACACGCACAGGTATTGCCGGCTACACGCTGGTATCCTCATCACGCGGGCTGTCGCTGCGCAGTCACGGCCCGTTTGAAAGCACGCAGGAAGCCATTCGCGCCAATGCCGATATTTTATCGACTGTCGATGTATTTGAAGTGAATGACATGCGCATTTCCGTGGAGGACACCGACGAGGGCGCGCGGCTGCAAGAGCAAATTGCCGATTTGAAAAAACTGCTTTGCGCCTATGCGACCGGTGCAATCAAAGAAGAAAATATTACATAGATGCGAAATAAATGGAGGTTTTACAATGATGCAGACAAAACCCGGTACGCCGCTTGCCTTTGAAGCTTGCGAAAATTTTCGGGAGCTGGGCGGCTACAGTGGCATGAACGGAAAAAAAGTGAAATATGGTGTATTTTATCGCACACCGGCGCTGTGTAATCTCACAACACCGCATGATTTGGCATTGTTTGACAGCCTGAACATCAAAACGGTGTTCGATTTCCGCTCAGAAAAAGAGCGTGCTGACTTGCCTGACCCCACCTTCAAAGGCGTGACGGAATATGCGATTTCCGCCATGGTAACACCGGATGGCAACGAGGTGAATTTTGACTTAGAGCATCTGTTTTCCTGCACAGACGGCATCGGTGCCGTGTTGGCGGATATGGACGACGGCTACAGCAGAATGCCGTTTGCAAACAAGGCATACCGTGCCATGTTCGCACAAATCATTGCCGGCAATACGCCGCTGCTTTTTCACTGCACCGCCGGAAAAGACCGCACGGGCGTGGCGGCTGCGCTGATTTTGCGCGCGCTCGGCGTTTCACGCGCAGACTGCATTGCCGATTATCTCATCACCAATATCTGCCGTAAAAATAATGTGGAAATGCTGTGCAAAATGCTTGCAAAAAAAATTCCCGCAGAACAGGCGGCGGAATATGCACCCTTATTGGCAGGCGTAAAAGAGGAAAGTCTTGTGCGTTCACTCGATGCCATAGATGCAAAATATCCCGATTTTGAAACGTACTTATCCGCAGAATGCGGTGTATCCACGCAGGCGCTCACAAAAATGCGCGCCGATTATTTAATTTAAAGGAGAGAATGAAAATGTCCACACCACACAATGCTGCCAATCAAGGCGATTTTGCAAAAACGGTTTTGATGCCGGGCGACCCGCTGCGCGCAAAATTTATTGCGGAAAACTTTCTTGAAAATTGCAAAGAAGTAACGAATGTGCGTGGAATGCTTGGCTACACCGGCACATACAAGGGCAAACCGGTGTCTGTAATGGGCAGCGGAATGGGAATGCCGTCCATCGGTATTTATTCCTATGAGCTGTTTACGCAGTATGATGTCGAGCGCATTATCCGCATCGGTTCTGCCGGTTCGTACAGCGAACAGGCAAAGGTGTTTGACGTTGTTTTGGCAAGCGCCGCATACAGCGAAAGCAGCTATGCCAAAACGCAAAACGGCTATGACAAGGACACCATACTGCCGAGTGAAGCGCTCAATGATGTTTTGCGCGCATCGGCAAAAATGCAGCAAATTCCGTTGCAGGAAGGCGTAATTCATTCAAGCGACGTCTTTTATTGCGAGGAAGACAAAACGCTAACGATGCCATATTGGCAGGCATTACGCGAGACAAAAGGCTGTCTTGCAGTGGAAATGGAAAGTTTTGCGCTGTTCCACAATGCAAATGTGACAGGCAAAGAGGCAGCCTGTTTGCTGACCATTTCCGATAGCTTTGTCGCGCATACGGCAACCACGGCATTGGAGCGTCAAACAAGTTTCACAAACATGATTCAAATTGCGCTCGGCAGTCTGTTGGTGTAGAATGATGGATAAAAAAGAATTGATTCGTGCGGCATTCGCGGCACAAAAATTTTCTTATTCGCCTTATTCCAACTTTCGGGTGGGCGCGGCGCTGCTTGCGAAAAACGGAACAGTATATACCGGCTGTAATATTGAATGTTCTTCCTACAGTCCCTCAAACTGTGCAGAGCGCACGGCACTGTTCAAAGCGGTGAGCGAGGGTGTGCGGGAATTTGAAGCCATCGCGGTTGTGGGCGGCAAGGCAGATGGCACACAAGACGACATCGTCACATCGCCCTGCGGCGTGTGTCGGCAGATGCTGTTTGAGTTCGGCGGCAACGATTTAATCGTGCTGATGGCGAAATCCGAAACGAATTTTGTTGAAAAAACCTTGGGTGAATTATTGCCGCTCAGCTTTGGTCCGGAAAAGATTTTATAACGATGCGCGGTAATTTTATAGGATGCGGGTTGAAATTTTGCGCCGAATTCTGTATAATAGCAATAGATGACGTACTGCGATTTGTTTCAGCAGGCGGACGATCATATTTCGGGTTTGCCGAAATAGTAAAAAGGGAGAGTCTACATGAAAAAACTTCTTGCAGTTGCAATGGTTCTTGTGCTGAGCCTTGCCGTGTTTGCCGGTTGCGGCAATAAAAAAGCAGAGCTGGCACTCATCACCGACACCGGAACCATCGACGATAAATCATTCAACCAAGGTGCATGGGAAGGTCTTGTAAAATACGCAGAGGAAAAAAATGTTTCCAAACAGTATTATAAACCAAGCAAAAAAACTACCGACGCCTATTTGGCAGCCATCGACCTTGCGGTCAAAGGCGGCGCAAAAATAATCGTAACACCGGGATCTTTATTTGAAGAATCGATTTTTATTGCGCAGGACACCTATCCGGATGTAAAATTTATTCTGATTGACGGCAATCCGCACAATGCCGATTATTCCGTATTCAACACCGCCGCAAACACCGTCGGCATCACCTATGCCGAGGAACAGGCAGGCTTTTTGGCGGGTTATGCCGCCGTCAAAGAAGGCATGACGAAACTCGGCTTCATGGGTGGCATGGTGATTCCGTCTGTGGTGCGTTTTGGCTACGGTTTTGTGCAGGGTGCAGAGTATGCCGCTGCCGAGCTTGGCATGGCTGACGGTTCTGTCGAGATGCAATACAGCTACACCGGCGGCTTTGAAGCAACACCGGAAGCACAGGCAATGGCAACGGCGTGGTACAACAGCGGCGCGGAGTGCATCTTTGCCTGCGGCGGCTCTGTCGGCAGCTCCGTGATGGCGGCTGCCGAGGTAGCCGGTGCAAAAGTAATCGGCGTTGATGTGGATCAATCTGCCGAATCGGTTACGGTTATGACTTCCGCAATGAAAGGGCTTGGCAGCTCTGTATACGACACCATCGCAAGTGTGTACGCAGGCGAATTTCCAGGCGGACAGAACCTTGTGTTCAATGCAGCAAACAATGGCGTGTCCATTGCAATGGACACCGCAAAATTCACACAGTTCACACAGGCTGATTATGATGCCCTCTATGCAAAACTTGTCAACGATACCGACAACACCGCATCGAACATCATCAATACGCCGGCAGAGGACGGCTCTGTCGCGGGCGCAAAAATCCCGCTGAAAGCAGTTGCACTCACCGAAGTGCAATAATTTTTGAAACATAAAGCGGCGCGTTCCTCACATATAGAGGACGTGCCGTTTTGTTTTTGAACGATACAAAGCTTGAAAATAAAAATATTATTTTGTATTCGGAAAACAGTAAAAAAATTAACAATTATCCTCTCATTTTATGGTATACTAAATGTTCACAAACCAACAAGAACAATGAGAGAGGATGAATACAATGCCAATTGATAAAACAATCGACTATTCCTGCGTTACGCCGGAGGTTAAAAATCTGACCGAAATTTGCATGCAGAATAGTTCTATCGACCATGATTTGTATACACAATACAAAGTGAACCGTGGTTTGCGTGACCTTAACGGAAACGGCGTGCTGACAGGTCTTACCGAAATCAGCGAAATTGTGTCGTTTGATACCGTGGACGGCGTCAAAACACCTATCGATGGCAAGCTGTATTATCGCGGCGTGGATGTGGAGGATATCGTCAAAGGCTTCATCACCGAAAAACGTTTTGGCTTTGAAGAAAGCACCTATTTGCTTTTGATGGGCAAACTTCCCACAAAGCAGCAGCTCTCCGGTTTTTGCAATGTACTCGACAATTACCGTACACTGCCGACAAATTTTGTGCGCGACATCATCATGAAAGCGCCGAGCGCCGATATGATGAACACGCTTGCGCGCTGTGTGCTGACGCTGTACGGCTACGACAAAAACGCCAATGATATCAGCGTTGACAATGTGCTGCGCCAGTGCTTGCAGCTTATTGCACTGTTCCCGATTATGAGCGTGTATTCGTATCAGTCATATCGCCACTATATCATGGGCGACAGCTTGTATATTCACAATCCGCAGGCGGGGCTTTCCACGGCGGAAAATATTTTGTATACGCTGCGTCCCGACAGCAAATATACGGAACTGGAAGCGAAAATTCTCGATTTGGCGCTTGTATTACATGCGGAACACGGCGGCGGCAACAACTCGACGTTCACAACGCATGTTGTGTCGTCCTCCGGCACAGATACCTATTCGGTCATTGCGGCAGCGCTCGGCAGCTTAAAAGGCCCGAAGCACGGCGGCGCCAATATCAAAGTAGTGCAGATGTTTGCCGACATGAAGAAAAACCTGCCGGACTGGACGGACGAAAACGCCGTGAGCGACTATCTGCGCGCCTTACTGCACAAAGAAGCGTTTGACAAAACCGGTCTGATTTACGGCATGGGACATGCGGTGTATTCCATCAGCGATCCGCGCGCACGCGTGTTCCGTCAGTTTGTAAAAACATTGTCAATTGAAAAAAATCGTGAAGATGAATATGCACTGTACACAGCAGTGGAGCGCCTTGCACCGGAAATCATCGGTGATGAGCGTAAAATCTACAAAGGCGTTTCTGCCAATATCGACTTTTACAGCGGTTTTGTATACAGTATGCTTGATTTGCCGCTGGAACTGTACACGCCGATTTTTGCCATCAGCCGTATTGCCGGTTGGAGTGCGCATCGCATTGAAGAAATCATCAATGCGGGTAAAATCATTCGTCCGGCATACAAAGCCGTCTGTCCGCGCGCAGAGTATATTCCGATGGAAAAACGCAGCGAAGTATAAAAAACAGAAAACGCCCGCCTGTTTGCACGATAAACAGGCGGGCGTTTTGTTGTGTTTGTGAAAAATCACGCGCGTTTCGCGGCGTGTTTGCGTTGGAAAAACTTGACGCATTCCACAATGGGAATCACACTGAGAGCAAGCAGCATGGCAACAAGATATTCTGCAAGGCTGATGTGTTCAAAGCCGAATGCGGTAGACAGACCCGGCAGATAAAGCACGGCGGTTGTCAGCACAAGGCTGCCAAGCATGGCGCCCCAGAGAAAGAGGTTTTGCGTTTTCAGTGCAAAAACACTGTTGCGCTGGCTGCGCATATTGAAGCTGTGGAAAATTTCCGCCATGCTCATGGTCAAAAACGCCATGGTCATGCCGTCGGCACTCTGTGCAATTTCCCACATGCCGCTCTCCATAAAATGTCCGATAAAATAGGCGGAAAGCGTGACAAGCGTCACAAGCAAGCCTTGATAGGCAACGTCAAACCCGACGCCGCCGGAAAAAATACCGTCTTTGGAGCTGCGCGGTTTGCGGCGCATGAGGTCCGGCTCGCCTTTTTCCATGCCGAGTGCAAGCGCCGGAAAACAGTCGGTAATGAGGTTAATCCAAAGCAGATGCACCGGCTTTAACAGCGTAAAACCCATGAGTGTGGCGGCAAAAATGCCCAGCACTTCGCTCATATTGGACGCAAGCAAAAACTGAATCGATTTGCGGATATTATCATAAATGCGGCGCCCTTCTTCCACGGCGTGAACGATTGTGGCAAAGTTGTCGTCCGCAAGCACCATGTCCGCCACATTTTTGGTAACGTCGGTGCCGGTGATGCCCATGCCGATGCCGATATCGGCGCTTTTGATGCTCGGCGCGTCATTGACGCCGTCGCCGGTCATCGCGGTGATAAATCCGTTTTTGCGCCATGCGTTGACGATACGCACCTTGTGTTCCGGCTGCACACGCGCATACACGCTGTATTTGCCGATGTCACGCGCAAAATCTTCATCACTGATTTCATCAAGCTGCGCGCCCGTAATGGCTTCGCTGCTTTCTTTGATGATGCCAAGCTCTAAGGCGATGGCAACCGCCGTGTCGCGGTGGTCACCGGTAATCATCACAGGACGAATGCCCGCATCACGGCATTCCTGTATCGCAACCAAAACTTCCGGACGAATCGGGTCAATCATGCCGACAAGTCCGATAAAAGTGAGTTCATGCTCCAACATTTCGGGGGCAAAATCGGTGGGGATGGCATCATAACGGCGCATTGCTGCGCCAAGCACACGCAGCGCACGATCGGCAAATTGCTTGTTTTGTGCCAAAATAGCATCGCGCACCGCGTCGGTAAGCGGCAAAATTTTGCCGTCTTTTTCATAAGAAATACATGTTTTGAGAATCTCATCCGGCGCACCTTTTGTGTACTGAATGAACCCGTCTTTGGTTTGATGCACGGTACTCATCATTTTGCGCATACTGTCAAACGGCGCTTCACCGACACGCGGCGCCTCTGCGCTGAGTTTGTCTTTCGGCAGTCCGACTTTGGTGGCATAGTTGACAAGCGCACATTCTGTCGGCTCGCCCTCCGCCTGTCCGCCATCACCGAGATGCGCGTCACTGCACAGCGCCATGGAGGTGCCAAGCAGCGCTTCATCGCCATAATGTTCCACCACAGTCATTTTGTTTTGTGTCAGTGTGCCGGTTTTGTCTGAGCAGATAACCTGCGCACAGCCGAGTGTTTCCACGGCGGTTAAGCGGCGAATTACAGCGTTGCGGCGGCTCATATTGGTAACGCCGATGGAAAGAACCACCGTGACAACCGTGGCAAGACCTTCCGGAATCGCGGCAACGGCAAGCGATACCGCAATCATAAAGGTGTCAAGAATGACCGACATGCGGAAATCGCCCGCGCGCAATAAACTGAATGCGAAAATAAATACGCAGATGCCCAGCACAAGCCAGCTCAAAATTTTGCCAAGGTCGGCAAGCTTTTTCTGCAGCGGCGTTTGCCCCTCTTCGGTATTGGCAAGTGCATTTGCAATTTTGCCCATTTCAGTGTCCATGCCGGTGCTGCAAATCACGGCGCTGCCACGTCCGTATACAACGGTGCTGCCCATGTAAACCATGTTTTTGCGGTCACCGAGCGGCACATCTTTGGTGTCGGCAAGTCCGATTGCCGCAATCATTTTATTGACCGGCACACTCTCGCCCGTGAGCGCGGCTTCTTCTATTTTAAGGCTGACGCTCTCCAAAATACGTCCGTCTGCGGGAATGGCGTCGCCGGCTTCCAAAATCACCACGTCGCCCGGCACAAGCTCCTCGCTTTTCAGCGTCACTTGTTTGCCGTCACGCAGCACTTTACTGGTAGCCGCCGCCATTTCCTGCAAAGCCTCGATTGCTTTTTCGGCTTTGTTTTCTTGATAAACGCCCAGTACGGCGTTGACAACAACCACAAATAAGATGATGATGACATCGGCAAAACTTTCGCCGCTGTACAGCGCCGTGAAGCCGGATACAACAGCCGCCACGAGCAAAATAACGGTCATCGGGTCTTTGAGCTGCGACAAAAAGCGTTCCAATAAGGTTGCTTTTTTGCCTTCTGCCAATCGATTGGCACCGTGCGCGGCAAGGCGTTCGGCAGCCTGTGAGCTTTTCAGTCCGCCTTCTTCAGCGTCCAATTCCTGCAATACGTCAGCCGCGCTTTCGCAATAAAATTTCATGATGTACTCCCTTTCAGTCTCGATTCTGTTTTGATATTAAAAAAAGACTCCTGCACAGCAATAGAGCTGCACATGAGTCTTGTTCTTTCAATTTAAGCCAGGTTGCAATTGGGCAGCCATGCGTGTTGACTTAAAAACGCACAGAAACCCATGCGCAAACTACTCCCTCACGAAGTATCTTTAATTATACAGGAAATATCTGCCTTGTCAATGAACAATTTGTAAATGAATTTTTTTGTGTTATAATCATCATAAATTCACAGAAGGAGTTTTATCAATGTTGACCATAGGAAGCCACATTTCATCGGCAGGCGGCTATGCCGCAATGGGAAAGCAGGCGTGTAAACTTGGGGCAAACACTTTTGCCTTTTTTACACGCAACCCGCGCGGCGGCAAGGCAAAAGCGCAAAATCCGCAAGATGTCGCCGCCTATCTGAAGCTTGCAAAAGAACGTCATTTCGATAAAATTGTGGCACATGCGCCGTATACGATGAATGCCGCCGCCGTAAAACCTGCGCTGCGTGTGTTCGCACAGGAAATGCTTGCAGACGATTTGCAGCGCATGGAAGCGACACCGCATCAGTATTATAATTTTCATCCGGGCAGCCATGTGGGGCAGGGGAGCGAGGTGGGCATTGCCCTCATTGCCGACATGCTGAACCGCACACTGACGCCGGCACAAAGCACAACGGTTTTACTGGAAACCATGGCGGGAAAAGGCAGTGAAGTGGGTGCAAATTTTGCGGAAATCGGCGCCATTTTAGAGCGTGTCGCTTTGCGTGAAAAAATGGGCGTTTGCCTTGATACCTGCCATGTGTGGGATGCAGGTTATGACATTGTGAACGATTTAGATGCTGTGTTGCAAGAGTTTGACCGCAGAATCGGACTTGAAAAACTTTGCGCCATTCATCTGAACGACAGCCTCAATGCCTGCGGCGCACACAAAGACCGTCACGCGCAAATCGGCAAGGGATTCATCGGACAGGACGCGTTTGTCCGCATTATCAATCATCCGACACTGCACCGTCTGCCGTTTATTCTGGAAACGCCAAATGACGATGCAGGCTGGACAGAGGAAATAGCGATGCTGCGCAGTTACGAAAAAGAGGAAGTATCGACACTTTAAGTTATTGACTTATGACAGTAATGAACGTATAATAGAACTGGATTTCTACTGGAACGGGAGGGTGAACAGGTGGCAAGACCCATCAAATGCCGGCGTGTTTGTGCCATGCCGCAAACGCTGACTTTTGCGCCGACGGACGGTGCAAACGGTGTGCCGATTGTGCTGACGGTAGATGAATACGAAGTAATTCGTCTGGTGGATTGGCTTTGTTTGAAACAGGAAGATGCTGCGCTGCAACTACAGGTTTCACGCCCGACCATACAGTCGATTTATGAAACGGCACGCAAAAAAATTGCAGATGCACTGGTCAACGGCAAACAGCTTGTCATTCACGGCGGCAGATATGAAATTTGCAAAAGCGCACAAAAGTGCTGCGGAAAAAATTGCAGCCGTCGCGTGTGCGATACTGCCTGCACCAAAGAAAAAGAATCTTGTCCGTGTAGTATTCCACAAAAAAATTAAAATATAAGGAGAAACAAATCATGAAAATTGCAGTCACATACGAAAACGGAGCGGTGTTTCAACATTTTGGTCATACGGAAACATTCAAAATTTACGACATCGAGGGCGGCAAAGTGAAAACGTCTGCCGTGGTAGACACAAACGGAAGCGGACACGGCGCATTGGCGGATTTTTTAAGAGCGCATGGCGTAGACACGCTGATTTGCGGCGGAATCGGCGGCGGCGCACGCACGGCACTCGGTGAAAAAAACATTCAAATTTATCCCGGTGCGCAGGGCAGTGCGGATGCGTGTGTCGATGCGCTTTTGGCGGGCAGCCTGCAATACAATCCCGACACCGTGTGCAATCATCATCATGAGGACGGTCACGACTGCGGGGAACATTCCTGCACAGACAAATAATTGTATAACGGGAGAAAAAGTATGAAAGTATTGATTGTGGGCGGCGTGGCGGGCGGCGCAACTGCCGCGGCACGTTTGCGCAGACTTGACGAAAACGCGGAAATTGTCATTTTGGAACGCGGCGGTTTTGTCTCATACGCCAACTGCGGGTTGCCGTATTATATCGGCGGAGAAATCAAAAAGAAAAGCGCACTGACGCTGCAAACGCCCGAAAGTTTTTGGGCGCGGTTTCACATTGATGTGCGTGTGCATCATGAGGCAACGGCGGTCAATTTGCAAGATAAAACCGTTACAGTGCGTCTGCCGGACGGCACAATAACAACGGAAAACTATGATAAACTGATACTTTCTCCGGGCGCAAAAGCGATTCGTCCGCCGTTTGTCGGCATGGACAATCCGCGCATCTTTACGCTGCGCACAGTGGAGGATACGCTTAAAATTCGCGATTTTATCGATACAACGCATCCGAAAAAAGCAACGGTTGTCGGCGGCGGCTTTATCGGTCTTGAAATGGCGGAAAATCTTTTGCAGGCGGGCATCGAAACCACGATGGTACAGCTTGACCCGCAAGTGTTGTTGCCGCTTGATTACGATATGGCGTGTGAAGTACATGCGTATCTGCGCAGCAAGGGTGTGCAGTTGCAGCTTTCCACAAAAGTGGAGAGCTTTGCGGAGGAAAACGGCGTTTTACTGACAAAGATTGCAGACGGTGACCCGATTGCATCGGATTGTGTAATACTTGCCATCGGCGTTGTGCCGGATACCGCAATTGCAAAAGAAGCGGGATTGACGCTTGGCGCAAAAGGCGCGATTGTCGTCAACGACCGCATGGAAACTTCCGCACCCGATGTGTATGCCGTGGGTGACGCGGTGGAAGTGCGCCATTTTGTCACGGGCGAAAAGGCCATCATTTCCCTCGCCGGCCCCGCCAATAAACAGGGACGCATCGCGGCGGATAATATCTGCGGCGGTGACAGCAGATACAAAGGCTCGCAAGGCTCGTCTGTCATCAAATTGTTCGACATGACGGTTGCCACCACGGGCATCAACGAAAAAATGGCGCAGATGTGCAAAATTGCGTATGATAAAGTCATCACGTATTCTGCGTCACATGCCACCTATTATCCGGGCGCAAGCAATTTGACCATCAAAACACTGTTTGCACCGTCAGACGGAAAAATTCTCGGTGCGGAAATTGTCGGCTTTGACGGCGTGGACAAACGCATTGACGTATTGGCAACGGCAATCCGTGCAGGCATGACGGCGGAGGATTTGGCAGAGCTGGATTTGGCGTATGCGCCGCCGTATTCTTCCGCAAAAGACCCTGTCAATATGGCAGGCTTTGTGATTGAAAATCTGCGTGGCGGTTTGGTAAAACAATATCACTGGAATGACATTGCAAATCTGCCGACAGACGGCAGTGTCACGGTGCTTGACGTGCGCAGTGAAGCGGAATTTAGCAGAGGACATCTGGAACGTGCAATTTGCATTCCTCTGGATGTGTTGCGCGCGCATCTTGCCGAAATTCCCAAAGACAAGCCGGTGTATGTCAATTGCCACAGCGGTTTGCGCAGTTATATTGCATGCCGCATTTTGACGGCAAACGGGTTTGATTGCCGCCACCTCTCCGGCGGATACCGTTTTTATGCAAATGTACTGAGTGACAAATGCTATGATGCCGCGCCGACACATTCGTGCGGGTTGAAAATCGACTAGGAGGCAAGCGCATGGAACGCGGACAAATTCATCTTTATTACGGTGACGGAAAAGGCAAAACAACGGCGGCGATGGGGCTTGCCTTACGTGCGGCAGGCAGCGGCAAACGCGTGGTGATTGTGCAGTTTTTGAAAGATGGCACATCGCACGAAATACAGATGCTGCAAAAGCTGCCGCAGGTGCGCGTTTTTTGCGGAAAAGTGTGTGAGGCATTTGCATGGAATATGACGGCGCAGCAAAAGAAAGACACCGCCGCGCTGCACACGGAAAATCTGCAAAAGGCGCTTGCGCTACCATGTGATGTGTTGATACTCGATGAAATCTGCGCTGCCGTGGCGCTGCACTTGATAGAGGAAACGCTTGTGAAAACGCTTGTTGGCGAAAAGCCGGCGGCACTCGAGCTTGTGCTGACAGGGCGCGACCCAGCAGATTTTATGTTGCAAAACGCTGATTATGCCACTGAAATGGTGCTGCGCAAACACCCCTATGAAACAGGACTGCCCGCCAGAGAGGGCATTGAATTTTAGCATGTGAAAAAACAAGGGCATCATCGCTTTAAAAGCGATGATGCCCTTGCATATTTATGGGATATAAAAACAATCTTGCGCCCATGTCAGCGGATTTGTGTCGATATAATCCCCTATTTTAAGATATTCTTTTTCATTGCGAATGATGTGGTCATGATAACGAAATTGCCAAATTTTTCGACCGCCGGATAAGTCCATTGCGTTTGCACGTTTGGTTGAAATCGATTTCATCGCACCGATAATATCACCAACGGTAGGGCAAGGGCTCTGCCCTTGCCGGTGTTCGCCAATGCGTAAAATCAGATGCACGTGGTTTGGCATGACAATATATTTGTCAATACCTACATTGGCAAACCGTGTTTTCAAATTTTCAATTTCTTGTTGTACAATGTTTCCGATATCGGTAAGACGGCAAGGGCAAAGCCCTTGCCCTACAAGAACATCCGCAAATAAATGCTTTCTTTGATAGGAACATATGGTTATAAAATACGCCCCGCAAGAAGCATAATCATATGCGCGCAATCGCAATTGTTTTCGTTTCGGCAAATCCGAAAGGCTTTCGTTCATCACAGCCGCAGCAACATGGTTGCAATGGAAAAATAGACCATCAGCGAAATGGCGTCTACAATTGTGGTGATGAACGGCGCAGACATCACCGCGGGGTCAAACCCTGCTTTTTTGGACAGCATCGGCAGCATACAGCCAACCAGTTTTGCCACCATCACTGTGACAACCAATGTCAAATTGACCACAAGCGCCACCATAATGCCGACACGGTCAAACAGCATCAGTTTGATGAAATTGGCAACAGACAGCGTAACACCGCATAAAATAGCGACGCGAAATTCTTTCCACAACACTTTCAGCCAGTCGCTGAACTCTACATCGCCCAGCGATAAGCCGCGAATGATGGTGACAGACGACTGCGAACCGCTGTTGCCGCCGGTGTCCATCAACATGG
>JAVWRA010000019.1:0-23747 GCA_036635095.1 Ruthenibacterium sp. | reverse complement strand
AACCTGTATGGCATCGCTTTTGCTTTTGTGAGAACGTTCTCTCTTGCTCGCATTTGCGTTGTCACTCTTTTGTCAGAATCTTTCGGCAAAATGGACAACAAGGGCGTGTAAACCTGTTAATTCGTACAAAAATAAAGAAAAGTGTGAATTACTATTTACTTTTTCGATAGAATGTTTTATACTCTCGTTAGAGAGAACGTTCTTACGAAAGTAAATGTTAAACACACAAATTGATTTTGTGTCGAAATGGAGATGTATTTATCTTGTATCAGTATGGACATTATTGTGTTCCCGTAGCATCGAAACCGGAAGATGCGGCTTTTGTGCCGCTGCTTGGCTGTTACGTCACCGATTGTGCGCAGCATCCGATGTCTTTTGAATTTCTCTATATTCCGGATGACAATAAAATTTTGCCGCCGGAGCTGAAAACCAGACCGCATTTGGCATTTAACGTTGACAATTTTGATGCGCTTTTATCCCAGAGCCGCATTTTATATCAGTTCATCTGTCCGTATGACAATGTCAGCCGCGTTGCCTTTGTGGAATATCAAGGTGCTGTGCTGGAATTAAAAGAAGTATCGTTCAAATAAGCGGGTCGAGAATTTAAAACAGTTGAAATTGTTGCTCAAAGCTCCTATAATTTGAATGGCTGTCAAAATTGCAAACGCATTATTTGAGAAACCAGAAGGAGCGCACATCATGAGTACAATTTTAGATGTTGAAAAAAAGTCAGGGGTTTCCAAATCCACAATTTCACGATATCTCAACGGAAAACCTGTAACGCCCGAAAACCGCTTGAAAATCGAATGCGCGATTCAAGCGCTCGATTATCGCCTGAATCCGATGGCAAGCGGGTTGAAATCCAACAAAACCAATGTTGTCGGCATTGTTCTGCCTGATATTACCGATCCGTTTTTTCCGCCCATCGTAAAACAATTGGAGCGGAAACTGCGCGAACACGGCTACCGCACTCTCTTCAACAATTACGACAACGACTGC
This sequence comes from Ruthenibacterium sp., assembly GCA_036635095.1. Taxonomy (GTDB): domain Bacteria; phylum Bacillota; class Clostridia; order Oscillospirales; family Ruminococcaceae; genus Ruthenibacterium. The sequence continues at coordinate 22,748 of JAVWRA010000019.1, read as the reverse complement.
GAACTGGAAAAGCAGCAGGTGGAAGTTTTGATGAATCAGCGTGTGGACGGTATGATTATTGCCACCAGCGCCGCTTCCGGAGAACATATCAACCAGTGCATCCGCCGCGGTATTCCGACTGTGATGTTGGATCGTTTGTTGGATGATGTCACTTGCGACAGCGTAACCATCGACAATTATCAAGCGACTTTTGACGCTTTATCTCTTGCCATTCGAAAAGGGCATCGCAAAATCGCCATTATCTGCGGACAGGAAAATGTGTATTCCGATATCGTGCGTTTCAAAGCGTATCGCGACTGCCTTACCTCACATGGCATTGAATTGCAGCCGCAATACATGATTCGTGCCGATTTGGTGGAGCATGACGCAAAGCGTCAGTTTATGTGTCTGCTGAATTTGGAAGAACCGCCCACTTTGATTTTTTGTTCCAATGTCTATTTGGCGGCCGGTGCCATGGAAGCGCGGCTTGAATATCAAATCGACATTCCGGGCGAGGTTTCTGTTCTTACCTTTGACCGGTTATCCGCTTTTCCTTATTATAATTTTTTGCACAGTGTACAACCGGAATTTTCCAGTATCTGTCAGCCACTCGACCTGATTGGGGCAAAAGCGGCACAGTTGCTTTTGCGGCGCATTGAGGAAGGTGACAACGCGTATCCGCCGGTGCATATAGAGCTGAGAACCAGCTTGTTTATGACCGAATCCATACGACAATTAAATAAAAAATAAAATTTGGAGGAATTTCTCATGAAAAAAAGCATAGCAATTTTTCTTGCCATTCTGATGATTGGCACCCTCACCGCCTGTGGCGGCGCACCCGCAGCCAGTACACCCGCAGCACCCGCAAGCGCTCCGGCAAGTACACCGGCAAGCGCACCGGCTGAAAAAGCCGGTGAAGAGTTGAACATTGCCGTCTTGATTAAAGCAACGGACTCCTCTTTCTGGCAGAAAGTCGGAGACGGCGCAAAAGCATATGGCGACGAACACGAAGGTGTCACTGTCACCGTGCAGGGACCTGCTTCCGAAGCGGACATCGAGGAGTCACTCTCCTTGCTTGAAAACGTCATTCTCAGCAAACCCGATGCCATTGTTATCGGCTCTAACGCCGATGCCGGTGCAAACGCCGCTTTGGAAGAAGCTGCCAAAGCCGGTATTCCCGTTGTCACCGTTGACACCGCGCTTCCTTCCGATAAAGTTGCATGCCATCTTGCCACCGATAACGTCAAGGGCGGCGAACTTGCTGCCGAAGCAATGGTAAAATCCATGCAGGACAACAAAAAAGAACTCAAAGGCAAAGTAGCGATTGTTGCCGCTGTTGCCGGCGTACAGACCATTATTGACCGTGACGACGGTTTTATCAACAAAATGAAAGAGCTTGCACCTGACATTGAAGTGTTGGCACCTACTTATGTTGACAACGAAATTGACACCGCCATGCAGACAACCGAAAACATGATTACCGCCAACGGCGACGCACTTGTCGGTATTTATGCAGACAACAACCACACAGGCGACGGTGTTGCACGCGCTGTGGAACAGGCGGAACTGAAAGACAAAATCACCATCGTTGCATTTGACGATGATGACGAGCAAATCGAAGCACTCAAAAATGATGTCATCAAAACCTTAATCATTCAAAACCAGCACAACATGGGTTATGCCGGCGTAGAATATGCCATCAAAGCCGCAAAAGGCGAAAAAATTGAAAGCTTTGTAGATACCGGCGTTCAGGTAACATGGCCTGCGGACGTGAAATAACAAGGAGTAAACCACCTTTTTACGGCAGACCTGCCACAGGGAAAGGTCTGCCGTAAAAAATTGTTGCAGATAATGGAGGGAACAAGGTGAACAACAGCGAAGAATTTGTCCGCATGGAAAACATTTGCAAAGAATTTCCCGGTGTGAAGGCGCTGCAAAACGTCAATCTCTCGGTCAACAAAGGGGAAGTGCTTGCACTTGTTGGCGAAAACGGAGCAGGAAAATCCACCCTCATTAAAACCTTGATGGGCGTTTATCCGAAAACCAGCGGTAAAATTTTCATCGAGGGAAAAGAAGTGAACTTCAGCGGGCCGCTCGAAGCACAGCAGTTGGGGCTTGGCGCGGTGTATCAAGATGTCACCATTGCAATGCACCTTTCTGTTGCCGAAAACTTCTTTTTAGGAAAACTGCCAATCACCAAATTGGGATTGGTGGACTGGACAAAAATGTTCAAAAGCGCGCAGTCCGCTTTGGATGAGCTGCATATTCGCGTTGATTCCCACGACATGGTGTGCAATCTTTCCGTGGCACAACAGGAAATGGTCGTCATCGCAAAAAAATATTTCGAACATAGCAAGCTTATGATTTTTGACGAACCGACTGCGCTTTTGGCAAACGAGGAAGTGCAGGAGCTGTTCGGCATTATCGAAAACTTGAAAAAACGCGGCACTGCCATTATTTACATCTCTCATCGTCTCGAAGAAATTTTTACCATCTGTGACCGCATCACGGTTTTGAAAGACGGCAGAAGTGTAGAAACCCTTGCTGTAAAGGATACAAACGAAGACGATTTGGTTTCTAAAATGGTGGGCAGAACCATCGAAGATATGTATTCGATTCATCATCATGTCACAGACGTTCCCATCCTTGACGTGCAAGGTTTTACACGCAAAGATGTGTTCCGCGACATCAGCTTTACGCTGCATAAGGGCGAGGTTTTCGGCTTGTTTGGACTGGTCGGCTCCGGACGCACCGAAATTGCCCGCGCCATTTTTGGCGCAGACCCCTATGACAGCGGCACAATTTCCGTGGCGGGCAAAGAGGCAGTCATTCATGACCCGCGACAGGCAATTGACCTTGGCATCAGCCTTTTGCCCGAAGACCGCAAAATGCAGGGGCTTACCATGGCTACCGACATCACGCAAAATATCAACTTGGCATCGTATGATTTAATTTCAAAAGCCGGTCTTATCAATGTGCGTCAAGAAGAAAAAAAGGCGCAGCATTATACCGATGATTTGAAAATTGTAACACCGAGCATTCACCAAAAGGTTGTCAATCTCAGCGGCGGCAACCAGCAAAAAGTTGTTATCGGCAAATGGCTTTGCCGTGAAAGCAATATTTTTATTTTTGACGAACCCACCGTCGGCATTGACGTTGGCGCCAAAAGTGAAATTTATCTTTTGCTGGAGAAACTGTTGGCAGCCGGCAATGCCGTTATTATGATATCTTCCTATCTGCCCGAAATTATGGGCATTGCAGACCGGATTATGGTAATCCACGAAGGAAACTGCAGCGGCGTGGTAACGCGAGGAAATTATCGTGATGACGAATTGCTGCGCATGGCTTCCGGTATTAAAACAAAAGAAAACGCAGGAGGAGTTGTATCATAATGGATTTAAAAGAAAAAAAGCGCATCGGCTGGTTGGAAAAACTGCGCCGGTTGCCTGAATTTAATCTGATTTTAATTTTACTTCTATTCACCGTTGTGCTTTGCATTGTGGAACCGAAATTTATTTCTTTTCACAACATCACAAACTTATTGCGCCAAACTTCCATTATCGGCGTACTTGCCGTCGGTATGACTTTTGTCATCATCTCCTCCGGCATTGATTTATCCGTCGGTGCAGTGCTTGCATTTGGCGGCATGTTGGTCGCCATGCTCATGCAGGCAGGCGTTCCCGTTCCCCTTGCCATTCTCATTTCGCTGCTTGCCGGCACCGCCATCGGTGTCATCACCGGTCTGCTTGTTCACAAAGGCAAAGTGCCTGCGTTTATCGCAACTTTGGGCGGCATGTCGATGGTGCGCGGCATTGTAATGCTGATGTCCAACGCCAACAAAGTGGCAGTACCAAAGCCTTTCAGCGACTTTGCCGTCGCCAAAATACTCGGCATTCCCGCCATGGTTTACGTGTGGCTTGCCATTGTTTTGCTCGGCATTTTGATTTCACGCTATACCACCTTTGGCCGTAATATTTACGCCATCGGTTCCAATGAAGAAGCGGCGCGTCTGTCCGGCATTCGTCTGGGCATCAACATTTGCGGCATTTACGCTTTTTGCGCATTTTGCGCTTCTGTTGCCGGTTTACTGATGACAACGCGTTTGGGCAGCGGTACACCGACTGCCGGCACCGGCATGGAGCTTGACGCCGTGGCGGCTGTCGTTGTCGGCGGTGCGTCTTTGAGCGGCGCCGTCGGCTCTGTATTCGGCACCGTGCTTGGCACCTTAATCATCGCCATGATTCGCAACGGCGGACAATTGCTCGGCATCAACTCTTTTGTTCTTGATATCTCCGTAGGCGCGCTGATTGTCATTGCCGTGCTGATTGACAAGCTTGGCAAACACGGCAAACGCTGATTTTCAGCCGTTCTGCAAACTCTTACTTTTGTCCCTCCTGCAATACCCTATATAAAAAGCCTCGAAAAAGCCGAATTTTCGAGGCTTTTTGGTTTTTCACATTTCACCGTGTTCAAAGTTCTTCACAGCATGCCGCCAGCTTTTCATACTGTGCGCGGTTGATTGTGATTTTTCCTCTGCACAGCGCAAGGCAGCCGGCTGCTTGTAAATCATCGATATATCGATATAAGCTGCGCAGATTGATGTGCAGTGTTTCCGCAAGCATTTTGCGCGTGGTGTTTTCCACATACGGCAAATCGTTTTCGCGGCAACGATTGAACAGATACATCATCAGCGTTTCACGCAGGCTGTGCAGGCTTTGCACCTCGACAAAATTCATGTTGCGGACGGTGAGAAAATTCAGATAAAGAATCACCATATGCGCCGCCGTATGATTGCTCAAAACCGCCTCATAAAACAGATTTGCCGGCACCGAGAGCGCCTGTGTTTGCGTATCGGCAAGCACAGAAGCGGTGAACAGCTTTTGGTTGTTGAACAGCTCTGTCATTCCGTAAATTTGCGGTGTCGAAAGCCGGTCCTGAATGCTCATTTGACCGTTCGAGCCGCAGCACACAATGCGTGTGATGCCCTGCACCACCAAAAAAACCGAATCGATGGGAAAACCTTGTTTGATAAATGTCTCGCCCTGCTTGATGCAAAGCATGCGGCAGCCGCTTTCTGTCAGCACATCAATGTCGTCGTCGGCAAATTCCTGATGCTTTTCAAACATGCAGCTTAGCACATTTCCCAAACTTATGCAAAAATTTTCGTTCATTTCGTCACCTCGAAAACCCATCATATATGACAGGTGTCATTTCTATCCTGCGCAATAAAGTGTACAATGATAATACGTTCAGTTTAGCAAACAAATTGCTTTTTAGATAGTCACATTATGCACAATTTCCCAAAAAATAAATAGCAATACTGCTTGATTCAAAAACGTCATATGGCAATATCACTATTATTATTTGAAATACAAAGATTTTATTGTAATAATACACAATTCATGCTATGATAAAGATAGATTTTTCGCGTTTTTGAATCATTGTGATACTGCAAATATAGAATCTACACAGCAACCGCCTTTTATCCGCAGTGTGCGGGTTTGCGCGGCGGTTGCCAAAAATGAAACGGAGGAAAAGCGATGCTCGCAAGAACCAGAGTGGAGGCGGCACTGAATCACCGCCAGCCGGATAGATGCCCTGTTGATTTTTGGGCGGTGGACGAGGTTTTGGACCGGCTTTATCAGCATTTCGGCATTTCTACGGAGGACGAACTTTTAGACCTGTTAGAGGTGGATTTGCAGTTCATTTCACCTGCCGAAACCAAAACGACACAGCGCATCATGCCGGATGGCACTTTTTTCGACAAGATGGGTGTCCACCGCCGCAAAGTGAAAAACGAGTTCTGCACGTATGAAGAATATGCGTCAAGCCCGCTGGGTTATGTGGAAGAGGTCGCCGATTTTGAAAGCTATCAATACTGGCCCAATCCCAAGGCGTTTGATTGGGAACATTACAGCGATTTGATTGGCAACCGCAATGAAAAGCGCTACATCAAGCTTTACATGGGCGGCATGTTTGAGTATGCGTGGGCATTGCGCGGCTATGAGCAGTTTATGATGGACATGGCATGTGAGCCTGAAATTGCGCATTATATCATGGATAAAATTTGCACGTTCTGGTGTGAATATTTCAAATATGCCATGGAAGCGGCAGGCGATAAAATCGATTTGGTCTATACCTATGACGATATTGCCTCGCAGACAACGCTGCTGATGTCGCCTACCATGTTGGAAGAATTTATTTTTCCCTATCACCGCAAGCTCAACGCGGTCATCAAAAGCTACCATAAACCGATTATGTATCACTCCTGCGGCGCGGTGCGCCCTGTTATTGACCGGCTTATCGCGTTGCCGATTGATGTGCTGAATCCGTTGCAACCGCTTGCGCGCGGTATGGATTTTCAAGAATTGAAAGACGAATTTGGCGATAAAATCGCATTTCACGGCGGCGTGTGCATTCAAAAGCTCTTGCCGACCGGCACCCCCGATGAAGTGCGTGAAGCCGTGCGCCGCAATATCCGCATTCTCGGCAAAAACGGCGGCTACATCATGGCGTCGGCACATTACATTCAAAACGACACACCAACGGAGAATATTTTGGCAATGTACGAAACCGCATTGCGCTAAAACGAACGGGTACAGCTTTTACGGCTGTACCCGTTTTGGCGTAAATTTTCCTTTATTTGTTAAATTTTTATTGGAAGTCGCTTGTTTTCATGATATACTACTATTATATACACTCGAATACGCAAATTGAGGGGAAAGAGGATACAAGATGAAACCGCGTTCCTTCCGGAATAAACTGCTTTGCCTGCTGCTCGCCTTTGTCGTGATGGCATCTGTTGCCATGCCCACCTTTGCCGCGGCACCGAAAACGGTGCGCATCGGCTGTTTTGACATTGAAAACTTTTTGGTGCTTGGGGACGACGGCTCTGTAACGGGATACGGTGCGGATTATTTGGAAGAAATCGCCAAGCACACCGGTTATCAATATGAATATGTGCGCGGTACGTGGACAGAATGTCTGCAATGGCTGAAAGCCGGCAAAATTGATTTGCTGTTTCCGGCAGAATTCAGCGCCGAACGTGCGAAAGATTTTGAATTTACACAGTCGGCAATTTGCGTTGATTACGTCTCGCTGATTGCAAACAGCGACAATGACAACCTCTATTACGGCGATTACAAAAATTATAACGGCATCGTTGTCGGCATGATTTCCGACAATTATTTGAACGGTGTTTTTGCGGAATTTGCCGCAAAAAACGACTTCTCTTTTACGCCTGTTTATTATGACACGTTCACCGAAATGTACGCCGCACTGGAAAACAAGCAGATTGACGTCATGATATCCGGCAATTTGTCGCTGGGCGAACATCAAAAAGTAATTGCAAAATTCGGCTATCTGCCGGCATTTTTCATTGCACAAAAAGGAAACACGCAGTTGGTGGAGGAGCTGAACGAGGCACTGTTTCGCATTCAGCTTGAGCAGCCGCAATTTGCGGCAAATTTGATTGAAAAATATTACGGCGCCGTGCAAAAACAGGTGAAAAGCTTCTCGCGTGAGGAGCTTGCATTCATCAAAACCTGTGCGCCGCTGACCGTTGTTTGTGACGCCGCCAATTATCCGTTTGAATGGTATGATACAAAAGAAAAGAAGTTTTTTGGCGTAGATGCGGATGTTCTTGCGATGGTGAGCGAAAAAACGGGGCTGACTTTCAACATCAAACACACAGCGTCGCTGACGGAATCATGGGAGCAAATGCAGTACGGCAAGGCGGATATCATTGCCGGCGTTTATGGCGACGAGCTGCTGTCAAAAACGTACAATCTGCGTTTTACCGACACCTATATGCACGAGGAACGCACGGCTGTCGGTCGGCGCAACAATATCATCACGCCCTCAAATGCGCTGACGGTCGCCATGCCGCGCTCCCTTGTCGGCACCTGCGAATATCTGCGCACCGAATATCCGCACTGGAACGTGATAAATTCCGATACAACGGAGGACTGTCTGCAAATGGTGGCGGACGGCAAGGCAGACATCACCTTGGTTGGCTCGCTTGCGTTGCAAACGCTTGCCTATTTGCCCGAGCGACCGGCGCTTGCCGTTGTTTCCACCATCGGCATCAGCGTCCCCATCCGTCTCGGTGTTTCCGACAGCCAACCGCCCATCCTCACTTCCATTTTAAACAAAGCTGTCTGTATGCTTTCTTCCGATGATATTGAACGCTCTGTCATTCAAAACACGGCTTTACACAAGGCGCCTTTTTCTGTTTCCGCCTTTGTGCGCCAAAATTTACTGCTGATGATTGTCGCGCTGATTGGCATTTGCATTGCCGTTGGCATTTGCCTGTCTGCCATTTACGCGAACGCCATCAAGACAAAGCAAAACAAAGTTCTGGCTGAAAAAAATGCGCAGCTTGCACAGGCGTACCGCATCAAAAGCGATTTCTTGTCCCGCATGAGCCACGAAATCCGCACACCGATGAACGCGGTTATCGGCATTGCACATCTCGGGCATGACGGCGAAAATACCGCGGTGCAAAGTCGGGAATATTTTGAAAAAATCGAAAATTCCGGCAAATATCTGCTGGGGTTAATCAATGACATCCTTGACATGAGCCGGCTTGAAAACGGAAAAATCGAGCTGCACAACGAGCCTGTCAACGGAAATAAGACCTTGCAGTCGGTGCTTACAATGATGGAGCCGCTGCTCTATGAAAAACAAATTCATCTTGTCACGAATTTCAATGATGTGCAAACGCCGTGGGCGCTGTGCGATAAAATGCGCATGCAGCAAATTTTCATCAATTTATTGAACAACGCCATCAAGTTTTCGCCGGTCGGCGGCACGATTGAATTTTCGGTGAAAATGCTTGAAAATGACGGCGCATCTTTCACTTTTTCCATCACCGTCAAAGATTACGGTTGCGGCATGAGCGAGGATTTTCAAAAGCGGATGTTTTTGCCGTTTGAGCAGGAAGAAAACACGGCAATGCCGCAACAAAACGGTTCCGGTCTGGGTCTTGCCATCATCAAAAGCATCATCGACGAAATGGGCGGCACGATTGCGGTTGACAGCAAACTCGGCAGCGGCACCACGGTGACGGTTGTTCTCACGGTTCCGCTGTGTGATGCGCCGGCGGCGGTTCACGACGCGGCAGATTCCGCGCAAACCGACAAATTATGCGGCAAACGTGTGCTGCTTGCCGAGGACCACGATGTCAACGCGTTGATTGCCACAACGCTGCTCACAAAACAGGGCATTTTGGTGGAGCGCGCCAAAGACGGACAGGTGGCAATCGATTTGTTCACACAGGCGCCGGAGCATTATTATCAGGCGATTTTGATGGACATTCGTATGCCGATTTGCAACGGTTTGCAGGCGACGCAGGCGATTCGTGCCTGTCATAAGGCAGATGCCGCCACAATTCCGATTATCGCCATGACTGCCAACGCGTTTTCCGAGGATATCGAAAAGTCACGGCAGGCGGGCATGAACGCACATCTCGCAAAACCCATTGAGCCGGATTTGCTGCTGCAAACACTGGCGCAATGGATGTGATTGCCGTTTTCCGAGAGAGATGCTTTTTACAGCTTGTGAAACGGCTGTCATTCCCACGCTCGGCAATGTAAATTCGCAAAAGCGCTGCACCGCAGACAAGGAGGAACCGCCTGTCTGCGATGCAGCGCTTTTGTACTTGTCGGCACACGGCACTATTGCTGCCGCGGAAATGTTACCGTGAAAATATTCCCGTCCGCCGCCGCTGACACCGCCACCGATGCGCCATATGCGCTCACGATATGTTTTACAATGGCAAGTCCCAAACCCGTGCCGCCGTTTGCCTTGCTTCTGCCCTTGTCCATGCGGTAAAAGCGCTCAAAAATTCGCGCCTGATACGCCGCCGGAATCACTTCCCCCGTGTTGAAAACCGTGAGGGTCGGCACGGCATTTTCGGTTTGCAAGTTGACCGCAACGCGCCCGCCTTTTTTGTTGTAACGCACCGCATTTGACACCAAATTGCCCACAAGTTCGCTCATTTCACGCGCTGATGCGCTGAGAATGCACGGCTGTGTTTCACAGGTGATTGTAATGTCGTTTTGTGTCGCCTGCGGTGTGGCTTCCGCACAAACTTCTTTGATAACACGCGCAAAATCAAGCAGTTCACGCTCAAATGTCACATCGCCGCTCTCAAGACGGCTGATCATGATAATGTCGCCGATGAGACTGTTCATGCGGGTGATTTCTTTCAAAATACGCGCCGCAATTTCGTTTTGCTGCTGCGCGGTGAGCGAAACATCACTGCACAGCAGTTCTGCAAAACCTTTCACCGACGTGATGGGTGTTTTGAGTTCATGCGACGCATTTTCAAAAAACTGCTGCCGTGCCTGCACCGCGCTGCGGCGCTCGGTGACGTCGCTCAGCAGTAAAATCGCGCCGCCTTTTTGTGTCAGCGGGTCGTCTGCGCGCACGGCGCTGACGGTCACCTCGTCCACCGTGCCGTCTGCATGCGGCAGCTCCAGTGCCGTGTGCGGCAGCTCGTTTTTCGCGTCCAAAACAGCACTCACCGCCTGTAACAGCGCCACATTGCGCGTGGTATGCACCAAGTTTTTCCCCACAGCACGTACATTTTCACACGCAAACGCGGCACAGGCAGCATCGTTCATCAACAGCACCGTCTGGTTTTCGTCGAGCAATACAAACCCCTCGTTCATATTGTTTAAAATGGAATCAATCTTCGCTTTTTCACGCGCAAGGCGGTTCATATTCTGATGAATTTCGTCCGACATGCGGTTGATATCCCCCGCCATGCCCTGCAATTCCGCATAGCGATACGTCTCGCAAATCAGCGGCGCGCCGCCTTCTTGCACGCGTTTGATGCCCGCCGACAGCGCGGCAATCGGCGCGGTGATACTGGCTGAAAAGCGCCCCGACACCGCCATTGCAAGGCAAAGTGCCACCAAACCGGCAAGGCAAAGCGCCGGCAATAAGCTGACAACATCTGCCACAACGCCCGCATACTCAGTGGCAAGCCGCAGCGTTTCGCCGTTTTCCATGCGCACCGCCGCATACATTTGCTGATAGCTCAATGTGCTGCTTGCGCGCACCGAAACGCCCACTTTTGCGCCTTGTGCCTCTTTGATTTCGGCGCGGTCGGCATGGTTTTCCATGGTGCGATAGTCTGCCTGCGAGTCGCCCCGCACTGTGCCGTCTGCCGCAATCACGGTCACGCGCAAATTTTCGATGTCTGCCGCAAACGCCTTTGCCTGCGCGTCTGCGTCACCGTCTGCCTGATAATCCCGCGCAAACGCTGTGGCGAGATTCACAAGCCCCGCCTCGGTTTGTTGGGTCAGTTTTCTGTCTAAAATCACCGCCGTAAACAGGACACAGAGAATCATTCCTGTCGCAAGCACGGCAAAAATACTGTTTTGGATTCGTTTTTTCATCTTCGTTCACTTTCCGTTTGCAGCCGTATCAACGGCGCCGAGAAATCGATATCCGACACCGCGCACCGTTTTAATGAAGCGCGGCGCCGCCGAATCATCGCAAAGTTTTGCACGCAACGTGCCGATGTGCATGTCAAGTGTGCGCGTCTCGCCGACAAAATCATATCCCCACACGCTTTGCAGCAGCTCCTCACGCGTGAGTGCGCCGGGCGCATGCGTCATCAAGGTTTGCAGCAGCTCAAATTCTTTGTACGTAAGTTCGAGCGCTGTATCGTTTAAAGTTGCTTCATGCGCCGCCAAATCCACACGCAATGTGCCGCTTTGCAACGCGCCTGTTTTTTTCTGCGTTTGCTCAAATCCGCCGCGCCGCAGCAACGCACGCACACGCGCGCACAGCTCAAGTACGCTGAACGGTTTCGTCATATAATCATCGGCACCCGCGTCGAGTCCCGCTATTTTATCGGTCTCTGCATCTTTTGCCGTGAGCATCATAATGGGAATTGCCGCCAGTTTTGCATGGGCGCGCATCAGCTTTAACAGCGTAATACCGTCCATTCCCTCCAGCATAATGTCCAGTACGGCGGCGTCCGGCACATTGCTTTGCGTCTCCATGCTTTTGAGCGCTTCTGTGGCGCTTTCAAAACACAGCGGTGCAAAACCCGATGCGCGCAGCGACACTTCCAGCAGCATTCGTATGCTTTCGTCGTCCTCAACCACCAAAATGCGCGGCAGTTTGTGCATGATTTCCCCTCCGTTTACAGAATTTTTTCGCTTTTATGGATTCCTGTTTTGTAAAACTGCACCCATTCGCAGATATTCACCGCATGGTCGCCCAAACGTTCGAGATACTTTGTTATCATTAAATAGTCGATTGCACAATCAATTTTTGCAGAATCTGCGGCGATGTATCCCGCCAAATCCATTTTAATTTTGTTGAAATAATCATCCACCACATCATCACGCGCAATCACGGCGGCGGCAAGTGCCAAATTTTCGCTCACATACGCGCCGATGGCATCATTCACCATTTCCTGTGCGGCATGCGCCATTTTCGTGATGTCCGACAGCGCATCCGGAATGCCGGCAACGCCCGCGTATGTTGAAATTTCGGCAATATCGGCGGCGGCATCGCCCACGCGCTCCACATCGGTAATCATTTTAATGGCGGTTGAAATTTTGCGCAAATCACTCGCCACCGGCTGCTGACGCAGCAAAAGCGTCAGGCATTGATGCTCAATTGTGCGCTCCATCTCGTCAATTTTGGCATCGCCCGCCATCACGGTATGCGCCAAATCAACATTGCCGGACTGCAACGCTTCCATAGCTTTTGCGATGGCATCTGTGGCAAGCGCGCCCATTGTGATGAGCGATGCCGACAGCGCCTCCAGTTCTGCGTCAAACGAAATTCGTGCGTTCATATTGAAAAACCTCCCTTTTATTATAATCTTTTTTTCACAAGATACAATCGTTTTCAGCCGAAACGCCCCGTGATATAATCCTCGGTGCGTTTGTCGCGCGGCATTGAAAAAATTTGTTCCGTCTCGCCAAATTCAATCACTTCGCCCAGCAGAAAAAACGCGCATTTGTCGCTGATACGTGCCGCCTGCTGCATATTATGCGTCACAATTACAACGGTGTATCGTTCTTTTAAAGTTGTCATCAGTTCTTCCACACGCATAGTGGACGCAGGGTCAAGCGCACTGGTCGGCTCGTCCATCAACAGCACATCCGGCTGCACGGCAAGCGCGCGCGCAATACACATGCGCTGCTGCTGACCGCCCGAAAGTCCGAGCGCCGATTTTTTCAGCCTGTCTTTCACCTCGTCCCACAGCGCCGCGCCGCGCAGCGATTCCTCCACAAGCAGGTCAAGCTGCGCACGCGAATGTGTGCCGTGCAACCGCGGTCCGTAGGCAATATTGTCGTAAATACTCATCGGAAACGGATTTGCTTTTTGAAACACCATGCCGATTTTTTTGCGCAAAAGCGTCACATCGAGATTGCCCTTATAAATATCTTCGCCGCGATAAAGCACCGCGCCCTCAATTTGCACACCCGACACAAGGTCGTTCATGCGGTTGAGTGTTTTTAAAAAGGTGGATTTTCCGCAGCCGGAGGGGCCAATCAGCGATGTAATTTCTTTTTCACCGAGCGTGAGGGTGACGTCTTGCAGCGCAAGAAACGAGCCGTAATGCAGGCGCAGATTGTTGGTTTGTAAAATGGGCGCGTTCATGCTTTTTCCTCCTTGTTTTTGAGTTTATCACCGAGTTTTTTTGCCGCAAAATTGAGCAGCAGCACAAGCAGCATCAGCAGTGCGGCAATGGCAAAACCGACATCAAAATCGGCGCGTTCGTACACATAAACATACAGCGCAACGCTGAGACTGCCGCCGGAATTTGCAAGCGCTTTGAACATATTCGGCACAATCACCGCGCCGATGCCCGCCGTGAACAGCAGCGCCGCGCTCTCGCCCACAATGCGCCCGACGGCAAGAATGCAGCCTGTCACAATGCCGTCCACACACGCCGGCAAAATAATGGTGCGAATCATATACCACTTGGTTGCGCCAAGCCCGAGCGCCCCTGTGCGGTAACTCTCCGGCACGGTTTTCAGCGACTCCTGCGTCACGCGGATAATGGTGGGCAAAATCATAATCACGAGCGTAAAACTGCCTGCCAAAAGACTGGTTTGCAGCTTCAAAAATTGGCAGAAAAACAACATGCCGACCAGTCCGTATAAAATGGACGGAATGCCCGCAAGCGTCTCTGTGGTGAACTCCACAAGCGCAATCAAGCGCCTGTTTGTGGCGTATTCGGTGAGGTAAATTGCCGCGCCCACACCGAGCGGCAGCGCAATCAAAAGCGACAGCCCAACCAAATACAACGTGTTGATTATATTTGGTAATATACCAATTGTATCTTTTAATGCACTGGGTGCCGTACTCAAAAGCTGCCAAGTGATATGCGGCAGTCCCTTGTAAAAAATTACGCCGATGATGGCAAGCAGCAGCAAAATTGTCATGCCTGCCGCGCCATATATGCAAATTTTAAGCGTATTGTCGTATAATTTTCGTTTGCGATTTTGATTCATTGCCGCTCTCCTTTGTTGATACAGAAATGCAGCACAAAATTGAGCAACATCATAAAGCAGAACAGCACCAGTGCAATGCTGAACAGCGCCTGTTTTTGCAGACCGCTTGCGTAGCTCATTTCTTTTGACACCGCCGTTGTGAGAAACGTGACGCTTTTGAACAAATCGGGCATATTTGCCACATTGCCCGCCACCATCATCACCGCCATCGCCTCACCGACGGCGCGCCCGATGCCAAGCACAATTCCGGCGGCAATGCCGCTTTTTGCGGCGGGAATTTCGACCTTGAAAATGGTTTCGATAGGCGTTGCGCCAAGGGCAAGGCTTGCGGCGGCGTATTCAGGCGGAACGGCGCGCAGCGCGGTTTCCGATACCGACACAATGCCGGGCAAAATCATCACGGCAAGCACCAGAATTGCCGCAAATAAACTTGCGCCGTTTGTAAGCTTGAACATTTTTGCGACAAGCGGCACCAAATACATCATGCCGACAAGTCCGTATACCACGCTCGGAATGCCCGCCAGCAAACTGACGGCAGAGCGCATTGGATTTGCCAGTTTTGGCGGCGCCAATTTCGCTAAAAAAACCGCGGTCAGCAGTCCCACCGGCACACCGATGACAATGGCGCCGAACGTGCCGTAAACGGAGGTTAAAATAAAGGGCAAAATGCCAAATTCCGGCGTTTTGGCGGTGCTTTTCCACACCGTTCCAAACAGAAAATTAACAAGTCCTATCTCGCGGATTGCCGGCAGACCCGCCAGCACCAAATATACGCTGATGAGCAGCGTTGCGGCGACGGCGGTCATGCCACAGGCAAAAAACAGCGCCTGCATAGTGCGTTCAATTGCTTTTTTCAGCTTCATTATTTTCCATTTCCTTATGACAAAAAGCCGAGACTTCTCGACTTTTTGTCTGTTTTTATCTTTGCGTCGTGTCCTATTTTACGATGGGAACCGCACCGGCGTTTGCGATAATTTCAGCGGCGTCTTTGCCGCTTGCAAAGGCGATAAAGGCGGCAGTTTCTTTGCTTTGTGCCGCGCCGTCTTTTGTGACAAACACGAACGGACGCTGAATTTTATAGCTTCCGTCTTGCACTGTTGCCTCTGTCGGCAAAATGCCGTCCACCTTGACAGTGTTTACTTTTTCATCCACGGACGCAAGCGACGCGTAGCCGATGGCGTTTGCGTTGCTTTGCACCTTGCCGATTACGGCACCGGTCGCGGTGAGTTCTTCTGTGTATACACAGGCGTCAGCCACGCCGAGGATGCTTTCAAAACCGTCACGCGTGCCACTGCCCGCCTCGCGTCCGTAAAATACGATTTCGCCGTCCGTGCCGCCTACCTCGCTCCAGTTTTTAATCTCGCCTTTCGCGATTTTGGCAATCTGTTCACGCGTTAAATCGGCAACTTTGTTTTCTTTGTTGACGATGATGGCGATGCCGTCCAGTGCAAATACGGTTGCGGTAAGTCCTGTTTCATTTTCTTTGAGTGCGCGACTGGACAGTCCGATATCGAGTGTGCCGTCTGTGGCGCCCGTGATGCCTGCGCCCGAACCTGTCGGGTCATACGTGACGGAAACACCGGCGTTCTGCTGCATAAAGGCTTCGCTGAGCGCGCCGATTACTTTTTCAACAGAGGTGCTGCCGCCTGTTGAAACTTTTCCGGATAAGGCGGTATCCGCGGCGCTTTGCGCCGGTGTTGTTTCGCTTTGTGCGGGTGCGGGCGCTGCCGTGCCGCAAGCTGTTAAACTGAGCGCCAAAACGGCGGCGGTAAACCATGCAAGTGTTTTTTTCATACTTTTTCTCCTCTTTGCGTCTCTTTGTTTTTTGGGTCACTTTCAGTATACCCATACCCCACCATTCTAAAAACCATCTTTACGTATACATTTTGTAAAGCATTTGTAAGGTTGTATAATCTCATTTTTTCTGCACAAAATAAGCATGAGGTGATTTTTATGAAATGGAGCCAAAAAGAAAGCTCTTTGCTACAGGACTTGAAAGCGGACGAAACGCTTTGCGTGGAGAAATATGAAAAACACGCGTGTGATGCGTGTGACGCGGCGCTGAAAACCGTGTTCACCAAAATCGAAAAGACAGAGCGAGAACATCTCGACACGGTAAATTCATTGATTTCCGGCACTGTGCCGCCGTTGCCGAAAGAGAAAAAAGCACAGCCGAAACAAAGCCCGCCGGCACAGAATGCGAAAAAAAGCACGGCACAATCAGCGGATAAAAAACACGACGCCTATTTGTGCAGTGATGCGCTTTCCACCGAAAAACATGTTTCGGCAGTGTACGACACCGCGGTTTTTGAATTTAAAGACCCGCAGGTACGTCAAATTCTCAACCATATTCAAAAAGAAGAACAACAGCACGGCGAAGCCGTTTACAGCTATATGGCAGCGCACGGCATGTACTGAAAAAGCGCCGCACCCTTTTAAGGATGCGGCGCTTTTTTGACGAACATCTTGCAATTTACACGTACATCTGGTATATTTATCTCATTCAATTTGTATAAGGAGTGGTTTTTCTTTGGATATTCCCGGTCCCGGTATTTATATTTTGCTCATTGCTCTGCTGTTGCTCTCCGCGTTTTTTTCCGCGAGCGAAACAGCGCTTTCCTCCGTCAACAAAATCCGTCTGCGCAACAAGGCGGAGGACGGCGACGCAAAAGCGGGTGTTGCGCTGCATCTCTCTGACGATTTTGACAGGACGCTGTCCGCCATTCTCATCGGCAACAATGTGGTGAATATTGCTTCCGCGTCACTGGCGACGGTTGCGGCAACGGCGCTTCTGGGCGCGAACGGTGCGGCAATCGCAACGGCAATTATCACGGTTTTGGTGCTTGTGTTCGGCGAAATTTTGCCCAAAAGCTATGCGAAAGAAAACGCCGAGCGCGTGACGCTGGCGACTGCCGCGCCGCTGCGACTGGTGAAAACGGTGCTGACGCCTGTTGTGTGGATTTTTGTGCAAATCAAACATTTGCTGACAGGCCGCCACTCCGCAGAGCTGAATATTCAGCCGAGCGTGACAGAGGCAGAACTGAAAACCATCGTCAATACTGTGGGCGAAGAAGGCGTACTCAATCGGCAGGAAACCGAAATTATTCAAAGCGCAATTGACTTCGATAATACGATGGTACAGGATATTCTTGTGCCGCGTGTGGATATGGTGGCGGCGGATATCAACACGCCGACAGACGAATTGCTGACACTCTGCATCAACGAGGGCATCAGCCGCATTCCGGTATACGAGGGAACCATTGACCATGTGGTGGGCGTTTTGCACGCAAAAGACATGCTTGCCTGTCTTGCAAAAGGTGAGGAAATTGTGCCGCGCACGCTCATGCGTGAGATTTTGGTGGTGTATCGCACCAAGCGGATTCATGAGCTTTTGGCGGAATTTCGCCGCGTGAAACAACATATGGCGGTGGTGACGGACGAACACGGCGGCACGGTTGGACTTGTGACGCTTGAGGACGTTTTGGAGGAATTGGTGGGCGAAATTTGGGACGAAACCGACGAGGCAAAAACACCGATTTCAAAGCTCGATGACCACACATGGCAGGTGTCGGGTGATGTAAAAATAGAGGATTTATTCCGCGCAACCGGCTTTACGGACAAAGATTTCGACTGCGATTACACGACTGTCAGCGGTTGGGCGCTTGCCGTGATGGAGCATATTCCGAGTGTCGGCGAAGGGTTTACGTATAAACGCCTGTGCCTGCGCGTCAATCAGGTGGAAGAAAAGCGCATCGGCAGCGTGATTGTAACGCTTTTGCCGGAGGAAACTTAAAAAAGAATGCGGGCGTCTCTGTTTTTGAAAACAAGGACGCCCGCATTTTATTTCAATCGTCGGTGAAATAATGCGGATAAATCGTTTGCAGATTTTCCATATCCGATAGAATCTGGTTGACATGTTGCGCTACAAGTTTGAGCGCGGCGGCTTCGTTGTGCTGCTCGATTGCGTCGAGCAACAAGCCGTGTTCCGTCAGTGTAAACGACCAATCTGCCACAAACGCGGGCGCATTTCGATAATTCAGCGCCGTAAGTTTGAGATAGGTGATGCGCTGATGATCCGCCTGCAACGCGTGAAAAGCCTCCCACGCAAGCGGCTGATGACAGGCGGCATACAAGGTGCGGTGCATCAAAGTGTCCTCTTTGGACAAAAGCGAAAGCTGCTCCGTTTCAAAATACAGGTATTGCAATTGCAAACTTTTGCGCAAAAAAACCATCACATCGGGCGGAAAATCGCGACAAGCTTCGGTGACAACAGCACTTTCAAGCACATTGCGCATGAATAAAAACTGACGAACGGTATCGGACGAAATACGCGATACAGCGCTTCCTTTTTGCGGAAAAACATCCACAAGTCCCTCGCCGGCAAGCTTGAAAATCGCGTCACGCACAGGCTTTCGGCTTGTGCCGAATTGTGTGGCAAGCGCGTTTTCGCTCAGCGGCTCACCGGGCAGGCGCTCAAACTGCAAAATTTGGCGATGCAAAGTATCATAAACAGAAACCCAAACAGATTCATTCTGTTTCTCGGTCGATTTTGCTTCTTGCATCTTAACGCCCCTTTCTGCACAACGCTCCACGCGTCCCTATAGGTAAAATAGCACATCACACAAAAAAAAGCAAGGTTTGTGCAAAAAGGGATTGATTTTTTTTAGTGAAAGTGCTAACATACAAGTATACAATCACGGAAAAGTACGCACATGGGAATTTTTGTAAAAAGAGGTGAGCCGGTTGCGTGAGTTGATACTCGAAAAGCAGACATTTACAGAAAGTGCGCGCGATTATACCTATCGCATGATGAAAAACAATATTTTGCAAATGTGTTTTTTGCCGGGTGAAATGCTCAGTGAAGCGACTGCGGCGAAATTGCTTGGAGTCAGCCGCACACCGGTTCACGATACTTTTGCAAGGCTCGCGCAGGAAAAATTGGTCAATGTTGTCACGCAAAAGGGAACAGAAATTGCGTTGATTGACCCTGCGCGTGTGCGGCAGGCGGTGTTTGTAAAGGGAGAGCTTTGCGAAGAAGTGTTGCGGCGGCTGTGTCGGGAGGGGATTCCGGCGGACGCCTTGTTTGCACTTGAAAGCAATCACAATCAGCAATATTTCATGTTGGACAGCGGAAAATATGAAACCATCAGAGCGCTCGATACCGCGTTTTATGCGCGCTGTTTTGCTGTGTGCGGGCTTACAAAAGTGTGGCAGGTGATGCAGTCTGTCAGCTATGACATGGACAGAACACAGGCGCTTGAAACACACACGCCGGATGAATGGACAGAAGTAATACACGCACAGACGGAGATTTTCAACGCGCTGCGCCGCCATGATGCACAGGCGGCAGCGGTGCAGATTCGCGATGTCATTCAACAGGTGCTGACGCGTTTGCCGGCATTGCAAAAGCGATATCCCGCATATTTCAAAGAATATCCACAAGAAAGCTGCTGAAGCAGTCGGCGGTTTTCGAAAAAACAGGGAGGAAAAAAGATGGCAGTTACATTAAACAAAGCGTCTCTTGCAGACAAAGCCGCATGGGCGGCGGCGGGCATTTCTTTGCCAAGCTATGATTATGGAGAAATGCGCGCAGAAACGCAAAAAAATCCGCGTTGGGTGCATGTGGGCGCCGGAAATATTTTCCGCGCATACATCGCTGATTTGGCGCAGCAATTGCTCGAAAAAGGCGAAATCACAAGCGGAATTACCGCACTTTCCACGTTTGACCATCAAATTCTTTCTAAAATTTATGACCCGTGCGACGATTTGTCCTTGCAGGTCATCATGCACGCAGATGGCAAACTTGACAAAAAAGTGATTGCCAGTGTGGGCGAAACGCTCAAAGCCGATGCCTCTGACCCCGCCGGTTGGGCGCGTGCAAAAGAAATTTTCCGCACACCGGAGCTTGCCATGATAAGCTTCACCATCACGGAAAAAGGCTATCATATTCGCAATATGCAGGGTGAATTTTACCCCGCGGTCGAGGAAGATTTTATGCGCAAAACAGACGTGCCGCAAAACGGCATGTCGATTATTGCGGCACTTTTGCTGGAGCGCTTTTTGGCAAATGCCGCGCCGATTGCCGTTGTCAGCATGGACAACTTTTCGCACAACGGTGACAAGCTTTATGATTCCATTCGTACCATCGCCGAAAAATGGGTTGAAAACGGCAAAGCACCGCAGGCGTTTGCCGCGTATCTTGCCGACCGCAGCAAAGTGGCGTTTCCGTGCAGCATGATTGATAAAATCACACCGCGCCCCGATGATGGCGTTGCAAAAGCCTTGCGTGAAAGCGGTTTTGACAGCACAGACGCCGTGATTACCGATAAAAATACCTATATTGCACCGTTTGTCAATGCCGAAGCACCGCAGTATTTGGTGATTGAGGACTGTTTCCCGAACGGGCGTCCGCGCCTTGAAGATGTCGGCGTATATATCGTGTCACGCGAGACGGTTGATTTGATGGAGCGCATGAAAGTGTGTACCTGTTTGAACCCGCTGCACACGGCGCTTGCCGTTTGCGGCTGCCTGCTCGATTACACCTCGATTGCGGCGGAAATGAAAGACGCCGACCTTGTGAAAATGGTTGAAACCATCGGTTACAAAGAGGGAATGCCCGTTGTGGCAAATCCGGGCATCGTCAACCCGAACGACTTTTTGAACGAGGTGTTGAGCGTCCGTCTGCCGAACCCGTATATTCCCGATACACCGCAAAGAATTGCCACAGATACCTCCCAAAAACTCGGCATTCGTTATGGCGAAACCATCAAATTGTACCGTGCATCCGCCACGCTTGACACCGCCGATTTGCACTGCATTCCGTTTGCAATTGCGGCGTGGTGCCGTTATTTATTGGGTGTAGACGACAGCGGCAATGCCTTTGCACCAAGCGCCGACCCGCTGCTTTGCGAATTGCAGGAAATTCTTGCGGGCGTCACACCGGGCAATCCGGCAAGCGGCGCAGGCAAACTGCAATCAATTTTGTCGAACACACGCATTTTCGGCATGGATTTGTATGCGGACGGTTTGGGCAAACAAATTGAAACTTATTTTACCGCCATGCTCGCCGGAACAGGCGCTGTACGCGCGACGCTGCACGATGTCGTCGCTCACATTGAATAAAAGGAGAAATGAAAAATGCAAATGACATTTCGTTGGTACGGAGAAGGAAACGACAGCATCAGCTTGAAGCAAATCAAACAAATTCCCGGCTGTACGGGATTGATGGGCGTGCTTGACGCGTATGCCGCAGGCGAAGTTTGGCCGCTCGACGCCATTGAAGCCTATGTCAAACACGTTCACGCCGCGGGTTTGAAAGTGGAAGTAATTGAGAGCGTCAACGTGCATGAGGACATTAAAATGGGCTTGCCCACACGCGACGGCTATATCAAAAACTACATCACAACGATTGAAAATCTTGCAAAATGCGGCGTTAAAGTCATTGTATATAATTTTATGCCGGTGCTGGACTGGCTGCGCACCGACCTTGCGCGCGAAATTCCAGAGGACGGTTCGAACTCGCTTTACTTTGATGAAGCAGAGCTTGCCGGCATGACGCCGCTTGAAATTGTGGAAAACACCGCGAAAAGCTCGAACGGTTTTTCACTGCCCGGTTGGGAACCGGAGCGTTTGAAAGAATTGACGCATGTTTTGGAGCAGTACAAAGCCATCGACGAAGCAAAATTGCTTGAGAATTACAAGTATTTTCTCGATGCCATCTTGCCGACCTGCGAAAAAGTGGGTGTGCGCATGGCTTGCCATCCCGACGACCCCGCATGGCCGATTTTCGGTTTGCCGCGCATCGCACATTCACAGGACGGCTTTGACAAAATTGTCAAGCTGCACGACAGTCCCTGCAACACCGTTTGCCTTTGCACCGGTTCGCTCGGTTCCAATCCGGAGAACGATATTCCGGCAATCATTCGTCATTTTGGCGAGATGGGACGCATCGGCTGTTTGCATGTGCGCAATGTAAAATATCTTGGATATCACAAATTCCGCGAAGCATCGCATCTTTCGTCAGACGGCGACCTCGATATGTTCGCCATCATGAAAGCCGTTCACGACACCTGCCCCGACACCTATGTGCGCCCCGACCACGGCCGCATGATTTGGGACGAAGTGGGCAGACCGGGATACGGTCTGTATGACCGTGCGCTCGGCATCACGTATCTCAACGGCATTTGGGAAGCGCTTGAAAAAGCCGACCAATAAAACAGTTTCTCAAAAGCAGACATTGCAGAAATGCAATGTCTGCTTTTTTTGTAAAGTTTT
>JAVWRA010000018.1:2136-24317 GCA_036635095.1 Ruthenibacterium sp. | reverse complement strand
CGATGCCCTTTTAAACCTGCTGGGCGGCTCAAACGAATTTGCCGCTTATTGCGCAAAACTCGGCGTAACGGCAGGTAAATTTGGCACAAATAGCGCGGAAATCAAAGGCATTGACGTCTCGAAATATCAAAACGAAAAAGGCGCGATTGATTTCAATGCCGTACGCGCCGCGGGATATGAATTTGTGATGGTGCGCGCTGTTTCCACCAATAATGTTAGTATTTATGAGGACCCGTATTTTCGGCAAAATGTACGCAATGCCAAGGCTGCCGGTTTAAAGGTCGGCGTATATTCTTTATTCTATGCCACCAATGACAACGAAGCATTGCTGGAAATGCAATATTTATTCCGTGCCATTGACGCGCTTGCGGCGGAAGGGATTCGTTTTGACTATCCGCTTGCCGTTGATGTGGAATTTAATCACAACAATTTGAGCCGCAATGAAATGACGCGGCTTGTGAAATATGAACTGGCAATTATCGAACAACGCGGCTATTATCCGATGCTGTATTCGGGCGCAAACTTTATGCGCGGTCAACTTGATTTGAACCAGTTGCAAGGTTATGATATCTGGGAAGCGTCGTACAGCAGTGCGCCGATATACCCCGCAAAACCGCATATCTGGCAGCACGGCGGCGGACCTGTTCCCGGTGTGCCGGGCAATTGCGACATGAACATCAGCTATGTAGACTACAACACACGCATCAAAACACAGCGCAATTCTTACGGACAGCTTTGGAATAAATGGTAAAACAATGCCCTGTGCAAAATTGCACAGGGCATTTTGATTGTAATACAGCCAAAAATATGATAGGATATTACTATACTATAAATTAGGGTGGTAACTATGGACTATAAAATAAGTGTCATCGTTCCCGTTTATAATGCGGCGGATTTTGTGGCGGACGCGCTGCTCTCTCTGCAAGCGCAAACCATCGGTTTTGACGCATTGCAGATTCTTTTGGTCGACGATTGCTCCACTGACAACAGCAAAGAGATTTTAGATGATTGGGCGTCTGATTTTGACAATGTGTGCGTTTATACAACGCCTAAAAACAGCGGCGGTGCCGCCGGCCCGCGCAATGTGGGGCTTGCACATGTCAGCGCGCCGTATGTGATGTTTTTAGACAACGACGATTACTATGAACCGAACGCCTGTGAGCTGCTGTACACGGAAGCCGTGCGCAGCAATGCCGATTTGGTGAGCGGATATTTTCGCGATGTCACCTTTGAAAAAAAGCATTTGAACGAAAAAACACCCGCCTGCCCTCTTGAGGGAACACATGTGTATGCCTTGCCGGAAAATTTGCTTGCCGCACAGGATGCCAATGTGATTTTTTGGTGTAAAATATACAAGGCATCGTTGATTGAAAAGCACAAGCTGCGGTTTTTTGAGGACACGCAGATGGAGGACACCGTGTTTTTCACCGCCTATTTGCTGTACTGCAAAAGCATGGTTTATTTGGATGAGCTGATTTATAATTTCCGTGCGCGCGCCTCTCTTTCTCGCACCTTGAACGCGCGTTATCTGACAAAGCATATCTGCGGCTATGCGCATTTGCACACGCTGTACAGCGAAGCGAAACATATGGAATGTTTTGATTACAATGTGCGTGTTGTGCCGGATTATTACGTGCCGCGCTTTTTTACGTCGGAAGAAATCAAACCCGATGAGCAACGTGATTTATTGCAAAAATGGCAGTGGCTCGTGCAATATGTGCAAGAGCATCATCTGTTTCAATCGGAGGAGGACAAGGCACCGCTGCTGGATATGACGGCGCGCGGCGAACTTGACGCCGCCTGTGCGTATGGGCGTTTGTATGCTAAATATAATGTGGTCGGCACGTTGAATCACAACAATACCGTGCAGCTTGCCGCGCTGCGTCAACGCAATCAAGTGCAGGCAGAGCGCTATTTGTCGCTTGAACAGGAGTTTGAAGCGCTGCGCAAACAACGATTGATTGACATTGAACAGACCATTGCACAAGTGAAAGCCAGCCGCTCGTACCGCATCGGTAACACCGTGCTTGCCCCGCTGCGTCTGCTGCATCGAGAAAAATGATTTACAAATAAAAACCGTCCGCAGACAGCCTTTTGCAGTGCTGTCTGCGGACGGTTTTTGCTTGATTTAAAGTGCCGCCGCAAGAGAAGCCGCACCGAACAGTGCCGCTTTATTTCCCAGAGATGCCGGCAAAATGCGGCAGTTGCGAAAGCTCACCTTGCTGTTGTTTTGAATGATTTCCTCAAGTTTTTCGGTGACATAGGCTTCCTGCATAATGCCGCCGCCGAGCAAAACCGCCTGCGGATTGAACGCATGAATGAGACTGATGAGACCAAACGCAATTTCGTGAATCCATTCGTCCACAATCTGCCGCACGGCGGGGACATGCAGCGCGGCAAAAATTTCGCGACCGCTTTGCAGCGCTGCATCATAACTTACTGCGCGGCGCACAAGCGCGGAGGTGCTTGCATAGCGTTCATAGCTGCCACTGCCCACTTCACCCAATACCACATCGTTGCTGTGTGTAATCAACCCGCCAAATTCGCCCGCCGAAAAACAACTGCCGCGATACAATGTGCCGTCCAAAATGATGGCGCCGCCAATGCCCGTGCCATAGCTGACGCAGAGAAAATTTTCATATGCACGTCCGGCGCCCAGTACGCGCTCGCCCATTGCGGCGGCGTTGACATCGTTTTCGATAACACAAGGCACATCAAACTCTTTTGTGAAAATGTCTTTGAGATTCATTCCCGTGTAACCCGGAATATTATCCGCAAGCCGAATACTGCCCTTTTCCGCATCCACTTCACCGGCGGTTGAAATGCCGATTCTGTCAAAGCTGCCCATTGTGTGCAGCAGCGCAAGCGCCTGCCGCAGCACCGCTTCGCCGCCCATGCTTGCATTTGTGGGCATCTCGGCAAAACCTGCTAATACGCCGTCTGTTACCATGCCGCTTTTGATTGCTGTTCCGCCGATATCCAGTGTCGCAATTTTCATAGTCATTCTCCCGTTTTTTTCTTTGATTGTGCGCATAAGATAAAGTTTCATCATCGCTTTGCAATAATTGTACCATTTTTGCCTGCAAAAAGCAAAAGGCACATCTCGAAAGATGTGCCTTTAATTTGTCTATTTTATCGTTTGCTAAAGCAATCGCTGCAATAAACGGGGCGGTCATTGCGGGGTTCGAAAGGAACCTTGCAGTTTTTGCCGCAGGATGCGCAAACAGCATCGAACATCTGACGTTCGCCGCCGTTGCCACGGGAGTTTTGTTTACGGGCATCGCGGCAAGATTTGCAACGCTGGGGTTCGTTGTCGAAGCCTTTTTCTGCGAAAAATTCCTGCTCATTAGCAGTGAAGGTGAATTCCTGGCCGCAATCCTTGCAGACGATAGTTTTGTCGTTGTACATTAAATACCTCTTTTTGTTTTTGTTCCGTGTTATTAGGACGTTTGATAAGTGTACCATGGATATGCCGATACGTCAACTAAATATCGAAAGTTTTTTAAAAACAGTGCAAATCTCATGAAAAGCATCAAAACGTCACGCTTCTCGCCTGCAAAATCAGTCCATGCAGACAACGACTTTCATATAACTGCCCGGATTTTTTTCAATATCGCGAATAACGGCAGGCACCTCTTCGAGCGAGGCGGTGCGTGTTAAAATTTTGCTCATATCCACTTTTTTGGTGCGAATCAGTTCGACGGCTTCTTCAAACTCGCCGGCACTTGTGCGCGCGCCGCGGATATCGATTTCTTTGCGCGTGATGAGGTCGGTCGGCAATGAGGTTTCTTTTTTCGGCCAACCTGTCAGCGTCACGCGTCCCGCATTGCCCACAAGGTCAAGCGACAGGCGCACTGCCGGATTTGCTCCGCTGCACTCCATCACCTGCTGTGCCATGCTGCCGCCGGTGATGTCGGAAACACATGCCACGGGGTCTTGTTCTGCGGAATTGATGACATATTCAATGCCGAGTTTTTTGGCGAAATCAAGACGCTCCTGCACGAGATCCAGCAAAATTGCATGTGCGCCATACGCCTGTGCAATCATGCCTGCCACAAGACCAATCGGCCCTGCGCCGATAATGGCACAGTATTCTCCCGCCGCAAGACCGCCGCGGTGAATGCCGTGCAATGAGATGGTGAGCGGTTCTGCCATGGCGGCAAGCGTCCAATCGAGGTCGTCCGGAATCGGAATCAGCATATTGGCAGGATGGCAATAATATTCCGCCATGCCGCCATCAATATGTACGCCGAGTACCTTTAAATCGGTGCAGCAGTTTGTGCGTCCGATGCTGCACGGATAGCAATGTCCGCAATACAGGTACGGGTCAACAATCACACGGTCGCCCACTTTGAGACCTTTCGGATTGTTCGGTTCAATCTGTTCAATCACGCCCGCAAGCTCATGCCCGATGACGCGCGGATATGATACAAGACCGTTTGTGCCGCGAAATGCGCCGATATCGCTGCCGCAAATGCCGGCAGATTTAATTTTAATCAACGCCTCGCCTTGCTGCGGAATTGGTTTTTCCATTGTAACGCAGTCAATTTCCCATGGCTTTTCAATTTTAATGGCTTTCATTTTTCTCTCCTTATACTGATTTCAAATAAGAGCATTCCGGCTGTGCCGTGTTCTATTTGCAATTCCTATTAAACCTGTACTTTGATGACTACTTTTTTTACGGTTTCGGGTGCGCCCGCGCAGCAACGCGGTTTATGTGCATCTTCCGGCGATACCACAATCAAATCGCCCGGCAGCAACAACACGGTTCCCGAAAGCGCCGGTTCTTTGTAAAAGACAATATCGTTCTCCGGCACCGCTTTTTCCGCGCAAAGCCCGTCGCGTTTACAGATGCCGAACTGCTCTTTGCCCTCTGCCATGTATTGAATATCAAAATAGCGGTCATGCGTTTCAAATTTGCCTTCGCTTGCGGAAAATGTGGTATAAATTTGCACATTTGCCGTCACTGCGCCATCTGTGCCGATGGGATATGCGCCCTCTGTCAACGCGGCAACATCCGTTTCGGCAAGCCATTTGTATGCGCGTGTAAATTTCTCGCTCAGGTAATTATATTTTTCAGCTTCAGAACTGTGTGAAAAAAACATGGTACTCCAACTCCTTTATTTTATACGTCGCCCGCGTCAAACGTGAGCAGAACTTTCATGGTATGCTCCGGATCCTGCTTTACTTTTTGCATTCCCTGCAAGACCTCGGTAAACGGAAAACGATGTGTGATAATCCGCGTAGGATCGAGTGCGCCGCTTTCAACCCAATCGATTACCTGCGGAAATTTGTTGTTGTTGAGACGGCTGCCGCGAATATCCAGCTCGTTTTTTGTGATTTGCAGCTCCGTAATCGGCACGGTTCTGTCTGCAAACCCCATGGTGACCACAACGCCCGCACTGCGGGTACAGGCGGCTGCCTGTTGCAAGGTTTTGCCCACGCAGGCGGCATCGATGGAAACGTCTGCGCCTATGCCGTCCGTCAATGCAAAAACACGCGTTTCAATGGAATCTTTTGCCGTATTGACGGTTTCATCCGCCCCAAATTCGCGCGCTTTTTGCAGCCGTTCTTCCACAATATCTGTCATGATGACACGCGCGCCAAGCAATTTGCACACCTGCAATACTGTGAGTGCAATTTGTCCTGCGCCGAGAATCAACACCGTATCGCCCGCTTCAACACCGCCGCGGCTTGCCACCTGTGCCGCCACCGTATACGGTTCGATAATCGCCGCTTTTTCCCACGGCATTTCTTTGCTGACTGTAAAGGCATTCGCTTCCGGCACACAGACATATGCGCGGTAGCCGCCGTCACGATGCACCCCGAGAACTTCGAGGTTTGCACACACATTGCTGCGTCCTTTTTGGCAGACGCGGCATGTGCCGCACGCAATGACCGGATTGACCGTGACATGGTCGCCCACGCAAATGCGCGTACAGGCACTGCCGACTTCAACCACTTCGCCTGCAAATTCGTGTCCGATGACACGCGGATAGGTTGCGACAGGGCTTGTGCCGTTATAGATGGCAATGTCGCTGCCACAGATGCCTGCCGCGCATACGCGAATCAGAACACTATGGTCATTTTCAAGTTTCGGCACCGGCGCATCGATACACATCAGTTTGCCCGGTTCCACGACCTGCATTACTTTCATACTGCTTCCTTTTCTGTTTGCACTCCGTTTATATTCTCCGTATCAAGCATTATTTTGCCGAGATATCAACCACTTCTAAATTGCCGGCGGCAATGTCGCATACCTGTTTCCAGATTTGTTCATCCACCTGAATGCCCATTTGTTTGCTTTTGGCGCGTGTTGCCACAGTGCGCTCACCCGGACAGGTGACCGCGTGTCCGCCCTGCACCGGATGTGCGGCGTCTGCGGCGGCAACCCGACGATTGAGCATCTCTTGAATTTCCTCTTTTGCGCCGAAAAGGTACGGGTCAAACGCAATAAAAATCTGGCAGCAGCCGGTGCAACTGCCTTTTCCGGCGGCGTCCATATCGCTGCCGCACTGCCCGTTTGCCATCATTGCGGCGGCAAGATCGAGTGCGATTGCCATGCCGCTGCCTTTCCAGTAGCCTGTCGGCAAAATGCGTTTGCTTTCTTCAATTGCGCCGGGGTCGCTTGTGAGGTTGCCCTCTTTGTCAAAGCCGCCCGGATACGGCAGCGTGTCGCCTGCGAGACGATACACGCCGATTTTACCATACGAATATTGGCTCATTGCCATATCGAGGACAATCGCGCCCTCATCACGCGGAATGGCAAGACAGAACGGATTGTTGCCGACACTCGGCTCATCGCTGCCCCACATCGGCATACAGCTTTCGGTGTTAATCCAGCTCATGCCCATAAAACCCGCCTGTGCCATATGCCAAGCATAGGCACCGCCACGCATCCAATGTGTGGTGTTTTTCAGCGCCACACAGCCGATTCCGTGTGCTTTTGCCAATTCCACGGCGCGGTCTGCACAAAACAGTGCGTTTGTAACGCCGACACCGAGATTGCCGTCATAATTTTCAACAGCGCCCTTTGCACCGGTCAATACCGGTTTGCCCTGCGGATTTACATAGCCTTTTTGCACATATTCCACAAAACGCGGAATGCGGTTCAGCCCGTGGCTCTCCACACCGTCTGCGCTGGATTCGGTATGAATCTGCGCACAGGTCTCTGCGGTTTTTTCGTCAATCCCCGCTTTTAATAACGCTTTTTTGATGGTGTCTTTCACGGTGTCAAACGGAATGCGAATACTCATATTGTGTTCCTTTCAATGATGGGCAGACCGGCAAACTGCATCATAATTTCATACAGTCCGCTGGCTTCCTGCGGTGAATAGCCGTATACCAGAAAAACATCCAGCAAATAAGGCGAAAACGAAATGCCCGTAAGCTCTTTGGCAAACGCCATCGCCGCTATTTCGCTGAACGCAATGACTGTGGAACGATTGTAAAAGGGGCCGATGTGCCACAGATTGATTTTTTCCGTGCGTGTGTAAATTTCTTTTTTATGCACTTCCTCAACATAATGAAACAGCTCGTGTGCAAGCAAAATATTGCTGATGTCCGGATTTTCGCCCATCACGGCGCACACCGCCTCATCTTTCAATGAGACACGGCTGCGCCGCACGGCATCCATATAAATATTGATTTTGTTCGGCTCACGAAACTCCGCGAACGTAACGCGATCCGTTTTTTCGGGATAATCGGGATAGCTGATTTCCATTTTCAGCGCGCGCCCGAGCTGCAACGCATTTGTCACCTGATATTCCTGCATCAGCTTTTGTGCATAGGTTTTTCCGCAGTCCATTGCCTTGATGGCATACGCATGCCGCTGTTCATCGGTAAATTTACCGTTCAGCGGTTCTGTGGAAAACGCATAGCGATACCAGTTTTCATCTGAAATTTGTGCCAAATCCTCCAGCATTGCCGCAAGCGGACGAATGGTAAACTGCGGACGCTGATAACGCGGGCCGGCACCTTGTTTGCCAAACATTCTGACGGCAATCGGTTTGAGATATTCTCCCAATTTTTCCTTTGTCATACGGATCTCCTTTTCAAAGAGTCGCTGAAACTTACGCTTTCACGCCGATATTCGCGGCGAATCAATGGGTGTCGTTGATGAGACCGACCACCAAAATTTCTTCGCTTGCATCGCGATCGCCGGTATCCAAATCCATCAGCATACTGAGCTGCTGCAGGTCAATGGCGCTGTAATCACACACGCGCGGTCCGACACAGAGGAAATATTCCGGACGCAGCACGGTATCGGTTTTGAACACTGCCATATTTTCCCACATGCGTTCTACCACTTCTTTGTAGGCGTCAACCTTACATTTTACCACTTCGCCGTGCGAACACTGCACACGAATGAAGCCTTTTTTATCCACGATGCGCAGCGGATGTTTGTCGCCGCTTGTACCGGAGAACACATAGAATTTTTCGGTTTTTTCTTCGAGCGTCACATTGCTCACTTTGGCGCCGAAATCGGCAGCCGCAAGTTCGGTTGCTTCTTGCTCTGAACATTCTTTGAGCAAGTCGGTGGTTTTGACTTCCGTGGAACCGGTTGCAATGGCTGTGACTTTACCGGTCTGGCTGTCAATTTCGATATGCACTTCCACGCTGTCAGGCTCTGCACCCGAGTTGATGGCGGCATCGGTTGCCTCTTTGCGCAAATCGCGGATATCGTTCTGGCTGGGGTTCGGAATCACGCGTTCCACAACATCGCGCACCATGGCGAGTGCGACACCGATGGAAGAAATAACCTCGGCGTTTTCGGGAATACTGTATTGCAGACCCATTTTTCCGGCGCAATAAGGCACCAATGCCGCCGCGCCGCCGCCACAACCCACAAGACGCATACTGTCATGGTCAAGCTGGTATTTGTCGGCAAGCGAATTGATGGTGGCGTTGACTTTCTCGAAATCTTTTTCCAAAATCTGCGTGGCAAGTTCCTCTACCGTAATGCCCAATTTATCGGCGACCGGCTGCATTGCTTTGCGCGCAGAATTGGCGTTGCCGTGTGCAAAATACTGTTCTTCAATGAGACCCAATACGTTGGCGGCATCGGTGTTTGTAAAGCAGATGCGCTTGCCGTTTTCAAGGCGCAGTGCCACATAGTCCGCCGGATCGCCCTGTTTCGGGCTGAGCATTTCAATCTGCGGATTGACAATTTCTTCTTCCGGTGTAAAGCAGGCATATTCACAGCCTGCAATATGGGCAGAACGCGGGCCGACATCTTCGACGCCGGTTTTGTTGATGCGCACCATGGAGCCGCCTGCGCAGCCGAGAATGCGCACATCAAGCGAGTTGATATAGGTGTCGTGTCCGCCGATTTTGGCATAATCAACACCCGGACGTCCGTTTTTAATGACGCCGATATTGGTGGTTGTGCCGCCTACTTCAAAATAAATGGCATTGGAGGCGCGCAGATACATCAAGGAACCCATGACAGACGCCGCCGGACCGGACAATGCCGTCAAGATGGGGCGTTTGCGCATTTCGTTGATTTCCATAACGCCGCCGTCACCGCGCATAATCATGAGCGGCACTTTGATGCCGGCAGCACGAACAGAGCTTTCTGTGGCATTGGCAGTCATCATCATTTTGGGCAGAATGGACGCGTTGATTGCCGCGGTGCGTGTGCGGCGTGTAAGACCATACAGCTTTGTAATATCGGACGCCATCGTCACGGGGATATCGCGCTTTTGACCGGCGGCGTGAATCATTTCTTCTTCCGCCATGCTGTCAACGCCGAACGCCATCGATGCCACAAGCACCTGTGCGCCTTGCGTGAGCAGCTCGTCGATGCTCTTGTTGATGAGTTCGTCTGTGAGCTGTTTTTTCTTGATGAAAACATTGAACACTTTGATTAAGCGTCCGATTTTTTCGTCTAAAACAATATCTTTCAGCGCAAGCTGTCCTTTGGCAAGCATCCCCTCAAGACCGCCGCCCGCAATACCGACAACACCTACTTTGGCAACGTCACCCTCAATGAAAGCATTGGTCGCCTGTGTGGTGGAATGCGCCACGAAAACAACGTCCTCCGGTTTGATATTGTTTTCCTGCATACAGTTTTGGAAGCTTTGCACAACACCGGCGGCAACGCCGTCTTTGTGGTCATGTGTTGTTTTTACCTCGTTCTTGCCGATAATTTGATGTGTTACATTGTCCATTGCGACACATTTTGTGTAGGTGCCGCCGACGTCGATTCCCATGCGTACTGCTGCGCGTTTTGTCTCTGCCATAATGACCTCCATTTTTTACGTGTAATTTCGTCTTTTTAAAATCATAACGCCTTGTGCAAGCCTTGTTTTGCACAGAGCGATTGTTTTCGCAATCAGCGCTCTTTAAGCGAATTTTGATGTTTGCCTGTGTTTTTACCGTAAGAATCCGGCAAAGATGCCGCCATCATCGGATGACGGCATCTTAAACCGGAACTTAAAACCATGTTTTGCGTACGTTGACTTGTTTCAAGGAAAGATTGCGGGTATTTTTCTTAGACGAACCACGCCGTGCCAAGACCGGCAAGCAGGATAAAGGTCAGTGCATATTGCAGCACACCGGTGATATAGGCGTTCGGAATAGACAGTTTCAAGAAGTCTTTCGATTCCACCTTGGTGTAGGCAAGACCCCATGCAACCCATGACTGTGTGATGCAAGAACCGATATTGACCGTGATGGTAGGAATTGCGAACACGGCATACAGGAACGGTACGGAGAAGCTGGCAACATTGGACAGAACGCCCAGTGTGGCAGCGCCGCAACCAACAAGTGTCATCGGGCCGCGGAATAAGCCCATGCCGAGCAAGATGGCGAATACGATACAGACAACGAGTTCGCTTTTCGGCATTACGCCGCCGAGAACCGCTTTGAAATAAGGCGATGCAAAGGAAGCAACTTTGTTGAACATCGGCAATGTCAGCAAGAAGCCGACAAGCGGAGCGGTGTCAACAACGCCATCATAGTACAGTTTGTTGACAAGTTGGCAACCTTCTTTGAAGCCGCTTTTCAGCTTGCCGCAAAGGAACAGTGCCAAGAAGCCTGCGATGATAAAACCACCGATTACCGAGAAGTCAAGCCAAATTTTCAGCACAACGGGAACAATCGGCAGAATCAAGGTGTACAGCGGAGCGTCTTTTTGATCCACTGCGCCGGAGCGTGTTTGTGCCGCCCAAGCGTGGCTTGTTTTGTTCTTTTTAATGTAAAACGCGGCAAGAACCGTTGTGGCAACCAGCATAATGCCAAGCGCATAGTAACCCCAGTGAGAAGCATACCAGCCGAGTGTGAACTCAGGCATTTCTTCCGGTTGGATAAAGAACGCGCGATACTGTGCAAAGTTGACCGGGTTCAAATAAATACCTGCCGCCACAGAACCCATAAAGGAGAACATGGAGACAGCCTTTGGCACGCCCAAAGACATCATGATGGGCAGAACGATAACGCCGATGGCGATAACGGGGCCTGCGCCGGTCATGGCGGTAAAAATCAGAGCGGTTACAATGTTCAAAAGAGCGATTGTAACGATGGGTTTGTCGCCGCCAAGCTCAACCGTTTTGCGGATGAGGGTAGAAGCAATGCCGGTTTCCATCAAAACGCGGCCGAACCATGCACCCCAGCAAACGTTGACAAGGGTTGTACCCCAGCCCTCAGGTGCTGTTTGGTAAATGGCGTTTAAAATGCCAACGAGTTTATTGTCGCCGCCAATTTGCAAAATCGGGTTTGCGGCGAGAAATTCCGGACTGACAAATAATGTGCCGAGCAGCGGCAGAATGGTCCAAATAATCGTGATGCCAAGGAAACCGATCATCAGGTTATGACCTTTGATGCAATACCATGCAAGGCCAAAGAATGTAAGCAGTAAAATTATACCTATTACGTATTCCAAGGTAGATTCCTCCCTAATTTATGATGTTTTTATGCGGATGCGCTCATCGCGCAGCGTGTGAAAATAAAAAGCACCTTCCTTCTTTCCTTAAAATATCAACATGGTTTGAACAGCCTTTTCAGCATTGGGCGGCTCATATCTTCTTCAAACGCACGGCAAATTTATGCTTGCTGTGCATCTGAAAAATACTGTGGGTAAATTTTACGCAGGTTTTCCGTATTCCAAAGCACTGCGTTGATATGGTTTACATCAATGAGACAGGCGGCCTCGCTGTCGCCTTTTTTGAGCGCGTCGAGCAACATACGATGCTCCAGCAAACAGTTTTCCCAACCCATTCCCATCATCGGCGAAAGCTGTACACGCGGATTATAACTAAAGGTGTGCATCTGTAAATAGCGCACACGCATTTGGTCGCTGTCAATCATGCGCAGTGCATCTTCCGTATAAGGATGCCCCGCAAATTCATACAACATATGGTGCATTCTGTCATCTTCTTCAAGCATCGACAGCACCTTATGCTCTTCCTGCATAGCGCGTTGGCATGTCAAACTGTCCTCAAGCATCTGCACTTGCTGTGCCGAAAGACCTTGCCTGCACAGCGCATCTACCACCGCGTGTTCTAAAACAACACGCAAAAACACCGCTTGACGCACACGCTCTGTGCCAATCAAACTCACCACCGTGCCGCGCTGCGGATATACCACCACATATCCCTCTTCCGCAAGCCGCGTCATGGCGTCACGCACCGGTGTGCGGCTGACATTCATCTCCGCCGCCAACACATTTTCGCTCAGCATATCACCCGGCAAAAGGTCAAACGATAAAATGCGTGTGCGCAGATTGTAAAAAATGGATTGCCAAACAACGGCACATTCTGTGTGTATCATTTCATTTTCCATGTTTGACCATCCTCCCCCTTTTAACGCTGCAAATTGTGCCTTACGCACTGCAATTTCTATATTTTGGTGAATTTGCCAGTGTATCTTTTAAAATTGCATACAAGTTGCCGTTGAAAGTTCGCATTTACAGAAAAACAGAATAGCCTTTGCATTTAAAATATCACATACCGACCCATTCTGCAAGAGTTATTTTTAAGAATCTGCCTAATTTGTACAAAATTTTTGAAATTGATTGATTTTTTTTACGGCTGATGTTACAATATCAACATACCTTGCTTTGTATGCAAGTGCGCTGTTAAACAGCTTTTCTCTGCCGCGCAAAACAGCAAAAGATGCCTGTTTTCGCTTGCAAAATAGCACTGTGAAATTATTTCAGCACATTTTTGTGCAATTTGACTAATTATCATAAAGGAGATTGTCTTTCATGCCGGTTTTGGCCACAATTCAACGCATTCAGGGCGAAGATGCCCGCCAATTTGCCTATCGCATGATAGGTCTCAGTATTCTCGAACTGCTTTTGCGTCCGGGCGAAAAGCTCAGCGAAGCCGAGCTTGCGCATTCTCTGCACATGAGCCGCACGCCGGTGCATGATGTTTTGAGCCGCCTTGCGCGTGAAAATCTGGTTGATTTAATCCCGCAACGCGGCGCTTTTGTGGTGCGCATTGACCCTGTGCGCGTTGAACAGGCGGCTTGGATTCAAACACAGGCGGGCGCCTCCATGTTGGACACGCTCTATGCCGAGCGTGTGTCGGCACACGCCTTTGCGGTTTTGAAAGAAAATCTTGCCCGCCAGCAGCTTTGCATCGCAACAGAAGATTATACGCAAGCGACGCGGCATGTTGTTGCTTTTCATCACAGCTTGTATGAGCTTGCCAATCTTTCCCTTGTGTGGCATTCCATGCAATGTGCAAGCGCTGATTTACACCGTGTTTTTCAGCTCTGTGCGCCACAGCCTGCGCACTGTGAAAGCACCTTTTTTGAATGTCGCTGTATCTTGGACGCCTTGATTGCGCGTGACAGCGCCGCTGCTTGCCGCGCCTTGTGCCATCAGTTTCAGCGCATCAATGACATGCTGCCGTCTCTTTTGTGTGCGCATCCCGAATTTTTTATACAGCCTGCCGATTAAAACAGCATATGCTTTTACAGTGTATCAATAGAAGATGAGGAGAAAACATGAAAATAGCAGTTTTAGGCGCCGGCGCCATGGGCGGTCTGTTCAGCGCATATTTGAGCCAAAAAAACGACGTGACGGTGATTGACGTCAATCAGGCATTGGTCGAAAAAATAAAAGCAGACGGGTTGCTTTTGCACGAGACAGACGGCAACACGCAAGTGTATCATCCCGATGCCACAACAAATGCCGCCGGTCGGCAACCGGTTGACCTTGTAATTTTGTTTGTAAAAGCAATGTTCAGCGATGCCGCGCTTTCTGCAAATCGTGACATCATCGGAAAAGACACCTATTTGTTGACACTGCAAAACGGCAGCGGTCACGAAGCTGTTTTATCGAAATTTACCGATTCTTCGCATATTATCATTGGTACAACACAGCATAATGCCGCGGTTTTGGCACTTGCCGACATTCGGCACGGTGGCGCGGGCGATACCGTGATTGGCGCACTTTCGGGCGACAGCAGCTATTTGCAGCCTATCGCCGATTTGTTCACCGCCTGTAATTTGCCCTGCATGTGCTGTGACGGCGTACAGAAAATGATTTGGAATAAAATGTTCACGAATGTCACCGTCAGCATCTTAACAGGTGTATTGCAGATGCCGATGGGGTATATTCTCACAAACCCGAACGCGTGGGCAGTGTGCTGTCAATTGCTGCGTGAAGCCGTTGACGTTGCCGCCGGCATGGGCATGGCGTTTGATTACGATGCAAAAGAGGCGGAAATGAAAGCGCTGTGTACACGCAGTGCCGCCGGTCTTACCAGTATTTATGCCGATTTGCGCGATGGACGCCGCACAGAAGTAGACACCATCAGCGGCAGTATTGTACGGGCAAGCGCACAGTGCGGCGTACCCGCCCCTTGTCACACCATGCTTGTCAACCTCGTTCACGCGCTTGAAGCGCGCACCGCACAAAAATAACAGTACCGGCAATTTTGCCGTTTATGTAATATCAAATATAATTTAAGGAGTATTTTCACTATGGAACAAGTCGTTTATCAAATGGGCGCGCTGCGTGTGGTAGATCTCACAAAGCATCTTGACCCGAAAACAGAATCTCGCCGCTGCCATATGTATCGTTTCAACACAGGCGGTGCCATTCCCGATTATCACACCATTATGGACTTGATGAGCCATCTTGGCACACACTGCGAATGCCCATATCATCACGATGACACATGGCCCGACGTCGAAGCTTTGCCGCTCACCACTTTTATGGGACGCGCCATTTATGTCGTGCTGGACAAACTGCCGGCGAATGCACAGATTACCGGTGCAGATCTGGAAGCCGCTTGCGGCAGCCGCATACAGGAAGGCGATATCGTGCTGCTTGACAGTCCGTATAAACTGCCGCCGTTTACCCCCGCAACCAACGGCCCGACCGACAAACGCCTTGTTGTTGGCGAGGACAGTGCAAAATGGTTTGCCGAAAAGAATGTAAAATGTGTCGGTTTCGGCGATGGCGTGTCCATTGAGGACAGCCTTGCCAACGTAAAACCGTTCCATGACATTCTGATGGCGAAAAATATTGTATTTCTGGAAGTTCTTTGCAATCTGGAGCAGCTCAAGAGCGACACGTTCTTCATGAGCTACAGTCCGCTGCCCATCAAAGGGCTTGACAGTTGCCCCGTGCGCGCCTATGCCATCGAGGGTATGTCTGACTTTCAATCATAAATTTTTGTATCGCGCGCCGCTTTTTTCGGTGCGCGATACGCATTAAAGGGATTTTAATATGCAGAATTATACTGAAATGTTCACTTTAACAGGCAATATTGCCTTAGTTACAGGCGGCACAAGCGGACTTGGTTGCGCCATTGCCGCAGCATTTTTACAAAACGGCGCAGACGTTGCCGTTTGCGGCGGACATCCTGAAAAAGCCGCTTTTTTAAGCGAGCTTGCACAGCAGAGCGGACGACGCTTTTTAGCGTTGCCCTGTGACATTACCGATACGGTGCAGGTGGAAGAAATGGTGGCGGAAATCAGCCGCACTTTAGGCGCCGTGTCTCTGCTTGTGAACAGTGCGGGCATCAACAAGCTTTTGCCCGCCGAAGATTACGATGATGCGTCTTTTGCAAAGGTTATGAACGTCAATGTCAACGGCGCACATATCGTCACACGCACGGTGGGCAAGCAGATGATGATTCCCGCGCGGCACGGTCATATTGTCAATCTCTCGTCCGTCAAAGGCGTCATCGGCACAACGCAAAACTACGCCGCTTACTGCGCAAGCAAAGGCGCCATCAATATGTATACCAAACAAATCGCCTGCGAATGGGGCAAGTACGGCATTACTTGCAACGCGATTGCACCCACTTTTGTGCGCACACCCATCAACGCCGCACAATTGGACAATGCCGAATTTTACGACACGCTCTGCAAGCGGATTCCGTTGCAGCGCATCGGACAGGAAAAGGACATTGCCGCTGCCGCCGTGTTTTTATGCAGCGAGGGCGCCTCTTTCATCAGCGGACAAATTTTGGGTGTAGACGGCGGTTTAACCGCCATGCAATAATTTAAAAAGCAGGAGGAAGTCCCCATGATTTCAGGTAATATCAACGCCATCGGCAACGTTTCTGTTTTGCCGCGCATTCTGCAAAAAGCACTGCATTTTTTACAGACAACCGACCTTGTATCGCATGAGACAGGTCGCTTTACGCTGGATTTTGATGGCGTTCCCGTTATTTTGCAGGTGCTTGCACTCACCACCGCACCGCAGGACACCTTGCGCCCCGAAATTCACCGTGTCAATGTGGATGTGCAGTTTTTGGCGGCAGGCGGGCCGGAACGTGCCGTGTGGTATCCCGATTGCGGCGAGTGCGAAGTGGACGAGGATTTGCTTGATACACCGCGTGATATTTTGTTTTATCGCAATGAGCCGCAGGCGCACGAAAACACCTTGGAGCTTACGGTTGGCAGTTATGCCATCTATTTTCCGTGGGATGTGCATATTCCTGCCATACAAACGGGCAGTGAGAGTGTGCCGATTCGCAAAATTGTATTAAAAGTGCCGCTCTGCGCCTGTCTTGCAGACGGCGAGGTGCTGTAATGGCGGTGGATTTTACAAAAATGTTGACGCTGCTTGCCTGCAAAGACGCCGATGCGCGCCGCGCGGCAATGGAAGAAGCGCTGCGGCTTTCAGCGTTGCAGTACACGGTGCAAACAGATGCCGAAAACACAAAAATGCTGCGTCCCACGCAGAATTTTCTGGTGAAAATCGGCGATGCGGCGCAGCCTTGCCTTTTGTTTTGTGCGCATTATGACGCGCTGCCCGGCAGCCTTGGCGCAAACGACAACGCCGCCGCCGTGTGCATTTTATTGGCGCTTGCCCGCACCCTTTCTGCCCGCGGTCAAACGGCGGAATTTGCTTTTTTTGACGCGGAAGAAAGCGGGCGCGGCGGCAGCAAACTTTACGTGCGGGAGCTTGCAAAGGGCAGCGTGACCGGTGTTATCAATCTTGATTTGTGCGGCTATGGCGACACGCTTGTGATTCTTGACAAAGGTCATGCGAAGAAAAAGGCTTTGCGCCCGTTTTGCGGCAAAGATATTCTGCAAAAGCACACAGCACAGCTCGTGAAATATTTGCCGGAAAGCGACGACGCCTCTTTTCGCGGCACACAATTGCCGAGTATGAGCCTTGCGATTGTGCCGCGCTGGGATATCCAATATCTGAACGCACTCAGCACGTACGGCGGCGGATTTTTGGGTCGGCCGCCTGAATTTGAAATGATGATTGGGCAGATGGAAGTGACCACCACAATGCACGGCAGTTTTCGGGATACTCTCGAAGCCGTACAGCCGGACGCCATGCAGCGTGTCTACAACTATCTGCTTGACGCCTGTACAGCGGAAGAACCGGCGCATACACGTTCTTTATTTTCACGATAACAAAAGCAAAAATCCCCGCCGTTGCAAACAAAATTCGTTTGCAACGGCGGGGATTCGTTTTTAACATCAGCCGAGAACTAAATTTTCCGCCAATACCGCGTCAACAAGCTGCTTTTGTTCCTCGCTCAGCGGCGTGAACGGGCGGCGCGCCTCTCCGACGGGGCATCCCTGTTTTCCCAGCACATATTTGATGGCGGATATCAACCCCACGCGGCACATTGCCTCCATACAGTTGTTGGCTTTGTGCTGCAAAAGCAGCGCTTCTTCGTGTTTGTTTTCATTGTAAAGGTCGAAAATTTTCTTGTAATGCGGCATCATCATATTAAACGTACTGCCGATAGAACCGATGGCGCCAAGTGCGCGCCCCGCGAGCATCGTCTCATCGTATCCGTTAAATGCCACAAGGTCAGGATTCAAATTCATCATGCGTTCCAACTGAAACAGATTGTAATTGGTCTGCTTTACGCCTAAAATTGCGCCGCTTTTCAGCAATTCCACATAGTCCGCATTGGATAAATCAAATTCGCAATGGGTGTTGCCGGGAAAATTATAAATCAGCACCGGTGCATTTGCGGCATCGCTGAGGTCATAAAA
Organism: Ruthenibacterium sp.; assembly: GCA_036635095.1. Classification (GTDB taxonomy): domain Bacteria; phylum Bacillota; class Clostridia; order Oscillospirales; family Ruminococcaceae; genus Ruthenibacterium. The sequence goes on along the minus strand of JAVWRA010000018.1, from coordinate 5,882 downwards.
ATAACGGCAAATTTGTTTGGGCGAAAAACTGTAGTAAAACGGCGCTGTGGAAGCAACAAAATCAAACCCTTTTTCCATGGCGGCTTTTGTGTAGCACACCGCTTCGTCTGTGCCGATGGCGCCCACATGCGCAATCAACACGGCACTGCCCTTCAATGCGGCAGCCGCTTCAAAACACGCAATGCGCTCTGCCTGTGTCAACATAAAACATTCGCCGCTGCTGCCGCCGACAAATAAACCCACGCCGCCCTCGGCAAGATTCCGCCGCATCACTTTTTGCATCGCCGCACCGTCAATTGCGCCGTTTGCATCATAAGCGGTTACGCTGGCGGCATACAGTCCGCCCAGTTGCTCTTTCGTCCTCATAAACAGCCTCCTTTTCATCATTGCCTTCGTTGGCTAAATTGTAGCCTAATTTGCGCATTTTGTAAAGAAAAACAAACGAAAAAGGTGAAACTTTTTATAAAGTGACCCGCGGTCGGTTTTTTAGGCGAATGACGGCGGCGACATCATCAGCTTCAAGCATTATCCGAAAGAGCCATCCTGTTTTCTGAATCTCCGTAAAAAATTGCAAAGGCGGGTTTTACTCGTACAAAACGCCGTCCTCCAAATGCACCACTCGTTTGCCTGCCTGCGCCACATGCCTGTCGTGCGTAATTTGGATAATGGTGTTGCCCGCGCGGTTCAGTTCCTTGAAAAGCTGCAAAATTTCATTGCCTGTGGCAGCGTCAAGCGCGCCGGTCGGCTCGTCGGCAAGCAAAAGCGCCGGTCGCGTTACAAGCGCGCGCGCAATTGCCACGCGCTGCTGCTGTCCGCCGGAAAGCGCCTGCGGCTTGTGGGTACTGCGCGTTTCCATGCCGACATGCGCAATGTTTTTTTGTGCAATCGGCATAGCTTCCTCTGTGGAAAGCCCACGTATCAAAAGCGGCATCATGACATTTTGCAGCACTGTATACTGCGGTAACAAGTGATATTTTTGAAAGATAAACCCGATTTTTTCATTGCGCAGTGCCGCAAGCTGCCTTTCTGTATACGACATAACGTTCTGCCCATCCAGATGATAGGTGCCGCTGTCGGCGGTGTCCATGCAGCCGATAATGTGCATCAGTGTCGATTTTCCGGAGCCGGACGCGCCTAAAACGGAGACAAATTCGCCTGTCTCCACCGTGCATGTGATGTCTTTCAGCACATGCAGCCGGTTTTCGCCCATGTGGTATTCTTTGTTGATTTTCGTCAGCTCCAACATTTTATTCATAGAGAAAAACTTCCGTCACTGTGCCTTTTTCATCGGCAAACACATTCATAATAGAGCCTTTTTTGATGTCCGAAAGCTGTTTTTCATTCCCCTGCGCATCTTTGAGGGGCATTCCTGCCGGAATCACAAACGATTTCATCTCGCCTGTATATTCCACTTCCACGCGCTGTGCCGCGCCTGCGCCGCCGGTTGCGTCTGTCACAAATGCGGGGGTCATTGTGGCTGCTGCTGTGGTATCTCCCTCCTCTTGCGGCGCTTCCGACTGCTGCGGCATCTCCGGTTCTTTGGCAAGGTTGATTTCAATTTCATTGCCGGCAACTGATGTGATTTTTCCAAAATAAGACGCACTCTCTGCTTTCGGTTCGGAATTTGTCTGCGCGGAATTTTCTTTTGTGCAAGCTGTGAGCGACAGCGCCAAAGCACCTGCCAGTATCCATGTGAGTAGTTTTTTCATTGTAAAATCTTCTTTCTTTTTTATTCATAAGAGAGTGCGTCTACCGGTTTGAGCCGTGACGCTTGATATGCGGGATAAAAGCCGAATGCGGCGCTCGTGAATACCGCAAATAAAAAGGCAATACACACGCCTTGCAGCGACGGCGCAAGCGGCATCTCGAAATATTGCATCAGCCACAAACCGATGCCACTGACCATGATGCCCGCAACGCCGCCAATGACACCGATAAAAACGGATTCCAGCAAAAACTGCATCAGAATTTCTTTGGCAGGACAGCCGAGTGCTTTCAGTACGCCGATTTCACGCGTGCGCTCCTTGATGGTGACAAAAAGCACATTCATGATGCCGATGCCGCCCACCGTAAGGACAATCAACGCCACGGAAATGAGCAGCATACTCATCGTGCGCGCCGATTTTGTCGCCGTATCGATGCGGCTGCCGGCGTCCTCCACCACGTAAAACGAGCTGTTTTCAAGATAGTAATCAAGCGAGCCTTGCATCCTTGCCATCGCCTTTTTCACATTTTTGAGCGCAGTCACTTTGGCGGTAATCTGTGGCACGGAATATGCGCTGTCCAGCTTGTTTTTCAGCATGGTTTGGTAAGGCAGATAGATGGTTTCGTCGTGATTGACGCCCTGCAAACCGTCCTCATTGCGCATCAACACGCCAAGAATCACAAACCGCGTTTCGCCTATTTTGATGCGTTGACCGACGGCGCGCTGTGCGTCCGCAAAATATTTTTCGGCAAGACCATAGCCGATTACCGCCACATTTTCGCCGGTTTCAAAATCCTCCTGCGAAAAGTCATCGCCCTCGCAAATCGAGAGTGAAAACACATTGGCATATTCTGCGCTGATGCCTGCAATGCCGGTGTATTCTTTGCTTTTTCCGGCGCGCACTTCCTGATTCGTTTCGCTGCGGATACAGATGTTTTTCAGGTACGGATTTTCCGTCCGCATCTTTTCCATCATCGTTTCATCGAGTTTTTCAAGTTTGGACGCATCGAAATTTCCGTCCATTTTTTTGTAATCAAGATTGATGTAAACCGTGTCGGCAGATAAGCCGGAATACTGCGCTTCAGCATCATTTTTCGCCCCTTGACCGATGGCAATTACCAACACAATCGTGGCAGTACCCACAATGATGCCAAGGCTTGTGAGCAGCACTTTGCCTTTATTTTGCAGTGTGTTGAGGCACACCAGACGCAACAGTTCACGCGTCTTCATAGCGTTCCTCCACGACAACCGTGTCGCCGTCGGCAAGTCCGCTCACAATTTCCGTCAGCCGTCCATTGGAAAAACCTGTTGTGATTTCCTTTTTTTGCAGTGCGCTTTTTTCGTCTGCACACAGAACAAAACTTTTGCCGTCCTCAAACAAAACAGCCTTGTTTGACAAGGTTAGAATATCTTTTTTCTGCTTGACAATCAAAGTGGCATTCGCGCCCATACCGTCCAAAAGCGTTTGCTCCTGCGGCAAAAACGCAACTGTGACGTCGAATTTTCCGCTTTCTCCCTGCAAATGTGACTTCGATTCCACTGTGCCGTAAAAAGTGGCATCCGGATAGGCGTCCACATAAAAAGAAACCTCCTGTCCAATTTCCACATCGGCAATATCCATCGGGTCTACCTGTAAAACAAGTTTCTTTTTATCGCTTTCTCCAATTTCCGCAAGTGGCGTACTCGCCTCGCTCATCGCGCCGGGCGCATAGCCGAGTTTCACAATTACACCATTGCGCTCGGCGGTTAAAATCGGGTTTTCTTTGAATTGCAACAGCACATCGCGTTCTTTTTTGGAATCATTCGCCGTATTTTGCGCCTGTGCAATCTGATTGTCGTAAACGGCGCGTTGCGCCTGCGCCTGTTTTGCAATGATTTCGATGCTTGCGTCCTCCTTGCCGCGCTCTGCCTGACGCTGTGCATCCGTGCTTTTCAGCGCTTCATTGCTCGCCGCAAGCTCTATTTGCGTGGTGTTGATTTCCGCTTCAAGCTGTGTGATTTTGATTGTCTTTTCGCCGATTGCTGCATCATAATCCGTTGT